>NZ_CP109073.1:2267500-2567500 GCF_035917415.1 Streptomyces sp. NBC_01803
TGGGCGCCACACTCGGTGGCAGGAGTGCCTCCACGTCCCCCGGGTCACCCGGCGGCTCAGTGGCAGCTCGGAGAACATTACGCGCTCGTGACGGCAGCGTCAAGTCACGCCGCGACCGGGGCCTCGTCCTCGCGGTCGGCCGCCGCCATGTCGCCGGTCTCGCCGGCCGCCACGGCGCGGCGGCCCAGCACGAAGACGTAGGTCAGGAAGGCCAGCTCGGCCACCACGCCGATGGTGATGCGGGCCCAGGTGGGCAGGCCGGAGGGGGTCACGAACCCCTCGATCACTCCCGAGATCAGCAGCACCACGAGCAGTCCGATGGCCATGCCGATCGCCGCGCGGCCCTCCTGGGCGAGGGCGGCGAGGCGCGGGCGCGGGCCCGGGTCGATCACCGTCCAGCCCAGGCGGAGACCGACGCCACCGGCGACGAAGACGGCGGTCAGCTCCAGCAGGCCGTGCGGGAGGATCAGGCCGAGGAAGACGTCGAGCCGGTCCGCCGACGCCATGAGTCCGACGCCGGTGGCCACGTTCACCGCGTTCTGCAGGAGGACCCACAGCACGGGCAGGCCGAGCAGAGCGCCGAACGCGAGGGACATACCCGCGACTTGCAGGTTGTTCGTCCAGACCTGGGCCGAGAAGGCCGCCGCCGGACTGCTGGAGTAGTACGACTCGTAGGCTCCGCCGGGGCGGGTCATCTCCCGCAGGTCCTCGGGGGCGGCCATCGTCGCGCGCACCTCGGGGTTCTCCGCGATCCACCAGCCCAGGGCCGCCACCACGGCGGTGAACACCAGGGCCGTGGGCACCCACCAGTGCCGCGTGCGGTAACAGGCGGCGGGGAACCCGGCGGTGAAGAAGCTCACGGCGTCGCGCCAGGTCGCCCTGCGGGTGCCGACCACGACGCTGCGGGCGCGCGCGACGAGGGTGGTCAGGCGGCCGGTGAGGACCGGGTCGGGAGCCGAGGCGCGCATCAGCGACAGATGGGTCGCCGTGCGCTGGTAGAGCTCGACCAGCTCCTCCGTCTCGGCACCGGTGAGCCGGCGGGAGCGGCGCAGCAGTGACTCCAGCCTGTCCCACTCCGCCCGGTGCGCGGCGACGAAGACGTCGAGATCCATAGTTCAGAGCTTGTCAGACGGCAGTGACAGACTGTCCGGCGGAGAGTGGATCTGGTGGGAGCGCGGATGAGTCAGGTGGTGACGGGCGACGCGGTCGTCCTCGGGTTGCAGCCCGCTCGTCTGCCGAGCCGGATCATGGCCGTCGCCCTCGATCTGACGGTCTTCGTCGGCGGTTATCTGCTGCTGTCCGTCGTTCTGCTGAGCACGGTGCTGCCGCTCGGTTCGGCCGCCGCCGCGGCCGTGCAGGTGGCGCTGCTGATCCTGGTCCTGGTGGGCGGGCCGGTGGCGGTGGAGACGCTGAGCCGGGGCCGTTCGCTGGGCAAGCTGGTCTTCGGGCTGCGGGTGGTGCGGCGCGACGGCGGGCCCATCCGGTTCCGGCACGCGCTGGTGCGCGGGGTGGTCGGGTTCGTCGAGACGGTGATCAGCGCGGGGGCCGCGCCGGTCATCACCTCGCTGGTCTCGGCGGAGGGACGCCGGCTGGGGGACATCTTCGCGGGCACGCTGGTGGTGCGGGAGCGGATCCCGGGCAGTGGGCGGACGGCCGCGCCGATGCCGCCGCCTCCGCCCGCGCTGGCCGGTGAGTTCGCCGGGCTGGATCTGTCCCGGGTGCCGGACGGGCTGTGGCTCGCGGTGCGGCAGTACCTGGCGCGGATGGAGCAGTTGGACGAGCGGGTCGCGTGGTCGATGGCGGTGCGGCTGGCCGGTGACGTGGTGGAGCGGGTGGGCGCCCCGGCGCCGGCCGGGACGCATCCGGCCGCGTATCTGAGTGGGGTGCTCGCGGAGCGGCAGCGGCGGGAGGCGGAGCGCGCGTTCGGCTCGCCGCCTGCCCCGTCGGCGGCGCCCGGCGCGCCGCTCACTCCCCCCATACCGGCTGTTCAGCCGGAGCCCCGACAGGAGTCGCGCCCCCAGCGGGAGGCGCGGCAGGAGCCCGGGCCGGAGCGGACCACCGGGTTCACTCCGCCGTCCTGAAGTCCGTGGGCGGGGTGTCCAGGTCCTCCAGCTCGACGCCGGGCGCGGCCAGCACGACGTCGCCCGCGAGGTGGACGGCGTGGCGCTCCCCGGTCTCCATGTCGTCGACGTGGTAGGCGTCCACGGTCAGCGTGCCGTTCCCGTCCTCGGGGGTGTGGACCTCGCTGCCGGTCAGCGTCCAGGTCTCGTCGCGCACCCGCGCGGCCAGCGTGAGCGGGGCGAAAGCGAGCAGCCGGACGCGGACGCCCTGTCCGGGGGTGTCGGTGAGCCGGAGCAGGCGGGCGGTGGCGACGAGGAACGCCGGGGACGCGCCGGTGAAGGCGCGGGCGGGCGCGTTGTCCTCCTCGGCCCGCTCTCCGGTCTCCTCGGCCATCCGGACCCAGGTCACGCCGTTGAGCGCGGCGCCGCGCACCCGCCAGCCGCCGGCGCGCAGTTCGAGCCGGATCGGGCGGCCGAGCCGGTCCAGGGTCAGATCGACGGACCCGGCGGGCGATCCGGCCGGGCCGAAGGTCTGGGACACGTAACGCCAGCCGCTCGGGCCGGGGGCGCAGTGGAAGCGCTCCTCACCGAGCGGGGTCCCGTCGTGCGGGTCGTGGAGGCTGTATCGGCCGCGGGGCATGGCGGGGATCGAAGCGGGGCGTGGGGTGCCCGGCCGCAGTGCGGTGCGGCGCGGTCGGGCACCCTCGGCCCTCGCGTCGGTCAGTACCGGTAGTGCTCGGACTTGTACGGACCCTCGACCGGGACGCCGATGTACGCGGCCTGCTCCGGGCGGAGCTCGGTCAGCCTGGCGCCGAGCGCGTCCAGGTGCAGGCGGGCGACCTTCTCGTCCAGGTGCTTGGGGATCGTGTAGACGCCCGTCGGGTACTCGTTGGTCTTCGAGAACAGCTCGATCTGCGCGATCGTCTGGTTCGCGAAGCTGTTGGACATGACGAACGAGGGGTGGCCCGTGGCGTTGCCCAGGTTCAGCAGGCGCCCCTCGGACAGGACGATGATGTTGTGGCCGTCCGGGAAGGTCCAGGTGTGGACCTGGGGCTTGATCTCGTCCCTGACGACACCGGGCAGCTTGGTGAGACCGGCGATGTCGATCTCGTTGTCGAAGTGGCCGATGTTGCCGACGATCGCCTGGTGCTTCATCCGGGCCATGTCGGCGGCCAGGATGATGTCCTTGTTGCCGGTGCAGGTGATGAAGATGTCGGCGGTCTCGACGACGTCTTCGAGCCGGGCCACCTGGTAGCCGTCCATCGCCGCCTGGAGCGCGCAGATGGGGTCGATCTCGGTGATGATCACTCGCGCGCCCTGGCCGCGCAGCGACTCGGCGCAGCCCTTGCCGACGTCGCCGTAGCCGCAGACGACCGCGACCTTGCCACCGATCAGGACGTCCGTGGCGCGGTTGATGCCGTCGATGAGCGAGTGGCGGCAGCCGTACTTGTTGTCGAACTTCGACTTGGTGACCGAGTCGTTCACGTTGATGGCCGGGAAGAGGAGCGTCCCCTCGCGGAACATCTCGTACAGGCGGTGGACGCCGGTGGTGGTCTCCTCCGTCACGCCCCGGATCTCGGAGGCGAGCTGCGTCCACTTCTGGGGCGACTCGGCCAGCGTGCGGGTGAGGAGGCCGAGAATGACGGCGTGCTCCTCGTTCTCGGCGGTGGCCACGTCCGGCACGCGGCCGGCCTTCTCGTACTCAACGCCCTTGTGGACCAGGAGCGTCGCGTCACCGCCGTCGTCCAGGATCATGTTCGGGCCACCGGTCGGGCTGTCCGGCCAGACCAGGGCCTGCTCGGTGCACCACCAGTACTCTTCGAGCGTCTCGCCCTTCCAGGCGAAGACGGGGATGCCCACGGCGGCGATCGCGGCGGCGGCGTGGTCCTGGGTGGAGAAGATGTTGCAGGACGCCCACCGGACCTGGGCACCGAGAGCGACCAGCGTCTCGATCAGCACGGCCGTCTGGACGGTCATGTGCAGTGAACCGGTGACGCGGGCGCCGGCCAGCGGCTGCGACGCGGCGTACTCCTCGCGGATCGCCATCAGGCCGGGCATCTCGTGCTCGGCGAGGATGATCTCCTTGCGGCCGAACTCGGCCAGCGACAGATCGGCGACCTTGAAGTCCTGAGCGGCGGTTGCGCTCGTTGTCATGACGGCTGCTCCTTACAGATCAGCTATGGCGGACACGATGCGACAGCGGGCGCGCCCTCGACCAGCGGCGCGTCCGGAGCTTCGCAGTCCGTCGGAGGGCCTTCTTTCCCCTCGGCCGGGCGGCCCGCGGGCCGCCCGACTGCCATCAGCAGCGACGTCGACTTCGACGCCGAATCTACACCGGGTGCCCGGGGGCCGCTCAAGACGGCCGGTGGATCCCGGCCATCTCACCCCCCGGGCCACCGGGCCGGTGGGGTTACAGGGCGACAGTCGCGCGGAAAAGCGTGCCGGGGCCTTCCGCCGAGACGCGCTCGCCCGCTCGCGCGTAGGCCGACTCGCCGCGTTCCAGAGTCAGTTCGGCGTCACTCTCGGTGCCGCCCCCGGTCGGGCGCAGGGTGACGCGGCCGTCCACGCAGAGCAGGATCTGCGCGGTGCGGTCGGGCAGCGGGCGGGGGGCGGAGCCGGCGGGCAGGACGTGGCGGGAGAGCCGGAACTCGTCGATCGGCGTCGCGTACACCTCCTCGCCCGTGGCGTCGCCGGGCGCGGCGGCGGGGCGCAGGACGCCCGGGCCGCCGGCCTCGAAGCGGACCACGCGCAACAGCTCGGGCACGTCCACGTGTTTGGGGGTGAGGCCGCAGCGCAGCACGTTGTCGGAGTTGGCCATGATCTCGACACCCAGGCCGCGCAGGTAGGCGTGCGGAACGCCCGCGCCGAGGAAGAGCGCCTCGCCCGGTTCGAGCCGGACGCGGTTGAGCAGCGTCGCCGCGATCACGCCCGGGTCGCCCGGGAAGTGCCGGGCCAGCTCGGCGTACACGGCGTACGCGCCGCCCAGCCGGGCCGCCGCCTCGGCGGCCTCGGCGACGGTCTCGGCCATCGCCTCGGGGTCCGCGGTCAGCACGGCGGTGAGGACCTCGCGCAGCGCGCCGCCCTCGGGGTGGGCGCGCAGCGCGTCCGCGTACGGTTTCAGCGCGCCGACGCCGAGCTCTTCCAGCAGGTCGGCGGCCTCGGCCGCCGGGCGGAAGCCGCACAGCCCGTCGAAGGGGGTGAGGGCGCAGATCAGCTCGGGCTTGTGGTTGGCGTCCTTGTAGTTGCGGTCCGGCGCGTCCACCGGCAGGCCCCGCTCCTCCTCGGCGGCGTAGCCGGCGCGTGCCTGGGGGCGGTCGGGGTGCACCTGGAGGGAGAGCGGGCTCTCGGCGGCCAGCAGCTTGAGGAGGAACGGCAGCCGTGGCCCGAACTCCCGGACGGCGGCCTCGCCGAGCTCGCCCTCGGGGTCGGCGGCGATGACGTCGGTGAGGGGGACGTGCCCGGCACCGCGGTCGACGCGCGAGGGCGCGGCGGGGTGCGCTCCCATCCACAGCTCGGCCTGTGGTTCCCCGGTGGGCTCGGCGCCGAGCAGCTCGGGGAGGGCGGTGGCCGAACCCCAGGCATAGGTCCGGAGGGTGTTGTGGAGGCGGTTCATGCGCGCGGGTGCTTTCTGCGGATGCGGTGACTGCGGTGACTGCGGTGACTGCGGTGACTGCGGTGACTGCGGTGACTGCGGTGACTGCGGTGACTGCGGTGACTGCGGTGACTGTCAAGAGACGGGTATGGCGGAGGTCTAGAGGCGGGCTCCGGTGGCGAGCGCCAGGTAGACGGCGGTGAAGTCGAGCTGCGCGATGAACTCGCCCGCGATCTCCAGGGGGGCGCTGCCCTCCACCGTCGGCAGCTCGCTGAACGCGACGCCCAACTCGAAGGCCAGATCGCGGGCGGCGCCGACCGCGCTCGCGGTGCCGTCGTCGGCGCCGGGGAACCGGTCGCGCAGCAGGAGCACCCGCGCGTTCAGCGGCGACGGCTCCTCCACCCGGTCGCGGAAGAAGTCGTCCGGGTCGGCACCGGGTCCGAGGGTGCCGTGGAGCAGCGCGCCGTGGGCGGTCAGGGCCTCGGGGAGCGCGGCGGTGAGCGCGGGGCAGCCGGGGAGCGCGTGGAGCGTGGCCACGGCGTGCCGGGCGGCGGCGCGCGCTATCGGGCCCTCGGCCCACAGCAGCGGCAGCGTCGCGCCGAACTCGGCGGCCAGCGTCTTGGCGGTGCTCTCGTGCGTCCGCACCGAGGGGCCGCAGCGCTCGGCCACAGCGTCCAGCCGGTCCGCGAGGCCCTGGATCGCGGCGGGGCCGGCGTCGAACAGGCCCAGCCGGTCGCCGAGCAGCAGCAGCGGGGTGAGCAGCGCCCAGGCCGGACCGGGCGCGGCCGGGTGGCCGGTGGTCTCCTGACGGGGCGCCGGGCTGAACGGGAGGCTGAGGTTCCGCCGCTGCGCGGTCACGTCGGCCAGCGGCGAGCCGCCGGGGGCGACCGTGACGACCGAGCAACCGCGCCGATGGGCCGCCTCCAGCAGGAGCATGAGGCCGGGCTCGGTGCCCTCGGCGGAGGTGATGAGCAGCAGGTCGAGCGGGCCGGCCCAGCGGGGCAGCGGCCAGGTCAGCGCGCCCGGCGCGGCCAGCGCTCCGGTGGGTCGCAGGCGGGTGACGCGCGCGCCGTCCCCGGCGAGGGCGCCCAGGAGCCCGGCCACGAGCGGCACCTCGGGTCCGGCGCCGGCGACGAGCAGGGTACCGGGGCGGCCCTCGGGCGAGATCCGGGCGAGCCCGGACTCCTCCGCGCTCCGGGCCGCGGTGCGGACGTGGGCGCCGCCGGCGGCGACGGCGCGGAGCAGGCCGTGCGGGTCCGCGCGGAGCAGCTCGTCCGGGGTGTCGAGCATCGATTCGTCGATCATGCGCGGTCCGTTCGCCGAGAGGGGCCTCAGCCGGTCCGGCGGGCCTCGTCCACCAGGAGGACGGGAACACCGTCCCGCACCGGATACGCCAGCCCGCAGCTCTCGCCGGTGCACACCAGCTCCTGGCCGTCCTCGCGCAGGGGGGCGTGACACGCCGGGCAGGCGAGAATGTCCAGCAGAGCGGCTTCGACGAGCGGCATGGCGTCCCTCCGCGGGTGAGTGGCTTCCGCCGATCACCCTACCCGGAGGGACGCCGGGGCGGCATCGCGAGCCGGACGGCGCTCGGTCGCCGCTCAGGAGCGGACGATGCCGAGCACCTCGTCGCGGATCTTGTCGACGGTGGTGGCGTCGCGGGCCTCGATGTTCAGGCGCAGCAGCGGCTCGGTGTTGGACGGCCTGATGTTGAACCACCAGTCGGCGGCGGTGACCGTGAGGCCGTCCAGCTCGTCGAGGGTGACGCCGGGCCGGTCGGCGAACGCGGCCTTGACCGCCGCCGCGCGCCCGGTCTGGTCCTCGACCCGGCTGTTGATCTCGCCGGAGGCCGCGTACCGGTCGTAGGCGGCGACGAGCCCGGAGAGCGGGCCTTCCTGCTCGCCGAGGGCCGCGAGGACGTGCAGGGCCGCGAGCATGCCGGTGTCCGCGTTCCAGAAATCGCGGAAGTAGTAGTGCGCGGAGTGCTCGCCGCCGAAGATGGCGCCGGTGCGGGCCATCTCGGCCTTGATGAACGAGTGGCCGACGCGGGTGCGGACGGGGGTGCCGCCGTTCTCCTTGACCACCTCGGGGACGGACCAGGAGGTGATCAGGTTGTGGATCACGGCCGAGCCGGGCGCCTTGGCCAGCTCGCGGGCGGCGACCAGGGCGGTGATGGCGGAGGGCGGGACGGGCTCGCCGCGTTCGTCCACGACGAAGCAGCGGTCGGCGTCGCCGTCGAAGGCGAGGCCGAGGTCGGCGCCGGTGGCCTTCACGCGGGCCTGGAGGTCCACGATGTTCGCGGGGTCGAGCGGGTTGGCCTCGTGGTTGGGGAAGGTGCCGTCCAGCTCGAAGTACATGGGGTCGAGCTCCAGGGGCAGCCCCTCGAACACGGTCGGGACGGTGTGCCCGCCCATGCCGTTGCCCGCGTCGACCACGACCTTCAGCGGGCGGATGGCGGTGAGGTCCACCAGGCCGCGCAGGTGGGCCGCGTAGTCCTTGAGGACATCGCGCTGGGCCAGCCCGCCGGGCGAAGCGGCCGGGACCGGGGGGCCCTCCGCCAGCCAGCCCTCGACGAGGGCGCGGATCTCGGCGAGGCCGCTGTCCTGGCCGATGGGCTTGGCGCCCGCGCGGCACATCTTGATCCCGTTGTACTGCGCGGGGTTGTGGCTCGCGGTGAACATCGCGCCCGGCAGGTCCAGGGCGCCGCTGGCGTAGTACAGCTGGTCGGTGGAGCACAGGCCGATCTCGGTGACGTCCGCCCCGCGCGCCGCGGCGCCCCGGCCGAAGGCGCCGGCCAGGCCGGGGGAGGACGGGCGCATGTCATGGCCGATGACGACGGCGGACGCTCCGGTGATCTCCGCGAACGCGGCACCGAGGAGCTCGGCCAGCCGCTCGTCCCACTGGTCGGGGACCACTCCGCGTACGTCGTATGCCTTCACAATCTGTGACAGATCCGGCACAGCTAACCCCTTGTCTGGGAGTCGATTGATGGGGGCGGGTGCTGTCGGGTGCGCGCGCTCCTCAATGTACCGGGCAGCTTTATCGCTCCGGCGAGCGGAGGACCCTCAGGTGCCCGCGGCGGGCGACCTCCATGGGGTCGGCGCCCTCGGGCGGGCCCTCGGCTCTCGCCGTCCGGCCGACGGGGGTGCGGGCGGCCTCGCGGACCGCGTCGGCGAGCGCCTCCAGGTCGTCCGCGCTGGTCCGCACCAGGCCGGGATCGACGGCCAGCCGGACGACCTCCCAGCCCCGGGGGGCGGTCAGCCGCTCCGCATGCTGGGCGCACAGGTCGTAGCAGTGCGGCTCGGCGTAGGTGGCGAGCGGGCCGAGCACGGCCGTGGAGTCCGCGTAGACATAGGTGAGCGTCGCCACGGCGGGGCGGGCGCACGCGGTGCGCGAACAGCGACGTACGGGGCTCACGATGTTGGACCGTACCGCACTCCAAAGCGGGCCGCGACGACTCACCCCGGCCTCGCGCCACCGTGTCGTGGGGCCGTGGTGGCGCGTGACGACGGTGTTCTCACCCCGGGGCCGGAAGTCCTCTAAGGTCAGAGGCGATGGACAAATCCAGCAGCGTCCCCCCGGTTCCGTCCGGCCCGGCCGACCGTCATCGGCACCGGGATCGGCACGGCCGCGGCATGCGCGGACCCGTGGCGCCACCGCAGGTGCCGCTGGCTGTCAGCCGGGCGGACACCTTCGACTCCCTGGTGCACGACTCGGCGGAACGGCTGCGGCGCCGGCTGCCCCAGCTCGCCGGAGTGGACTTCGGCGTGCAGGAGGTGCCCTGGCTGCCGCGTGCGGGAAACGGCTCGGGCCCCGCGGACGTGGACGGCGTGCCGCTGGGCGGCGTGATCCGGGCCAGGGGTGGCCAGCCCGACCGCATCGTGGTCTACCGACGCCCGGTGGAGCTGCGCGCCCGGGACCGGGACGAGCGCGCGCAACTCGTGCACGAGGTGGTCGTGGAGCAGGCCGCGGAGCTGCTCGGGCTCAGCCCGGAGTCCGTGGACCCGAAGTACGGCCAGGACTGACGGCCGAAGGCCGGGGGCGGCTCCCCGTCCTCAGTCCGTCAGGATCGACAGGTCCTGACGGGTGTCCGGGATGGCGACGGTCGAACGGTCGTCGGGGAGCGTCTGGACGGTGAACGTCGTCGCGCCGTCCGACTCGGCGGTGAGAGTCCGTGAGGCGTACAGCGAGCCGCCGCCCGTGTGCCGGACCGTCACCGCGAACTGGCCCTCGGTGGAGTCGGGGAGCTCCGGGGCCAGGACCAGCGTGGTGCCCGCCTCCACCGTGTGGGTCTCGGTGACGGGCTCCCCGCCCTCGGCGCCCGCCGAGTACGTGACCTCGACCTCGGCCGCCTCGTCGGGGGCCACCAGGGACAGCTCGGTGCCCGAGGCGGTGTTGCCGGAGACACTGGCGCGCCGCTCGACGGGCGCGGTGGCCGGGATGAACGCCATCTCCTGCTCCTCGCCGTCGCCCATGGTGACGCGCAGCGCGGCGGCGACCGTGCCGGTGCCCGAGCCGGAGGCCGGGGTGAGGACCAGGGAGCCGGGCTCGCCCTGGGTGAGGTCCTCCAGGTCCACGGCGGTGAGCGTCCCGGCGTGGACGGACACCGTCTCGTAGCCGGCCGGGGTGATCGTGCCGCCGGGTCCGGCCAGGCCGACGTCGAGCGCGAGGTCCTCCTCGCCCGGCGCGAAGACGACCAGCCGCACGGACTCGGCGTCGGCCGGGATGCCGGGCAGGACCACGCGGCCGGAGGGGGCCCCGGCGGGCGGCAGCCAGTCCGCGCCGAGCCGCTCGTCGACGGCCTCGACCAGGGCGCCGATCCGGCCGGTGCGGGCGGTGACATGTACGGCGAGGTTCGTCTGCGGCTCGCTGTTCAGCGTGGAGAGCCGGATCGGGACGGAGGAGCCGGCGGGCACGGTGATGCCCTGTCCGGCGTCTGACTCCAGCCTGCCCTCGGGACCGTAGAGGTCGATGTCGACCACCGTGGCGGCTCCGTCGGGGTTGGTGATGTGGACGTAGTCGTGCCGGGTCTCGGCGGTGCTGGCCCCGGCGAACCAGAACTCGGTGTCGGGCGTCTGGCAGGAGGTGCCCAGCAGGCCACGGCCCGGACCGGACGGAACGCTCGTGGTCTGCTGCACGGTCCAGCCCGGGGCGAGCCGCTGTTCGGCGGTCCCGGTCAGGGCGGGGGTGTCGGCGTCGCGGACGCGGGCCGCGACGGGCAGGCCCGGCTCCTGGAGCGGTACCACCGGCTCGGCGTCCCCGGCCTCTCCGTTGTCCAGGCCCTCCGCGTTCTCCTCCGCGTTCTCCTCCGCGTCCCCGGACTCGTCCGCCTCCGTGCCCGGCGTGTGTTCGGGCGCGGGCAGCAGGGCGGCGCTGTCGCCGGTCTCCTCGCCGTCACCGTCCTCGGGGTACGGGGCGTCGTCGGCCGGGGTGTACGCGGTGTACCAGGTCGTGGCCGACTCGGCGGCGGTGGGCCGGGGGCAGGTGAGCGCGGCGCGCTCGACCGGACGCGGGCTCTCGTACTCCAGGGTCTCCCGCCCGGTGCCGTCGTCGGGGCGGAGCGTGGCGAAGCCCGTGACGGCGACGAGCGCGGCGAGGGCGGCGAGCAGGGAGATGGTGGCGCGGTTCACGACTGGTTGCTCCCGTCGCCGTAGTCGGCCGGGTAGTCGTACGGCGCGACATAACTCTGGTCGTACCCCTGGTCGTCCCAGCCGCCGTAGGGCTGCTGCTGCGGGATGGGCTGACCGTCCGGATAGTAGGTGCCGGGGTCCTGGTAGGGGCCCGGGTAGCCGGGGTAGGGCTCTTGGCCCTGGGGCACGGGCTCCGGCCCGGCCTCGGGCCGCTGGTCCGGCGCGTACGGCGGCGGGTGCGCGCCCGGCGGCTCGTCGGGCGGCGCGGGGGCGGCGGCCACCGCGGCGGCGGCGGCCTCCCGGCGGGCCCGGCGGCCTTGCGGCGCGGGGCCGGCGGGCGGCTCCTCGGGCAGGTCGTCGTCGAGCTCGCGGCGGCGGCCCGGCAGCGCGAGCACGCCCAGCACGAGCAGGGAGAGGCCCTGGAACCACACCCACCCGGTGTGCCCGGCCGAGGTCTCGTACACGACGTCCAACCGGCCGCCGCCCGCGGGCAGTTCGAATCCCTGGGCCCAGCCGTCGACGGTGACGGGCGACAGCGGCTCGCCGTTCAGGGACGCCTGCCAGCCGGCGGACGCGGCGTCGGCCAGGCGCAGCGTGCGGCCGGCCGGTCCCTCGGGCACGTCCGTGTGGACCTCGACCGCGCCGGCCGGCACGGAGACGGGCTCGGCGCCGGCGCCCTCCTCGGCGGGCCTGATCATGACCCGGGCGACCTCGCGGTCCACCCGCCACAGGGCGCTGCCGTCCTCCTGGCTGAGCCGCTGGAGGCCGGGCGTGGTGTCGAGCACCCGGTGCAGCTCGTGCGGCGAGCCGTCCTGGACCAGCACATACCGCACCGCGTAGCCGGCGAGGACGGCGGTCTGGTCGGCGCCGGAACCGGCCACCAGATCGCCGACGGCCTCGCTCAGCGAGGAGTCCTCGCCGATCAGCCGGGCCAGGTCGGCGTCGCCGAGCCGGGCGCCGGAGCCGCGCACAAGGGTGTAGGTGACGCGGTCGGCCGGGCCTTCCGTGCTCTCGCCCTCGCCCGCGAGGACCAGGGTGCGGGCCTGGTCCTGGGTGGAGCTCTCCTCGGCGACGAACGCGGGGACCTGCTCGGGGTCGCCGCGCTCCAGCGGACCGGCCGCGCCGCCGAGGATCCAGCCGGCGGCGACCAGCAGCGGACCGGCCGCGGCGGCGCCCGCGACGGCGACGGCGACGGGCTGGCGCCAGCCGAAGCTCTGCGCGGCCACCCGGTACCGGGCGCCGTCGGCGCCGAGCACGGCGGCGCTCAGCAGCGCGATCCCGTAGACGAGGGTGGCCGGCCCGGCCCAGCCGTCGCCGTCGGACCAGACGGCGAACACCAGGGCGACCAGGGCGGCGGCCCAGGCGGTGATGATGGCCAGCCGCCGCTCCTGCCGGAGCAGCGCGCCGAGGGCGGCCAGGAGCAGGCCGCCGAGCAGCCAGGTGCCGGGGGTGCCGGGGCCGCCGGGGTTGATGTTGAGGAGCTGGAAAGGGCTCGCCTGGGCCGTTTCGAAGCGGAGCCCGACCTCGTGCAGGAAGTCCGAGGGGCTCAGCAGGACCGACCAGGACCAGGGGCCCAGCAGGACGAGCGGGGTGACCAGCAGCGCGCCGAGCCGGGCGGCCTTGGCCTGCCGGACACCGGGCTCGGAGGCGAGCGGCAGCGCGACGGCGCAGACGGCGAGCGCCACGGCCATGGGCCAGATGACGGGCGTGAACGCGGTGCCCGCGGTGAGCAGCAGCGCGCAGGCCCAGACCGCGCGCCAGGAACCGCGGCCCTCGGCGGTGGTGAGCCCGGCCGCGGTGACGGCGGTGCGGGCGAGCGGGGGCAGCAGCACGGCCAGCACCGCGGTGCCGATCCGGCCCCCGGCGAGCGCCCCGGTGACGGCGGGCAGGAAGGCATAGGCGATGCTCGCCCAGGCGCGCAGCAGCCGGGACATCAGCAGCGGACGCGACGAGAAGTAGGCGCTGGCGCCGGCCAGCGGCACGCAGGCGACCAGCAGCAGCGTCATGGCCGGTCCGGTGCCACCCAGCAGCGCGGAGCCGAGCAGGGCGAGGAAGGCGAGGTAGGGCGGCGCGGATTCGGTGCCGCCCGTGCCGACGGGCTGCCAGGTGCCCAGATACCGGTCCCACAGCGCGCCCGCGTCGCCGGGGGCGGGCAGCAGGGCGCCGCCGGTGAGGACGCCGCCGCTGATGAGATCGCGGCAGGCCAGCAGCGAGGCCAGGAGGAGGGCGAGGACGAGCATCGGCCCCGGGCGGCGGGCCAGGCGGCGGACGCGGGCGAACTGCTCGATGTCGAGCGAGTCGGTGTCCTCGTCGGTCGGTCCCGACTCGACGGCGCCGCCGTGCCGGCCGCGGGACGCCGTGGCGGGCTCGGAGCGGCGGGCGAGGCCGCCCGCGGCCTGCTCGATGGTGGCCCGGACGGTGGCGAGGGGGGGCGGGAAAAGGGGACGCAGCTCCTTGGGGTCGGTGCCCGGGTCGGCGATCCGCTTCCGGCGGCGCCGGGCGGCGATGACGAGGCCGGGCCGCAGCAGGGTGCCCAGCAGCCCGGCGGTCTCGTCGAGGGCGCGGCCAGGCAGCTTGCCGACGAGATAGGCCAGCACGCGCAGCAGGGTGCCGAGGACGAGGCGGATGAGGATCCAGGGCAGCACGCGGGTGCGGGCGTTGACGAGCAGGGTGTAGGCCGCGGCGGCCTTGTCGATGCGGTGCGGGCTGCCGCCGAGCCGGCCGGCGCAGTCGATGGAGCGGCGCTCGCGGGAGGACGCCTCGGCGTGCCGCAGGACGGCGGTCGGGGCGACGAGGACCCGGTGGCCGGCGGTCTGGGCGCGCCAGCACAGGTCGACGTCGTCACGCATCAGGGGGAGTCTGCGGTCGAAGCCGCCGAGCCGCTCGAAGATGTCGCGCCGGATCAGCATGCCGGCGGTGGAGACGGACAGGACGGGCCGGACTTGGTCGTGCTGGCCCTGGTCCTGCTCGCGACGGTCGAGTCCGGTCCAGCGGCGACCGCTGCTGGCGATGGAGACGCCCACTTCGAGGAGCTGTCTGCGGTCGTACCAGCCGCGCTGCTTGGCGCCGACGATGACGGCCGAGGGGCTGGCGTCGGCCTGCCGCAACAGCTCGGCGAGCGCGGCGGGTTCGGGGGCGGCGTCGTCGTGGAGGAGCCACAGCCAGTGGACGGGCTCGCCGAAGGGCAACTCGGGCAGGTCGTAGGTGCTGGTGTCCCAGGTGCGGGTCACCGGGTCCCAGGCGCTGGGGCGCTTGAGGTAGGGGAGGTCGTCCGGAGTGAGCACGGGCGCGGTGCGGGCGGCCTCGGCGACGGCCGTCCCGAAGCCGGTGCGGCGGGCCAGGTGCAGCACACGGTCGGGACCGAACGCCTCGGTGAGCAGCGTGGCGGAGGAATCGGCGCTCCCGGTGTCGGCGGCGATGACGTCCTGCACCGGGCGGTCCTGTCCGAGGAGCCCGGTCAGGACATCGGGGAGCCAGCGTTCGCCGTCGTGCGAGACGAGCACGGCGGTGACGACGTGCTTGGGGAATTCGGGATGGGCGGCCTGGTGCGACGCCGCCTGCTGGCTGTGCACGGACATCGAGGTGCTGGCCCCGGTTCGCTGGACGGTGTGGACGCTGCCGCGCTGCGCCGGCGGCGGAACGTCTTGGACGAGCCACACACTAGCGGCTGGGACTGTCAGGGCCCTCCGGCCCGAAGCCGGATCGGTCAGCCGGGGTCAGACGGCGGCCTTCTTCAGACGGCGACGTTCACGTTCGGACAATCCGCCCCAGATTCCGAAACGTTCGTCGTTGGCGAGGGCATATTCAAGACATTCGGAGCGGACCTCGCAGGCAAGGCATACCTTCTTGGCCTCGCGTGTGGAGCCGCCCTTCTCCGGGAAGAACGACTCCGGATCGGTCTGGGCGCACAGCGCGCGCTCCTGCCAGCCGAGCTCTTCTTCCGCCTGGTCGACCAGCAGTTGTTGGAACAGCTCGGTCATATGCGCGCCCCTCGTCGTCTTTGCTTCCCCGTGATGCCGTCGTTATCGATACCGCTCGAACGACATGAGTGAAATTACAAGTGGGGCGCTCTGCGGCAGTCAAGCCACGATCTGCTATTCACCCGATGATTCACCCTGTGGCACCACAGCCATACAGAAAGTGTTCAAATCGCCACAAACCATGGCCGCTCGCGCGACTCCGGGTCGCACAATCCGGTCGTTCTCCTCCCACTTCGCGACCCGTGCGTAAGTGAGAGACGAACCAGGCACCGCGTGCGTTGCGGGCCGCGCGTGACAGCGATGAGGATCACAGCCGGATCACGGATCGGCAACGGCGCCCGCGAGCACGGATGACGCGGCTTCTGTCCGTGTAGCGCGATGCATAAACCTTTCCCCGACCGGCAGACCGGAAGGGATGAAACAATGCCCCGGACAGCGCGCGAGGTTGACAACCGTGCGCCCCTGCCGCTCCCCTAGGGCTTCCATCCGCGACCGATCGATGGCGACACCTCACCCCATGGACAACGACAACGAAATCGCCGGCGACCCGCTGGCGATCCCGCATCTGCTCCCGCCCGCTCCCGAGCACCCCTCCACCGTCGCGCAGTTCGCCGCCCTGGCGACCGCGCTCGCGGGTGATCGCGAGTGTTGGGCGCCCCTGGTGCGGTACGACGCGGTCAGCCGCTGGTACCACCGGCTGCGCACCGGTCCCGGGTATGAGGTGTGGCTGCTGAGCTGGGTGCCGGGACAGGGCAGCGGGCGGCACGACCACGGCGACTCCAACGGTCTGTACACGGTGCTCGCGGGCGCGTTGACCGAGCACGCCGCCGGTCGCGGCAGCCGGGTGCTGACCCCCGGCTCGTTGCGGATCTTCGCCCCCGGCTATGTCCACGAGGTGGTCAACGCCTCCCTGGATCCCGCCGTCAGCCTGCACGTCTACTTCCCGGGCCTCACCGAGATGCGCATGTACGCCCGCTCGCATGCCGAACCCGCGCCGCGCGATGTCCTCACCTGCTGACAGACTGGCGGGCATGCGACGCTTCGTGGTTCTGTCCGGTGGTATCGGCGGCGCGCGCTTCCTGCGCGGTCTGCGGCGCGCCGCCCCGGACGCGGAGATCACCGTCATCGGCAACACCGGTGACGACATCCACCTCTTCGGCCTCAAGGTCTGCCCCGACCTCGACACCGTGATGTACACCCTCGGCGGCGGCATCCACGAGGAGCAGGGCTGGGGCCGCGCGGACGAGACGTTCACCGTCAAGGAGGAGCTGGCCGCGTACGGCGTCGGCCCGGAGTGGTTCGGCCTGGGCGACCGGGACTTCGCCACCCACATCGTCCGCACCCAGATGATCGCCGCCGGGTATCCGCTGAGCGCGGTCACCGAGGCGCTGTGCGAGCGCTGGCAGCCGGGCGTGCGGCTGCTGCCGATGACGGACGACCGCGTGGAGACCCACGTGCTTGTCGACGACGGCGACGGCGGCCGGAAGGCGGTGCACTTCCAGGAGTACTGGGTGCGGCTGCGCGCCGCCCCGCCCGCGCACGCCGTGATCCCGGTCGGCGCCGAGCAGTCCGCGCCGGCGCCCGGTGTCCTGGAGGCCCTCGCGGCGGCGGACGTCATCCTCTTCCCGCCGTCGAACCCGGTGGTGAGCGTCGGGACGATCCTGGCCGTGCCCGGGATACGGGAGGGCGTCGCCGACGCCGGGGTGCCGGTCATCGGCCTCTCCCCCATCATCGGGGACGCCCCGGTGCGCGGCATGGCCGACAAGGTCCTGGCCGCCGTGGGCGTCTCCGCCACCGCCGCCGCCGTGGCCCAGCACTACGGCTCCGGGCTGCTGGACGGCTGGCTGGTGGACACCGTGGACGCGGACGCGGTCAAGGTGGTGGAGGCCGACGGCATCCGCTGCCGGGCCGTGCCGTTGCTGATGACCGACGCCGATGCCGCCGCCGCGATGGCGCGGGAGGCACTGGCGCTCGCCGAGGAGGTCAGAACCGCGTGACGGAGACGACGGAGAAGCCGGGCGCGGCGGACGCGCCCGCTTACCAGGTGTGGGCCGTGCCGGGCATCCCGGAGATCGGGCCGGGCGACGAGTTGGCCAAGCTCATCGCGGACCGCGCCGGCGCCCCCGGGCTGCCGGGGCTGCGGGACGGCGACATCGTCGTCGTCACCTCGAAAATAGTGAGCAAGGCCGAGGGCCGGATGCTGCGGGCCGACGACCGCGAGGCCGCCATCGACGCGGAGACGGTCCGGGTCGTCGCCCGGCGCGGCCGGGCCCGGATCGTGGAGTCCCGGCACGGGTTCGTGATGGCGGCGGCCGGCGTGGACGCCTCCAACACCCCGGCCGGCACCGTTCTGTTGCTTCCCGAGGACCCGGACGCCTCGGCCGAGCGCATCCGGCGGGGGCTGCGGACGCTGCTCTCCGTCGATGTCGGCGTGATCGTCACCGACACCTTCGGGCGGCCCTGGCGCGAGGGGCAGACCGATGTGGCGATAGGCGCCGCCGGAGTCGCGGTCCTGGAGGACCTGCGCGGCGGGACCGACTCGTTCGGCAACGAGTTCGAGGTCACGGTGACCGCCGTGGCCGACGAGCTGGCGGGCGCCGGGGAGCTGGTCAAGGGCAAGACGGCCGGGCTGCCGGTCGCGGTGATCCGCGGCCTGGGCCACCGCGTCGGGGACGGCGCGGCCGGCCGGGGCGCGCGGGACCTGATCCGCGAGCCGGCGCTGGACATGTTCCGGCTGGGCACCTCGGAGGCCGTGCGCGAGGCCGTCACGCAGCGCAGGACGGTCCGGGAGTTCACCGCGGACCCGGTGGACCCGGCGGCGGTGCGGCGTGCGGTGGCCGCCGCGGTGACCGCCCCGGCGCCGCACCACACCACGCCGTGGCGGTTCGTGCTGCTGGAGTCCGCCGGGGCGAGGACGCGGCTGCTGGACGTCATGCGGGACGCCTGGATCGCCGATCTGCGGGCCGACCGGAAGTCGGCGGAGAGCATCGCCAAGCGCGTGCGCCGGGGCGATGTGCTGCGGCACGCGCCGTATCTGGTGGTGCCCTGCATGGTGATGGAGGGCTCGCACACCTACCCGGACGAGCGGCGGAACGCGGCGGAGCGCGAGATGTTCGTGGTGGCGACGGGCGCCGGAGTGCAGAACCTGCTGGTGGCCCTGGCCGGCGAGGGGCTGGGCTCGGCGTGGGTCTCGTCCACGATGTTCTGCCGGGACGCGGTCCGCGCGGAGCTCGGGCTGCCTGCGGGCTGGGACCCGATGGGCGCGGTGGCCGTGGGCCACGCGGCGGCCCCGCCGCGGACCCGCCCGCCGCGCGTCGCCGACGCCTTCATCACCGTCCGTTAACAGCTGACCCCGCCGGCGGCCGGCGGGTCGTCGTCCTCCGCGGTCGGCGCGGGGGTGGCCAGGGTGGCCAGGGTGGCCGGGGTGGTGGTGGAGCGTTCGGGCCGGGGCAGCGGCCGATCCTCGCTCAAGGCCGCGAAGAGGCGCCGGGCCGCGCCGTCGTCCCAGATGACCGTGGAGCCGAGGCCCGGCACCGAACGGCCCGCCTCCTGGACGGGCACAGACGCGAACCGGGTGTCGGACGGGCTGAAGTCCTTGAGGACGCCGGCGAGCTGGAGCATCTGTTCGGCGCCGAAGCCGGGATCGGCGCGGACCGAGTCGAGGAGCGCCCGGACCGTCGCGCCGAGCCTGGCCGGATCGAGGAGCGCGCCGCCGGTGATCGCCTGGTCCGCGAACGCCGCCAGGAACGTTTGCTGACGGTTCATCCGCCCGAGGTCGGAGCCGCCGTCCACGTACCGGGCGCGCACGTACGCCAGGGCCTCGGCGCCGTCGAGCCTGCTGGTGCCGGCCGGCAGGTCGAGCCCGGAGTGCGCGTCCCGCAGCGGGCGCGGGGTGCACACCTTCACGCCGCCGACCTCGTCCACCGCGCGCATGAAGCCGCCGAAGCTCACTTCCAGGTAGTGGTCGACGCGGACCCCCGTCAGGTCCTCGACCGTGCGCACCATGAGCGGCGGGCCGCCGTGCGAGAGCGCCGCGTTCAGCTTGCCGGCGTGCGGCTCGTGGTGGGCGCCGGAGACGGCGAAGGTGTGCTCCGGGAGCTTGGCGTAGGAGTCGCGGGGCAGGCTGACGACGGTCGCCCGGTCGCCCGCCTCGGACAGGTGCAGCAGCAGGATGGTGTCGGCGCAGTAGCAGGAGGCGTGGCCGAGGTGGTATTCCTCGCGCTCGTCGGCGGTGAGGCCCTCGCGTGAATCGGTGCCGATCAGCAGGATGTTGAGGCCGCGCCCGGCGTCGGGCCGGTCCCGCAGGCCGGTGAACGGATCGACGCGGTGGACGCCATGTTCGGCCGAGCCGAGCACCGCGTGGCCCACCCCACCGGCCGTCAGCACCAGGCCGGCCGCCACAGCCGCGGCCCTGAGGCCCCAGCGGCGGCGACTGCGTGTTGCGGGCATGTCGGGCACCTCCCGACCGTCATCGTATGGCCATAGGATCAACGGTCCGGGGCGGCGCGCACCGGGGTCGCCCATACGCGGTAACGTGCTCCGGTGACCAGCTCTCCGACGACCCCCGCGGTGTCCGTGATCATGCCGGTGCTCAACGAGGAACGGCATCTGCGCGACTCCGTACGGCACATCCTGGCGCAGGACTATCCAGGCGAGCTGGAGGTCGTCATCGCCCTCGGCCCGTCGGCGGACCGGACCGACGAGATCGCCGCCGAGTTGGTGGCCGGGGATCCACGGGTGCGGACCGTGCCGAATCCGACCGGCCGCACGCCGGCCGGGCTGAACGCGGCCATCGCCGCCTCCCGGCATCCGGTGGTGGTGCGCGTGGACGGGCACGGGATGCTCTCGCCGGACTACATCGCCACCGCCGTGCGGCTGCTGGCGGAGACCGGCGCGGCGAACGTCGGCGGGATCATGCACGCCGAGGGCGAGAACGACTGGGAGCGGGCCGTCGCCGCCGCGATGACCTCCCGGATCGGTGTGGGGAACGCGGCCTTCCACACCGGGGGCCGGGCCGGTGAGGCCGAGACCGTCTATCTGGGCGTCTTCCGGCGCGAGGTGCTGGAGAAGCTGGGCGGCTACAACGAGGAGTTCATCCGCGCCCAGGACTGGGAGCTGAACTACCGCATCCGCGGCTCCGGCGGACTGATCTGGTTCTCGCCCGAGCTGCTGGTCTCCTACCGGCCGCGGCCCTCGGTGCGGGAGCTGGCCAAGCAGTACCGCAATTACGGGCGTTGGCGGCGGGTCGTGGCCCGCTACCACGCCGGGTCGATCAATCCCCGCTATCTGGCGCCGCCCGCCGCGCTGTTGGCGATCGCCGCCGGGATCGTGGCCGGGGCGGTGCTGACGCCGTGGGGCTTCGTGGTGCCCGCGGGCTACCTGGCGGGGATCACGCTGGGCTCACTGCCCGCCGGGAAGGGGCTGTCCGCCGGGGCGCGGCTGCGGGTGCCGGTGGCACTGGCGACCATGCACATGTCGTGGGGCTGGGGGTTCCTGACCAGCCCGCGGCGGCTGGCGAGGAAGGTCATCGCCAGCCGCCGGGAGCCCGTCACCACCTGAGGTCCGGGCGGGCCTCGCCACACGTCACCAGACGTGGGCGGGGTTGACCTCCATGCACCGCTCCTCGTCCGTGCCGGAGAAGATGTCCTCCTCGTTCACGGCCGGTTCCTCGGCCGCGCCGCCGGTGCCACCGCCGGCCGCCTCGCCGCTCTCCTCCTCGCCGCCGGGGTCCGCCGTCTCGGGGAAGGCGGTGCCCTCACGCCAGTCGGCGCCGATCACCAGCGTGATCTGGTCGGCGCTCGGTGAGATCCGCACCGCGCCGGCGGGCAGGCCGAGTGCGTCGGCGACGGCCTCCGCGTTGGCCTGGTCGGCGATGTCCGGGTAGAGCAGCGCGGTGCTGCCCTCGGACTCGGGCGTGATGTCGGTCGTGGCGGCGATGAAGCCGAGGCGGTGCAGCTCGTCGGTGATGACACTGGCCCGACCCTCGACGGGGAGCGGGAACTCCGGGCCGAAGCCGGTGCCGTTGCGGACGGCGATCGGGATCTCGGCCTCGGGGTCAGCGGTCTCCTCCGGGGACGCGGAGGCGCCGGCGTCGTCCTTCTCCGGCTCGGCGGGGCGCGCCTCCTGGTCGTCCAGCGGAACGTCCTCGCGGACCAGGGAGAACAGCTCGTCCGACGCCGCCGGGTCGGGGATGATCGTGACCTCCGGATTGGCCGGGTCCGGGAGCCAGGGCAGGGTGACCATGTTGATGCGGTCGTTGGGAACGGACCGCAGGTCCGTGCCGAGGTCGTACAGCTTCTGGACGGTCCCGAGGTCGTGGTCGACCGTCAGGGCGTTGGTCGCGGCCTCGGCCAGGTCCATCAGCTCACCCGGGTCGGAGAGCGAGGCGCTGGACTGGAGCTCCTGGACCATGTTGCTCAGGTACATCTGCTGGGCGTGGGTGCGGCCGACGTCGCTGCCGTCACCGAACGCCTGGCGGGTGCGCAGCCACTGGAGGGCCTCCTCGCCCTCGATGACGGTCTCACCGGCCTCCAGGCGCAGCCCGGACTTGGAGTCGTGGATGTTCTGCTCGACGCAGACCGGGACGCCGCCCACCGCGTCGGCCATGTCCACGACGCCGGCGAAGTCGACCATCATGAAGTGGTCGATGGGGATGCCGGTCAGCTCCCACCAGGTGGCGACGACGCAGCCGGGGCCGCCGTGGGCGAGGGCCATGTTGATCGACTCCGACTGGTCCTCGGCGTAGACCTCGCCGGTGTCGGGGTCGGTGCACTCCGGGATGGTGACCTGGGTGTCGCGCGGGATGCTGATCAGCGTGATGTTGCTGCGGTCCGCCGAGGCGTGCAGGAGCATCTGGACGTCGGCGCGGACCGGGCCGCCGGCGAGGTCACGGGCCCCGCCGAGATCCTGGTTCTCCTCGCCGTCCCGCGAGTCGGAGCCCAGGAGGAGGATGTTGAGCGGCGTCTGTCCGGCGGCGTTCGGCTCCGACTCCCCCATCTCGTTGTCGCCGAGGTTGAGCTTCTCCTTGTCGATGTTCTCGTTCAGGTGCCGGACGTAGAGATAGCCGGCGGCGGCCACGACGAGGAGCAGGAGCGCGAGCGAGCCGGCCGCCCAGACGAGGACGCGGCGCCACAGCGGCTTCGGTTTCTTGCGGGTGCGCTTGCCCTGGGTCCCGGGGGCCTTGCGGGACGGGGGGCCGTCCGCCGCCGGCCGGCGCGGGGCGGGGACATCGGGGTCCTCATACGGGTCGGGCTCATGACGCGGGCCGTCCTGGGGGGCGGCGGACGGGCTGGTGCGCTGTCCCGGCCTGGCGACCCCGGCGACGGACCTGCCTTCGTCGTCGCCGCGTATGCCGGTCCTCCGCACGGGAACCCCCACTCTCCGCTGTCGCTCCACTCCGCCCGCGCTGGGCGGCCCCCCTGTTATGAGGCGCAGACGTCTTCGTCATCCGCCGTGATGCTGGTGACGTCCTCCGGCAGCTCCGCCGGGACCTCGATGGGCTCCCCCGCGCCGCGGAAGTCGTCGCCGAGGACGAGGACCATCGGCTCGTCTCCGGCGTCCGCCGACTGCTCACGCAGCGCCGAGTCCGGCAGGCCCATCATCTCAGCGAGGGTCGCCGCCTGGCCGGCCTGGTCAGGGCCGTACTCCAGGGTGGTCTTCTCCTGCGCCTCGGGGGCGTTGCCCGCGTTCGTCGACAGCGGGACACCCTCCACGTTCTGCAGCCAGTCCAGTGTCTCCTGGGCGGCGCCGATCACGTCGCCACCGTTGAAGACGTCGACCCTGACCTCAGCGGCCGGGGCCGGCTCGGGCTCGTCGGAGGCGCCGCCGCCCTGCCCGTCGTCGCCGGAACTCCCCGAGTCACCGGAGTCACCGGAGTCACCCGGGCCCCCGGAGCCTTCCTCCTCGCCGGAGTCCGTCATCGAGATGTCCTCCCGGAGCATCCGGAAGATCGGCGCGGCCCGGGACTCGTCGATGACGACGGTGGCCTTGGCACCCTCGGGCTCGTCGGGGTTGTCCAGGACGGGCAGCGTGACGAAGTTCATGTCGGACATCGGCACTTGGCCGAGATCCTGAGCGAGGTCCATCAGCCGCTGGATGCTGCCGATACCGGTGTCGACGGTCAGCGACCTGGTCGCCGTGTCCGCCAGGTCAAACATCTGAGTGGGACTGTTGAGCATGCCGCCCTGGGTGATCTCACGGGCCATCGAGGCGACGAACTGCTGCTGGAGCTCGATCCGGCTCAGGTCGCTGCCGGTACCCACCGAGTGGCGGGTGCGCACGAACGCCAGCGCGTCCTCGCCCTGCACCTCGTGCCGTCCGGCGTCGAGTTGGAGACCGGACTTGGGGTCGTCGATGGGCTCGGCCACGCAGACCGGGACGCCGCCGACGGCCGTCGAGAGGTCCTTGACCGCGTTGAAGTCGGCCATCATGAAGTGGTTGATCTCGACGCCGGTCATCTCCTGGACCGTGCGCCAGACGCAGCCCGGGTCACGGCCGCCCGCGCCCATGCTCTGGTTGAACCGGACGCCCTGGGAGCCGGGGATGACCTCCGTGCCGCCGCCCTCCTGCGCGACCTCGCAGTCCGGGATGTCGGTGATGAGATCCCGCGGGATGCTCAGGCCGGTGGCGTGCGACCGGTCCTCGGAGAAGTGCATGAGGATCGTGGTGTCCGCGCCCTCGCTGGCCTCGCCACCGTAGGTCTCGTTGCCCGAGCCGGAGCGGGTGTCGGTCCCGATGAACAGGATGTTGACCGGCTCGTCCGACTGGAAGTCGTTCTCGATGCCGACGTCGACCTTGGTGATGTTCCCGTTCAGCCGGTTGTAGACATACCAGGCGCCGGCACAGCCCACGATCAGCAGCATCGCGAGCGCGCCGCCGGTCCACATCAGCGCCTTCTTGGTGCGTCCGCGCTTCCTGGCGGTCTTGCTCCCCTTGGCGTCCTTCCCCTTGCGACGGCTGGGCGCCGGGGGCCGGCTGTCCCGTCGGCCCGGCACGGGGCGGTCCCCGTCCGGCCGGTCCGACGGTGAGCGACGCTGCGGTGGCGGAGCGTTACGACTCCTGCGTGTGGGGTCGCCTGAGGCTGACGACCGTCTCGGCCGCTCGCCCTGCCCCGCCTGACGGGAGCCGGGCAACCGCAGCTCATAGTCGCCGGTGTCCGGGTTGAACACCCACTGATCGGCGGGATCGATATCGCCCGCACCCCCACGTCCCTGCGCGTCCACGTGTCCGTGCGCCCTCCGTGTGCTTTCTAGAGGATCAGACGGCACACACTAGCCTCCAGGTTCCAGGGGTCGCGATCGCGGTGACGTATTCCACCCGAAGCGGTGGGGGCAAACCTCCGGCTACTCACCCTTTTTAGGGTCTTTATCGAGTTGCTCACCCGGCACAGATCGGCTCCCCGGCGGCGGGCAGATCGGCGCGCAGCCGCGTCAGCAGCGCGTGCGCGCGGCGGTCGTCGTCCGCGGGGACGTCCAGCACCCGCAACCGGGCGGGCGGGACGGCGCGCAGTTCGGCGGGAGCGGCCTCGGAGCGGTGGAACGCGCAGACGCCGACCGGGGTCGAGGCCGTGGCCGGGGTCGAGGCGGCGGTCGAGGCCGTGGCCGTGGCCGGGGTCGGGGCGGCGGTCGAGGCCGGGGCCGTGGCCGGGGTCGGGGCGGCGGCCGTGGCCGGGGCGGCGGTCGAGGCCGTGGCCGGGGTCGGGGTCGGGGCGGCGGTCGGGAACGGGGCGGCGGCCGGGGTCGGGGCGGCGGTCGAGGCCGTGGCCGTGGCCGGGGTCGGGGCGGCGGCCGTGGCCGGGGCGGCGGTCGAGGCCGTGGCCGGGGTCGGGGTCGGGGCGGCGGTCGGGAACGGGGCGGCGGTCGTGGGGTGGCCGTCGAGGCGGAGCCAGGTGAGGCGTTCCAGGGCGCGGACGAGGCAGGCCGTGCCGCCGGTGGCGTAGGCGCGGGCGAGGGAGGCGCGGGTGGCGCGGACCGGGGTGCCGTCGCGTCCAGTGCAGGCGGGCACATCCACCGGCAGACCGGGCGGAACGGAGACGGCGGTGGCGCTCTCGCCATCGTCGGGCAGGTGCAGCAGGAGGAGAGCGGTGGCGCGGGCGCCCCGGTCCCCGGTGCCGATCAGCAGGACGTTGCGGGCGGCGCCGGGTCCGGGGGGCGGGCGTTCGCGGTCGTGGCGGGCCAACTCGGCGGCGGTGGCGAGGTCGGCCACGACGGTGTCCTCGACGCGGCGCAGGACCGCCCAGCCGGCCGCCGCGACGGCGAGCACGGTGGCCGCGGCGGCGAGGGCCACCCAGCGCGGCCAACCACGTCCGCCGGGGCGGGGGTCATGGCCGGGCTCGCGGCCGTCGGGCGGGACCGGCCGCCGTGGACCCGGCGGGGCGGTGAGCCGGTGGTAGGCGGGCTGGCGCGGCACCCTCATGGTCACGATCGTGCGGGCACCGCGCCGTCCCGGCCACCGTCAGGCGGCGAAGTGGGTGACGCGCTCGCTCTCCCGGCGCGCGGCCAGCGCGGCGGCATCGAGGCGTTCGGCGTTGCGGCACAGCACGACGGACGCGCCGACGGCCAGCGGGGCGTAGAGACCGGCCGAGACGCCCTCCCAAGTGCCGAACGGGGCGAGGGACATCAGGCGGTCGCCGGGGCCGAGCCCGCGTTCGGCGGCGTCGGCGTGGGCGCGTTCGACCACCTCGCGGCCGGTCAGCTCCCGGCCGCCGGTCACGAGGGCCGTGTGGTCCGGGCCGGGCGGGTCGTAGGCGGCGAACGTGTCGGGCTGGGCGGGCACGGCGACGGCGTAGTCGGTGAAGCCGGCGGGCGGCTGCGCGAAGCGGGCGCCGAGGGGGCGCAGGCTCAGCGCGACACGCTCCCCGCGGCAGGCGCGCGCTGCTTCGAGCGCGTCCGGGCCGGTGACGACGAGGTCGGCCTCGGCCGGGTCCCCCTCCAGCTCCGCGACCACCCCGGTGGCGGCGGTGGCGAGCAGCCAGACGGCCGTCTGCCAATGGGCGGGCAGCAGGAGGGCGAGGCGGTCGCCCGGCAGGGCGGAGAGCTCGTCCTGGAGGAGGTTCGCGGTCTTGGCCACCCAGTTGGCGAGGGTGGCGGCGGAGAGTTCGACACGTTCGCCGGTGGCGTCGTCGTAGTACGTCACCAGGGGACGGGCGGCATCCGAGGCGAGTGCGGAACGCAGCAGGTCAGCGGGGGTGCGGTCGGCGATGTTCATCAGCGTCAGGGTACGCCCGGGGGGCTCCGCGGCCCATGGGCGGCGGGCGGTCACCGTAGCTCACATGGAGTCAGCGAATAACTACGGACCGATAGACATATAAGACGGAGTATGGCCAGGATCGGTGTCATGCGATCACTCTCTGCTTCCACCTTCGCGTCTTCGTTCGCGTCGTTGTTCGCGTCCTCGTTCGCCGCCCGGTCGGTGGCGACGGTGGGTGCCGCGTGTCTGGCGGCCCTGGCCCTGCCGTCCGGCGCCACCGCCGCCGGGACGGCGGAGTCGTCCGGGGCCGGGACCGCGGAGTCGTCCGGGGCCCGGGCTATGGGGACCGTTGGCCTCCAGTCACTTCCGTTGCAGCCGCTCGAACCCAGGACCCGGGCGGGCGGCCAGCCGGCCGGGCCGGACGGCGCGCAGGGGCTGCCGCCCACCGACACCGATCCGTTCTCGCTGCTCGGCGTCATCTGGTCGGACGCGGCGGCGGAGCTGCGCGGCGAGGTGGAGGTGCGCACCCGGGCGGAGCCCACGGGCGCCTGGTCGGACTGGATCGAACTCGACGCGAACGCCGCCCACGCCCCCGACCCGGGCACGGCGGAGGCCGGCGACGCGGGGGTGCGCGGCGGCACCGCGCCGCTGTGGGTCGGCCCCTCGGACGGGGTGGAGGTCCGGGCGGTGCCCGGCGAAGGCGATGCGGAGGGGGTCGGCGGCGCGGCCGACGAGGACGCCGACAAGGACGGTGCGGCCGGGACGGCCGACGCGCTGTCCGAGGGGCTGCCCGAGGGGCTGCGGCTGGAGCTGATCGACCCGGGCGAGACCCCCGAGGCGGACGGGGAGGAGCCGCCCGCCGAGGAGCCCAGGTCGGCGGAGGGCGAGTTCGAGGCCCCACGCCCGCCGATCACCACCCGGGCCGACTGGGGCGCGGACGAGAGCCTGCGCGAGGACGACTTCGTCTACACCGACACGATCAAGACCGTCTTCGTCCACCACACGGCGGGCACCAACGACTACTCCTGCTCCGACGCGCCCGCGATCATCCGCGGCATTTACGCCTACCACGTGGAGAGCGAGGGCTGGCGCGACATCGGCTACAACTTCCTCGTCGACAAGTGCGGCGAGATCTACGAGGGCCGGGCCGGCGGCGTCACCGAACCCGTGCAGGGCGCCCACACCCTCGGCTTCAACCACAACAGCATGGGCGTCTCGGTCCTCGGCACCTACTCCAGCACCGCCCCCAACGAGGACATCCTCGCCAGCGTCTCACTGCTGACCGCGTGGAAGCTCGGCCTGCACGACGGCGACCCCGAGGGCGCGCAGAACCGCACGTCCAGCGGCGGCACCTACCCCGAGGGCACGACGATCGAGCTGAACAACGTCTCCGGTCACCGCGACGGCTACAACACCGACTGCCCCGGCGACGAGCTGTACGCCGAGCTGCCGACCGTGCGCGCCACCGCCGCCGATCTCCAGGGCAGGTGACGCCGGTCCGACGCCGGCAGTAGATTGCCGGATCATGCCGGATCGCAGCTGGGCCCCGCCCGAACCGTACGATCTGCGCCGCAGCCTGCTCGTGCTGCGGCGCGGGCCGTACGACCCGGCGTTCCGCGCCGCCGGCGACGGCGCGATCTGGCGTGCCACGCGCACGCCGGAGGGTCCGGCGACGCTGCGCGTCGTGCGCGGCCGGTCGGGGTCGGTCGACGGCACGGCCTGGGGGCCCGGGGCCGACTGGGCGCTGGAGCGGCTGCCCGCGCTGCTGGGGGCGGACGACGAGCCGGAGGCGTTCGTTGCATGTCACCGGCTGGTGGCCCAGGCGGTGCGCCGCCACGGCGGGCTGCGGCTGATCCGGACCGGGCTGGTGCTGGAGTCGCTGATCCCCTCGATCCTCGAACAACGGGTGACGACGGAGGAGGCGCACCGGGCCTGGCGGCTGTTGCTGCGGTGGTACGGCGAGCCGGCGCCCGGCCCCGGCGCCGAGCTGGGCATGTGGGTGATGCCCGAGCCGCGCGTGCTGGCCAGGGTGCCGTCCTGGGACTGGCACCGGGCGGGCGTGGACGGCAAGCGGTCGGCGGCGGTGCTGCGGGCGGTGCGGCTCGCGCGGCGGATGGAGGAGGCGGCGGGCATGGCACTCCCGGAGGCCATGGCCCGGCTGCGGGCCGTGCCCGGCATCGGGCCGTGGACGGCGGCCGAGACGTTGCAACGCGTTCTCGGCGCTCCCGACGCGATCACGGTCGGGGATCTGCACCTGCCGGGCATCATCGGTCACGCGCTCGGCGGCGGTGAGCGGGACGCGGACGACGAGCGGATGCTGGAGCTGCTGGCGCCCTACGCGGGCCAGCGGTACCGGGCGGCCCGGCTGATCCTGCTGACCGGCGTCGCCCCGGCCCGCCGCGCGCCGCGCCAGCGGCACGCGAACATCGCGCGGTTGTAGCGCTGTGACGCTGTGGCGCTGTGACGTCGCGCGGCTGCGGGCAGGCGGCTGCGGGCGGACGACCGGGCCGGGGCGGGGCGGCTGCGGTGGGGCGGCGGGCGATCGCCGGTGGCCCGTACCGTGGACGCCGTACGGAAGACCTGCGCCTGTCCAGGAGACCCGACGATGACCGAACGCAAGCCGCCCGGCGTCACTTTCGAGTCGTGGATCGACAAGCAGATCCGCGAGGCCGAGGAACGCGGCGACTTCGCCGACCTGCCCGGCACCGGCCGCCCGCTCCCCCATCTCGACCGGCCTTACGACGACCTGTGGTGGGTCCGGCGGAAGATGGCCGACGAGGGTCTGACGCTCCTGCCGCCGACGCTCGCGCTGCGCAAGGAAGCGGAGGACGCCCTCGCGGCGGCGGCCCGAGCCGGGAACGAGGCGGAGGTGCGGCGGATCGTGACGGAGATCAACGACAAGATCGGCGCGGCGCTCCGGCGTCCGATGTCCGGCCCGCCGCTCAACCTGGTCCCCTACGACGTGGAGAAGGTCGTCGGGGAGTGGCGCGAGGGGCACGAGGGGCACGAGGGGTACCAAGGGCGCGCGTCGTCCTGAACGGCCGCGTCACGGGGTGCCGGCGACCCCGCCGCTCCCGGTCTTCTGTTCGCGCAGCTCCTTGATCTCCCGCCGCCGGGCCAGCCGGTGCGTGCGGCGGATCTGCGCCTCCTGGAAGCGGCGCCGGTCACGGTCGGTCTCCGGGAGCACCGGCGGCACGTTCCGCGGGTTGCCGCTCTCGTCGACGGCGGCGAAGACCAGATAGGCGCTGCCGACCTGGGTGGCGGGGGTCGACTCGTTCCACCGCTCGGCCATGACCCGCACGCCGATCTCCATGGAGGTGCGGCCGGTCCAGTTCGCCTGGGCGTGGACGTGGACGAGGTCACCCACCCGGACCGGCACCAGGAAGACCATCTCGTCCATCGACGCCGTCACCGCCGGGCCGCCCGAGTGCCGCCCGGCGACGGCCCCGGCCGCGTCGTCCACCAGCTTCATGATCACGCCACCGTGGACGGTGCCCAGCAGGTTCACATCGGCCTGCGTCATGATGTGCGAGAGCGTGGTGCGGGAGGCCGAGGTGGGCTTTCCGGGGAGGTCGGTCATGGTCGCCACCCTAAGCCGGGTCGCGCGCACCGGCGGATTGCATCAGCTCTGACACAGTCATGACCACCGGCTCCCTGCCTCTCGCGGGGGACAGGCACACTTAGCTGCTATGAGCGACTGGCCCTCCGGGTGGAGCGACGGCGAGCAGAACCGGAACCGGGACCGTTATGGCCGGGGCGCGGGCGGAAACCCACGACCCGAGAACGCCCGGGTCATGCCCCACGTCCAACGCCCGCCGCATCCGCGCGCGCCCGAGCCCGGGCCGGGACCCCACGAGGACACCGTTCCGGACGAGGCGCAGCGGTACGACTCCGGCTACAACGAGGGCCAGGTCTACCGGGGCGCCGGCCATTCCCGCCCGGCGCCGCCGTCCCCGCCGCAGGCTCCGGGCCCCGGCGCGTACTACCCGGGCGACGACGGCTCGCGCCCGCGCGGTCCGGGTGGCCCCCGCGGTCCCCGCGGCCCCCGGAACTGGCGTCGCCGCATCGGGTACTCGGCGCTCGCGCTGGTCCTGATCCTGCTCATAACCGGGGTCGGCACCTACTTCTGGGCCGACGGAAAACTGCGCCGCGACGTGGACCTGGCCTCGGTCGAGGACCGGCCGGAGGCGGGCGAGGGCACCAACTACCTGATCGTGGGCTCCGACAGCCGCGAGGGGCTGAGCGAGGAAGAGCAGCAGGACCTGCACACCGGCAGCACCGAGGGCCAGCGCACCGACACGATCATGATCCTGCACATCGGTGACAACGGGAACACGATGGTCAGCCTCCCCCGCGACTCGTGGGTGACGATCCCGGAGTTCACCGGCTCGGTCACGGGCAACCGCATCCCGGAGTCGCAGAACAAGATCAACGCGGCCTACTCGTCGGAGGGGGCGGAGCTGCTGGTCCGCACGGTCGAGTACAACACCGGCCTGCGCATCGACCATTACGCGGAGATCGGCTTCGGCGGCTTCGCGAACGTCGTGGACGCGCTGGGCGGCGTCGAGATGTGCTTCGACGAGGCGATCCACGACGAGAACTCGGGCGCCGACTTCGAGGAGGGCTGCCAGCGGCTCGACGGCGCGGAGTCCCTGGCGTACAACCGGCAGCGTTACCAGGAGGCCGAGGGCGACCTCGGCCGCACGCAGAACCAGCAGGAGTTCCTCAGCACGCTGGCCGACCAGGCGGCGTCGCCGTCGACGCTGCTGAACCCGTTCACGCTGTACCCGACGATGAGCGCCAGCCTGGACGCGCTGATCGTGGACAAGGACATGAGCCTGTGGGATCTGCGCGGGATGTTCTGGGCGATGCGTGGCGCGCACCGCATGAACATGCCGGTCGCCGACCCCGGCTACGAGACGAGCAAGGGGTCCGCCGTCCTCTGGGACGAGGAGCAGGTGGACCTGCTGATGCAGCAGCTGATCAACGATGAAGAGGTGACGGTCGGGCAGGAGTGACGGCTCTCCTCCTTCCCTCAGCCTTTCTCCTCAGCCTCCCTCTCCTCCTCTTTCGATGGGGCCTCGCGGCCGGGCCGCGGGGCCCCATCGTCGTTGTGCCCGTCTCCGCGCTCGCCAGCTAGCAGGCGCAGAGGCAGAAGGGGTGTCCGGCAGGGTCCGCGTAGACCCGCCAGCCGCGCTTGCCACCGTCGTCGCCTTCGAGCAGCTTCGCGCCCAGCCGCAGCACCTCCTGCTCGGCGGCGTCCAGGTGCTCCTTCGCCACGTCGAGGTCGAGGTGGAACTGCTGCGGCATGTCGGTGCTCGGCCACCGCGGCGGCTGGTAGCCGTCGGACCGCTGGAAGGCGAGCCGCCGCCCGTGCGGCCCGATGAGCTCGACCCACTCGCCGTCGCCGTCGCCCTCGCCGTCGCTCGCGTCGACCTCCCAGCCGAGAACGGCGGCGTAGAACTCGGCGAGCTCCCGGGGATTGGGGCAGTCCAGAACGGTTACCCCCATCGTGGCTACGGCCATGACGTCTCTCCTCCGTGTGTGCGTTACCTACATGTCGCTTCTATCGGTAACGAGTTACCTCATCATGGCCCAGTGCCGGTAACGTGGCAAGCGTGAGCGCCGGAGACAGACGGATACCCGAGGGGCTGGTTCTGATCAAGGACCTGATCAACACCCTCGATGTGGAATCCGGCCGTGACACGCTCGCCGCCTTCGCGGAGGAGCGCGGCCTGCCGGTGCCCGGGCTGGTGCCCGGGCTGGTCACTCTGCGGGAGGCGCTGCGGGAAGCGTGCGTCGCCCACACCGGCCCCGACATGCGCCCGGAGCGCGGGGCTCAGCTGGCCGCGCTGCTGAGGTCGGCCCCGCTGACCGTGACGGTGGACGCCACCGGCCGGGCTTCGCTGACCCCCGCCCCCGGCCTCTCCCCGGCCGCCGAGTTCACCGCGCGCGTCGCGGCGGCGATCGCCACGGCAGAGGCGGGCGGGACGTGGCAGCGGCTGAAGGCATGCGGTGCGGAGAGCTGCCGCTGGGCGTACTACGACCACAGCCCGGCGGGCCGACGGCGCTGGTGCTCGATGCAGGTGTGCGGGTCGCGGGCGAAGATGCGGGCGTACCGGGCGAAGCAGCGGGGGGAGTGAGCCGCGATGCCGCTGTTGCCGTCTCCGGTCCTGCGCCTGCCCGACCCGGTGTTGGCCCGCGCTGGAGTGGAACTTCGCCTGAAGCGGGATGACTTGATCCACCCCCTGATCCCGGGCAACAAGTGGCGCAAGCTGATGCCCAATCTGCGGGCGGCCGTGGCCGAGGGTCACACCCGCCTGTTGACGTTCGGCGGCGCCTACTCGAACCACATACGCGCGGTGGCGGCCGGCGCGGCGGCGTACGGTCTGGAGAGCGTGGGCCTGATCCGGGGCGACGAACTGGCCGACGCCCCCCGCAACTGGTCCCTGACGGCGGCGGAGGCGGACGGCATGCGCCTGTCGTTCCTGGACCGCCGCACCTACCGGGCGACGCTGTCCACCCTGTCCACGCCGGAAACCCAACGCCGACTGCTGCGGGCCTGGGGCCGCTGCTCCGTCCTCCCCGAGGGCGGCTCGAACGTCCTGGCCGCACGAGGCGCGGCCGACACCGTGCGCGAACTGCTCCCCGACCTCGGCCCGGACGACGTCATCTGCTGCGCGGTCGGCACCGGCGGCACCCTCGCGGGCATGGCCGCCGCCCTCCCCCCGGGCACCCGGGCACTGGGCGTCGCGGCCCTGAAGGGCGCCTCCGGCTACCTGGAGTCGGAGATCACCCGCCTCCACGAGCAAGGCTGGCACCGCACCTTCGACAACTGGCAGATCCACCACACCCACCACGCGGGCGGCTACGCCCGCACCTCCCCCCAACTGGCGGCATTCGCAGCCGACTTCGAGTCCCGCCACGGGGTGGCGCTGGAACGCCACTACGTGGCGAAGACCCTGCACTGCGTCTACGACCTGGCCCGGACCGGGCAGTTCCCACCCGGAACACGAATAACCCTGGTGGTAACGGGCCCGGCCACGCCGTGAGGACACAACGCCCCGAGCCGCGACACCTCCGCGCGCACAACGAGAAGCCCCCGCGCGGGGGTGTTCGCGGCCGGGTGTCCCGCTCCTGCTCAGGCAGGCGGCGGGGCGCTCCCGCCGCTGACCGACGTCTCGCGATGCCCCCGGGCGCCTGGCCTTCCTCGTGAAGGCAGGCACCCGGGGGTTTCTCGTTGTGCCCTGGCACGGGTCACTCCCAGATACGGGGACCGCCGCCGCACCACTCGATCACGCGCGGGTCCGAGAGGTCGACGTCTTCGACGTCGAGTCCCGCGCGGCGCAGCGGTTTCAGCAGCTCGCCGGGATTGCGGGCCAGACCGAGGGGCGCGGCGCCCGTGTGTTCACTCGGACGTGCGGCGTCAGCCGACCCGGTGGTGGGTACGACTCGCCCATGACATGCCCCAACTGCGAAAGCACCAACGTGAGTTCCGCCGGGTTGTTCAGCCGGAAATGGCGCTGTGACGACTGCGGCAGCACCTTCAACCCCCGCTAGGACTGAAGACCGAACCGCTCGTTCAGCTTCGCCGCCAGTGCTTGGGCGTCCGTCTCGGTCATGTCCCGGGCTGCCTGGGGAGTACCGTCCGGCCTGGTGTCGTGGGCAATGCCTCCGTCAGGTGTGATCACGTACCACCAGCCGTCGCGGTACTGCCGGGCCTCGAAGGGGCCGGGCTCGTGCGGCAATCCAATAAATCGGCTATCCACCATGGCGGCATGCTCCCAGTACGCGGGGGTGGATGCCGCCGGACCCGGCACGATTCGCCCCAACTGAGTGGCCAGCACTACGGCCCCGCCAACCGGCGGGGCCGTTCGCTGTTCCCCCCGCAAGCGGAGGGGTACCGTCCGAGGTGTCAGCGCAAGGACGGCAACGGAGTCCACTATGCGAGCACCCACCCATGCCCCCATAGAGGGGATCGGGACACGCATCCAAGAGATCCGCCTGTTGCGCGGATACACCCTGCGAGAGCTTTCCCGTCGGGCGCACGTCTCTCCTGCCCAGGTTTCCCGTGTCGAGTCGGGCAAGCGGTACGCCAGCGTAAGCGTGGTTGCAGCCCTAGCTCGTGCGCTCAGTGTCAGCGTCTCTGTGCTGTACGGGCAGCCGTACATCCACATGCTGAAGCGGGACCAACTCGACGCCCTGCTGTCACCCATCGCCAGTTCGCTCGACGACTGGGACATCGCACCCGACGAGGAGGACCCACCGCCGCGTCCTCTGGCAGTCCTGGAGGCGGAAGTGCGGTCCTTGGACGCCAAGCGGGAGGCTGGCATGCAGTTTGAGGTCGCCGAGGCCCTTCCCGGCCTCATCGCGGAGGTCAACGCGACCGTGCTCTTCCACGACCGTCCCGGCCGCGACCGTGAGCGCGCGTTCTGGCTCCAGGCCGAGCTGGGCCGCACGGCCTATGTCGCCACGCGCAGGCTCGGGTTCATGGATCTGGCACGGCACGCTCTCGGCCGTATGGCGGCTGCCGCACCGCACTCCGGCGACCCTCGGCAGGTCGCCATCGAGCGGTGGGACCGGGCCCGACTGCTGGGTGACGCGACCCGGGCCGATAAAGGGTCCCGCCTCGTGCACCAGGCGCTCCGCGACCTGGACGACGACGGGACGGCTGCGACACGGGCGGTACGCGGCGCGCTGTACCTGGAAGCGTCGGTGCTCGCGCGCCGCGCTGGGGTGGGACACACGGCGGCGGACTGGCTTGGCGAGGCCCGCGAGCTCGCCAATCAGACTGGTGAACTTCCCGACTACGGACTGGTCTTCGGACCTACGAACGTAGCGATTCACACCATGTCCGTGGCGGCTGACAAGGACCGGCACGGCGAAGCACTGAAGACCGCCCAGAGCCTGCACCTGCCCGAGGACTACCCGAAGGCTAGGGCGGCGTCCTACTGGGCATCACGCGCGAGGTCGGAGGCTTGGACCGCGCAGCACGATGCGGCGCAGCGGTCATTGGCAAAGGCACGGACGGTGGCACCACAGCAAACTCGATATCACCCAGGCGTTCACGAGACGGTCGGCACGTTGCTGCGTGCTCGGGCGCGGGCCACGGACGAGCTTAGGGACTACGCGCTGTGGTGTGGCGTTTAGCGGAGAGTTGGTACAGCGTCAAGCGTTTCCTGAGGTATCGCCTGTTGCCAGCGTGGTAACACCAAAGGGGTTCAGCAGGGGAATTCTGTGACTGTCAGCGCACGGCAGCTCACTGGAGAGCCGATTATGGCGACGATCGCCCCCGCACTACCCCCAGCGGTACCCGAGTGGATTCCCGTCGGCCGGTATCCCGAACTCCGGCCCACCGGCCGGTGGTTCGATGCCGTCACGGCCTACAGCGTCGAGGGCGTCCGCGCCATCGCGCGGCTCGGCGAGCGGTCCGGGCCGGTGATCGATGACCCGGAGCAGGGATTCGTCACATGGTTCGTCAGGCCCGGGTCGGCCGCGGGCTGGTCGTTGCCGTGCGTCGGGGTCCTCGGCGCCGGTTGCGAGATCGTCGTTCCCCCGGCAGCCGTTCCGGACAGGGCGCTCCTGCGCTGGGTGATCCCTCCGGCCGGGGACTGCCTGACCTGTCCGGCGCTGCTGTACGACACGCTCGCCCTCGTCACCGGCGAACGGAGACTGAGGGCCGCCGCGTCCACCTTCACCTCGCCCGAGTGCCTCTTCGGCGAGCACGAGGCGTGCACCAAGGCCGAGGTGCCCTCCTCCCCGCAGGACAGCTCGGTGATCTACGAGCCGTGCAACTGTGACTGCCACGCGGGGGCCGGGCGGTGAGCGGCATGATGACGCTGGCCCTGCTCAGCGATGAGGCACTGGCGCGGGCGGGGGACCCGCACCCGGAGTTGTGCGTCCGGCTCGTGGTCGCCGGCATCAGCCACGACCCATCCGGCCGGACACCGCCGTCGCGGCTGGAGCTTCGGATGTCCCCGGGCCAGCTCAGGGACCTGATGGCACAGGGCCGCGCGGCCCAAGCCGCGCAAATCGCCCAGGCCCGCGCCCGCGCCGGGCGCGCACAGGCCGCCGAAGTCGCCACCGACGGGACCCGCACGACTTCTCGGCCTTCACAGCCTTCAACGGCGCCGTCCCCCTTCCCCGCGTGATTCGCCCGGCCGTTCTCCACCAGGTGCACCGTGCCGTCCTTGGCGAGGAGCTTCTACGGCTTCGAGTGCGTCAACCTGGGCGACAACGAGGACCCGTTCCCGCCGGCGCAGGTGGACGCTATCGTGCGGGCCTCGGCCGCCATCTGCCGGGCGCACCGGTGGGGTGAGGACGGCGACACCTCGGTCATCGGGCACGCGGAGTGGCAGCCAGGCAAGGTGGATCCCCGCGGTCCCGGGATCTCGATGGACTCATCAGGAAGTGCGTGCGGGAACGCCTGGGACACTGACCCTCTTCGCTCTGCGCGACCGATCGTGCACGATAGGTGTCATGGCGCGTGCGGCGAGACGCAGAGTGGTGTGGGGGGTTGGCGTCGTTGTCGTGGCTCTGGGGGTGACCGCCGGGGACACGACGTCAAGAGCTGGGGAGGAGATGGGCCGGCCGAGGGAGTCGGCCAGTGTGACCGGGAGCGGGGCGTTCCGGCTGCCGTTCGAACTCGACGGGGATGTACGGTCGTTCGCCTTCGACGCGCACGCCGCGCCGTACAGCAGGCCGGTGCCGGGGTTCCCCGAGGGGTTGCCGACGGATGCGGTCGGGCGGGTGGAGACCTTTCACTGGTTCGCCGAGGACGGTACCGCTCAGACCGCGCGCGGGGACGTGGACTGTCTGGTCACCGGGCCCCGTACCGCGACGTTGACGGCCGTCATCGCCGAGGGGCCCGACGAGTGGGTGGGGCGGCGGCTCGGGTTCAGCGTCTACGACGGGCCCGGCGGGCGGGATCGGGTCGGGTTGTCGTGGGGGGTGGGCAACCTGCTGGACGGTGGGGAGGAGGCCGAGGTCGGGACGTGCATGGCGCCGGCGCCGTTCGCGCCGGTCGTGCGGGGAGGGTTCAACGTCGCCCATGCCGAGCTGCGATGAGACGGAGACCCACGGACCGGGCGCGTTCCGCGGGAGGGAGGTCGGTCGCCGGGGCCAGGAACGGCATGTCCTCCGGCGGGTGGACGCCGGGCACCACGAGGTCGGCCAGGTCGGCCAGCTCCTCATCCGTCGGGAGCCGCGGTTCCAGGCGCGGCGTGGTCAGGCGGAGCCCCGCGAGGGGCCAGTGGCCGGTCAGCACGCGCCGATGGTCGGGAACGGGGCCCAGGGCCGGGGCCGCGCATCCGGTTTTACGCCGTGGGACGGCCCAGAGCGCGGTACGTCCAGTTGGCCTTGCGCCACAGCACCGGGTCCAACGTGTTGCGCCCGTCGAGGATATGGCGCGTCGAGACGACCTCGGCCAGCGCGGCCGGGTCCAGCTCGCGGAACTCGCGCCACTCGGTGAGGTGCAGAACGGCGTGCGCGCCGGTCACCGCCTCCACCGCCGTGGAGGCGTAACGGAGGGTCGGGAAAAGGCGCTTGGCGTTATCCATCGCCTTCGGGTCGTAGACGGTCACCTCCGCGCCCTGGAGGTGGAGCTGGCCCGCGATGTTGAGCGCGGGCGAGTCGCGCACATCGTCGCTGTCCGGCTTGAACGCCGCGCCCAGCACGGCGATCCGCTTCCCCAGCAGCGAGCCGTCGAGCGTTTCCCGGGTCAGCTCGACCATGCTGGCGCGGCGGCGCATGTTGATCGAGTCGATCTCGCGGAGGAACGACAGCGCCTCGGAGGCGCCGAGTTCGCCCGCGCGGGCCATGAACGCCCGGATGTCCTTGGGCAGACAGCCGCCGCCGAAGCCGATACCCGCGCGCAGGTACTTCTTTCCGATCCGGTCGTCGTGTCCGAGCGCTTCGGCGAGCTTCACGACGTCGCCGTCCGCCGCCTCGCAGATCTCGGCCATGGCGTTGATGAAGGAGATCTTGGTGGAGAGGAAGGCGTTGGCCGCCGTCTTGACGAGCTCGGCCGTCGGCAGGTCGGTGACGAGGAACGGGACGCCCTCGGCGACCGGCTTCGCGTAGACCTCGCGCAGCAGGGTCTCGGCGCGTTCGCTCGTCACGCCGACGACGATCCGGTCGGGGCGGAGAGTGTCCTCGACGGCGAAGCCCTCGCGCAGGAACTCCGGGTTCCAGGCCAGCTCCGCCGCCTCCCCGGCCGGGGCCAGCTCCGCGACCCGGCGGGCCAGGCGGGCGGCGCTGCCGACGGGGACCGTGGACTTGCCCACGACGAGGGCGGGGCGGGTGAGATGCGGGGCCAGGGACTCGACGGCGGCGTCCACGTAGCTCATGTCGCAGGCGTACTCCCCGGGCTTCTGCGGGGTGTTGACGCAGATGAAGTGGATGTCGCCGAAGGCGGCGGCGTCGACGTAGGAGGTGGTGAACGACAGCCGGCCGGAGGAGCCGGGCAGGCCGTTGACGTGGCGGGACAGGATGTCGCCGAGACCCGGCTCGTAGATCGGGACTTCACCCCGGGACAGCAGCTCGATCTTCTCGGGCAGCACGTCCAGACCCAGGACTTCGAACCCGAGCTCCGCGAGGGCCGCCGCATGGGTGGCGCCGAGGTATCCGGTGCCGATGACCGTGATCTTGGGGAGGGTCTTCGAGGGCGTCTCCGAGGGCATGGTCACGAGCATAAACCCGGGTGTGTCGGCAAGCTCACCTATCGGGCGGCGACCGCGCGACCGTAGGATTGCTTGTTACTTAACAGTCGTTAGCATCGTCGCTCGCAGGGAGTGAGACAGGTGGCTGGAGCCGCAGACTTCGACCTCTTCCGTCCGGCTGAGGAGCACGATTTGCTCCGGGAGTCGGTCCGTGCGCTGGCGGAGGCGAAGATCGCGCCGTTCGCGGCGGAGGTGGACGAGGAGGGGCGTTTCCCGCGGGAGGCGCTGGACGCGCTGGTGGCGAGTGATCTGCACGCGGTGCATGTGCCGGAGGAGTTCGGGGGTGCGGGGGCGGACGCGCTGGCGACGGTGATCGTGATCGAGGAGGTCGCGCGGGTGTGCGGGTCCTCGTCGCTGATCCCGGCGGTGAACAAGCTGGGGTCGCTGCCGGTGATCCTGTCGGGGTCGGAGGAGCTGAAGGCGAGGTATCTGGGGCCGCTGGCGGCGGGTGAGGCGATGTTCTCGTACTGCCTGTCGGAGCCGGACGCGGGGTCGGACGCGGGCGGGATGAAGACCCGGGCGGTGCGGGACGGCGACTCCTGGGTGCTGAACGGGGTCAAGCGGTGGATCACCAACGCGGGGGTCTCGGAGTTCTACACGGTGATGGCGGTGACCGATCCGGAGAAGCGGACCCGGGGCGGGATCTCGGCGTTCGTGGTGGAGAAGTCCGACGAGGGCGTGTCGTTCGGGGCGCCGGAGAAGAAGCTCGGCATCAAGGGCTCCCCGACCCGCGAGGTGTATCTGGATCATGTGCGGGTTCCGGCGGACCGGATGATCGGCGAGGAGGGGACGGGGTTCGCCACGGCGATGCGGACGCTGGACCACACGCGGATCACGATCGCGGCGCAGGCGCTGGGGATCGCCCAGGGCGCTTTGGACTACGCGAAGGGGTACATCCGGGAGCGGAAGCAGTTCGGGAAGCCGGTGGGGGATTTCCAGGGGATCCAGTTCATGATCGCGGACATGGCGATGAAGCTGGAGGCGGCGCGGCAGCTGACGTACGCGGCGGCGGCGAAGTCGGAGCGCGGGGACGCGGATCTGACGTTCTTCGGGGCGGCGGCCAAGTGCTACGCCTCGGACGTGGCGATGGAGGTCACCACGGACGCGGTCCAGCTCCTGGGCGGGTACGGCTACACCCGGGACTACCCGGTGGAGCGGATGATGCGCGACGCCAAGATCACCCAGATCTACGAGGGCACCAACCAGGTCCAGCGCATCGTCATGGCCCGCAACCTCCCCTAGGCACAGGACCGGGCACCCGACGGGCCACCAGCCCCCTCTCCGGGCGGCGGCCCGTCCGTCACCGGCGACCACCCCGCGCCACCACGCGACCAAGCGCACGCGAATGACCCCAGCAGGGCAGGAACACCCAGATCAGCAAGCACGAGCCCCGCACCCGCGGGGTTTCTGGTGTCCATCGACTCGGACGGCCGGCTGACACGGGACGAGCCCCGCACAGGCGGGGTTTCTGGAGCGCGCTCGCTCGCTGTGGCCTCGCCGCGCAGACGAGCCCCGCACGCGCGGGGTTTCTGGCGTTGGTGGGGGCGCCGAAGGACATCGCGTGGCGGTCCGCCGCTCCGTAGGGGCGCTACAGCCTCGTTTCGCTCCTCGTGTGGATCAGGGCCTCGACGCCGTCCAGGATGAACTTCACGCCGTATGCGAAGTTGTCGTCCGCCGTGGTACCGGTGGGGCCGAGGGCGCCGGCTCGGACCATGCGGGAGAGCGTGGGGTAGCTGTCGTCCGCCGATGTGACGCGGGTCAGGAGCCGCGCGTAGACCGCGTCCCATTCGGAGTAGGAGACGCCGGTGCGCGGAGCCGCGCGGGTCATCGCCACTTCTTGGCGGGCCTCGTTCATCACGTAGCCGGTCAGCAGCATCAGCACGCCGAGCATGTCGTCCTCGCGCAAGCCGGTGTCGTTGAGGGAGGCGAGGACCGCTTCCATCCAGGCGAGGTTGTTCGGGCCCATCGGGGGGCCGCTGATCGGGATGTCCAGCATCCAGGGGCGATGCAGGAACAGCGCGCGGCAAGCGTGGGCGTAGGCCGTCAGGCGAGCGCGCCAGCCTTCGGGCCAGGTGGTGGTGTCGGGGCGGCCCGAGGCCATCTCGAACATGAGGTCCAGCAGGTCGTCCTTACCCGGCACGTACCGGTAGAGCGACATCGTGGTGACGCCAAGACGCTCGGCCACCTTGCGCATCGAGACCGCCGCGATGCCGTCGGCGTCCGCGATCTCCACCGCCGTCGCGACGATCCCGTCCAGGGTGAGGCTGCCGCGCGGGCCTCGGCTGCCCGGGGCCTTGGTGCGCCACAGCAGGTCCACCGTGGCCTGGAGGTCACGCGGGCGTTCGGTCGCGGCCATCGGTCTCCTCGGGGACAGCGGGTCTCGGGGTTGACCGTATTTTAAAACTGTGTATAGCGTATACCCAGGTTTACGGCGTACACAGTTCAGGGGTGACACTGATGGCTGACCACACGGTCGTGGCCGAGGGGCTGCGCAAGCGGTACGGCGGCAAGCGGGCGCTCGACGGCTTCGCGCTGGCCGTGCCCGCCGGTACCGTGCACGGCCTGCTCGGGCCGAACGGCGCCGGGAAGACGACGGCCGTGCGCTCGTTGGCCACGCTGCTGCGCTACGACGAGGGGCGGGCCGAGATCTGCGGGTACGACGTGGCCCGCCGGCCGGCGGAGGTGCGGGCGCGGATCGGGCTGACCGGGCAGTACGCGGCCGTCGATGAGCAGCTGAGCGGGCGGCAGAACCTGGTGATGTTCGGGCGGCTGCACAAGCTGCGCCCGCGTGCCGCGCGGCGGCGGGCCGACGAGCTGCTCGCGCGGTTCGGGCTGGCGGAGGCGGCCGGGCGGAACGCCGGGCAGTACTCGGGCGGCATGCGCCGCCGGCTCGACCTGGCGGCCAGCATGATCGTCACCCCGCGCGTGCTGTTCCTCGACGAGCCGACCACCGGCCTCGATCCGCGCAGCCGCAACCAGGTCTGGGACGCGGTCCGTTCGCTCGTCGCCGTCGGCACGACGGTGCTGCTCACCACGCAGTACCTGGAGGAGGCCGACCAGCTCGCCGACCGCATCTCGGTCATCGACGCGGGCCGGGTGGTCGCCGAGGGAACGGCCGACGAGCTGAAGGCCCGGATCGGTGGCGACCGGATCGAGGTCGTCGCACGGCACGCGACCGACCTCGACGCCGTGGCCGCGCTCGTCGGCCGCGTGTGCGGGGCGCGGCCGGAGACCGACCGGGACACCCGGCGGGTCGCCGCCCCGGCCGCCGACCGGGTGACCGCGCTGACCGAGGTGGTGCGGGCGCTGCACGAGGCGGGGATCGCGGTCGAGGACATCGGCACCCGGCGGCCCACGCTCGACGAGGCGTTCCTGCTGCTCACGGGCACGGCGCGGACGCACGAGAGCGAGGAGGTCCCCGCGTGAGCGGCACCGGCACGGTACGGAACGGCGTCAGCGACAGTCTCGTCATGACGCGGCGGAACATGGCACATCTGGTCCGGGTGCCGGAGGAGATGATCCTCTACTTCACGCTGCCGATCATGTTCGTGCTGGTCTTCGGGTACGTCTTCGGCAACGGCATGACGGTTCCGGGCGGCGGTGACTACCGCGAGTTCCTGCTGCCGGGCGTCTTCGTCATGACGATGCTCTACGGCATGGGCGCCACCGGCTCGGCGGTGGCCGCGGACACGGAGCGGGGCGTGGTGGACCGGTTCCGGTCGATGCCGGTGGCCCGTTCGGCGCTGCTCACCGGGCGTGGTACGGCCGACATGCTGCGAGCCCTGCTGGAGATCACGGTGCTGGTGATCTGCGGGCTGCTGGTCGGCTGGGAGTGGCACCGGGGCCCTGGCCGGGCGCTCGCGGCCCTCGCGCTGGTGCTGGCGCTGCGACTGGCGATCACCTGGATCGGGATCTATCTGGGCCTGGTGGTCAGGAACCCGGAGACCGTCGGCTCGATCGTCTTCCCGCTGGCGTTTCCGCTCACCGCCGTGTCGAACGTCTTCACCGCGCCGGAGCTGATGCCGGGCTGGCTCGGCACGGTCGCGGAGTGGAACCCGCTGTCGGCCACCGTGGCCGCGATCCGCGAGCTGTTCGGCAACCCGGGGCCGACGGGCGGCTCGTGGGCGGCGGACCACGCGCTGTTCCTGGCCGTGGCCTGGCCGGTGGTGCTGACGGCGGTCTTCGCGCCGCTGGCGGTGCGCGCGTATCAGCGGCTCAGCCGCTGAGCGGACCGGGAACGACCGGGAACGACCAGAACGGCCGGGAACGAGACGGGGCCCCGCACCGGATGTCCGGTGCGGGGCCCCGTCTCGTGGAACGGGCGCGGTGTCGCGTCAGATGGCGACGCCGTGCCCCCGCAGGTAGGCCAGCGGGTCGATGTCCGAGCCGTACTCGGGACCGGTGCGCACCTCGAAGTGCAGGTGCGGGCCGGTCGCGTTGCCGGTGGCGCCGGACAGGCCGATCTGCTCCCCGGGGCTCACCGTCTGGCCGACGCTGACGGAGAACGAGGACAGGTGGGCGTACTGGCTGTAGTGGCCGTCGGCGTGCAGGATGACGACCTCGTTGCCGTAGGCGCTGCTCGTCCGGGCCGTGACCACCTCGCCGGAGGTGATGGCCACCACGGGAGTGCCGGTGCCTACGGGGAAGTCGACGCCGGTGTGGTAGCCGGAGGACCAGTTGGAGCCGGCGACGCCGTAGTTGGTGCCGACCGCGCCCTCGACCGGGGCCGTGAAGCCGGTGCCGGTCTCGTCGGACGGGGCCGGGGCCGGGGCGGGCTCCGGCTCCGGCTCGGGCTCGGGCTCAGGAGCAGGCTCCGGCTCGGGAGCGGGCTCCGGCTCGGGGGCCGGGGCGGGCTCGGCCTCCGGGGCCGGGGCCGGGGCGGCGGTCTGGGCGGCGGCGGTGCCGTCCAGGGACAGTTCCTGACCGGGGTGGATCAGGTCGGGGTCGCCGCCGATGACCTGGCGGTTGTCCTCGTAGATCCGCTCCCAGCCGCCCTCGACGTCGTGCGCGTCGGCGATCTTGAAGAGCGTGTCGCCCTTGACCACCGTGTAGCTGCCGGAACCGCGCTCACGCTCGGAGTCGCCGGAGCGGTCGTCGGACTGGTCGGAGCCGGCCGGGGCGCTGACGGGGGCGGCGTTGGCGGCGGCGACCTGCTGGGCCGCGGGCTGCGCGGCGCTCGCTCCGCCCGCGGCGATGAGCGGCAGTGCCACGCCGGCACCACCCGCCGTGAGCATCAGGGAGATGCGGGAAGTGCGCCGGATACGCTGGCGGCGGTGACGTCCGCGTGCGGACATAGGTGTGCTCCTCTCCAACGCCTGCGAGGTGAGCTGTCGGGTTCGGGCCGGAGTAGCCCGGCCACCGCCGAATTCGGGCACGGGCGACCGAATTCATGGGTGGCTTCACCCCGAGCCGGAGCGTCGGAAAAACGCCTCGGCGAAAAGTGGGTCCCCCGCTCCTGTCACGCGGAATTGCTGCGTTTCCGCCTCCGGTGACAGGATTCGGCGTCCGGGAGCGGCTCGCCGCGGATGCGGCGCGGCCAGAACGGTAAACCTATGAATTCATAGAAGACAAGAAAACGGGCGCAGTCACTCCATGATCGGAAATACCGCCCCCGGCCATGCGTGACGACGGGCGACCGGACATGAACGGCGGGTAAGAGTGGGATTTCCGGCGGATTCGCCAATCACCCTTTCCCGATGACTCGTTGACCGGACCGGCGGAACGGGCGGGTGATGGCGATGATCGCCGGTCGCGCCGCCGAGTGACCTCGGTCACGCGCCACCCTTCCGCCCCTTATGCCCGGAACGTCCCGTCAGCTCATCCCTCGCCGTCGAGCTGCCGGATCGTCACGATCGACGGACCGCGCCGGCTCGACAGATCCCGGGAGACGGCCTCGGCGTCCCGCAACGCGCGCACCGCGTTGTGCCAGGTGAGTCCCGCCAGCTCGGCCGACGACCAGCGCCGGTCCAGCAGCTCCGCGATCAGCGCCGGATAGCCCGCCACGCTCTCCAGGCCGTCCGGCAGGAAGGCCGTGCCGTCGAAGTCACCGCCAATGCCGATGTGGTCAGCCCCGGCGACCTCGCGCATGTGGTCCAGGTGGTCCGCGACGGTCGCCACGGTGGCGCGCGGACGCGGGTGCTCGGCCTCGAACGCCCGGTGCACCCGCATCGCCGGTTCCGTGGTGTCCAGCGGGTGCAGGCCGTGGGCCCGCATGTTCTCGCTCGCGCGCCGGGTCCACTCGGCGGCCTCCGGCAGCACGAAGGCCGGCACGAACGTCGCCATCGCCACCCCGCCGTTGGCGCTCAGCGACTCCAGCACGTCGTCCGGGATGTTGCGCGGGTGGTCGCAGATCGCGCGCGCGGAGGAGTGCGAGAAGATCACGGGCGCCTGGCTCACGCGCAGCGCGTCGCGCATCGTCGAGGCGGCGACGTGCGAGAGGTCGACCAGCATCCCCATGCGGTTCATCTCCCGGACCACCTCCTCGCCGAACGCGGTGAGCCCGTCGTGCCGGGGCTCGTCGGTGGCCGAGTCCGCCCAGTCGGTGTTGTCGTTGTGGGTGAGCGTCATGTACCGGACGCCGAGGTGGTGGAACGCCCGGAGCGTCGCCAGCGAGTTGGCGATGGAGTGGCCGCCCTCGGCGCCCATGAGGGAGGCGATCCGGCCCGCCGCCCACGCCGCCGCCACGTCGTCGGCGGTGTACGCGGGCAGCAGGTCGGCCGCGTACCGGCACTGGAGGCGCCGGACCACGTCGATCTGTTCCAGGCAGGCGCTGACGGCGCGGTCCCCGGCCAGCTCGGTGGAGACGTACACCGACCAGAACTGCGCGCCGACGCCGCCCGCCCGCAGCCGTGGGAGGTCGGTGTGGAGGTGGGCGCTCTGGTCGGTGGCGATGTCACGGCGGTCGAGGTCGTACGCGACCTGCTTGCGCAGCGCCCAGGGCAGGTCGTTGTGGCCGTCCACGATCGGATGCTCGGCCAGCAGCGCGCGGGCGCGGGCCAGGGAATCGGCCGGAGCCGCGGCCGGGGCGTCGGCGGGGGAATCGGCCGGGGCGTCGGTCACGGTGTGCCCCCGGCGGCGAGCGAGGCGCGCAGGCGGCGGCCCTTCTCGGTGGCCTGCTCGTTCAGGGCGCGCTGGAACGCCCGCATCCGCTCCAGCAGCTCCGGATCGTGCGCGGCGAGCGTGCGGACGGCGAGCAGGCCGGCGTTGCGCGCGCCGCCGACCGAGACGGTGGCGACCGGGACGCCGGCCGGCATCTGCACGATGGAGAGCAGCGAGTCCATCCCGTCCAGGTACTTCAGGGGCACCGGCACCCCGATGACGGGCAGCGGGGTCAGCGAGGCGAGCATCCCCGGCAGGTGGGCGGCGCCGCCGGCGCCCGCGATCAGCGCCTTCAGCCCCCGCCCGGCGGCCCGCTCGCCGTAGGCGACCATCTCGTGCGGCATGCGGTGCGCGGAGACGACGTCCACCTCGTAGGGCACGGCGAACTCGTCCAGCGCCTCGGCGGCGGCGCGCATCACCGGCCAGTCGGAGTCGGAGCCCATGACGATGCCGACCAGAGGCGGCGAGGTGCTGCTGCTGCTCGGGGTGGTGCTCATTCGTCGATGATTCCTCGGAGGTAGTCGGCGGCGTGCCGCGCGCGGTCGCGCACGTCGGCCAGGTCCTCGCCGAAGGTGGTGACGTGGCCGACTTTGCGGCCGGGCTTCACGTCCTTGCCGTACATGTGGATCTTGAGGCGGGGATCGCGGGCCATGCAGTGCAGGTACCCCTGGTACATGTCTGGGGCGTCGCCGCCGAGGACGTTGGCCATCACGGTCCAGGGGGCGCGCGGGCGCGGGTCGCCGAGCGGGAGGTCGAGCACGGCGCGCAGGTGGTTGGCGAACTGCGACGTGACCGCGCCGTCCTGCGTCCAGTGGCCGGAGTTGTGCGGGCGCATCGCCAGCTCGTTGACGAGAACGCGGCCGTCGGCCGTCTCGAACAGCTCGACCGCGAGGTGGCCGGTGACGTTCAGCTCCCGGGCGATGCTGAGCGCCAGCCGCTGCGCGGCCAGGGCCAGCTCGTGCGGCAGGCCGGGCGCGGGGGCGATCACGGTGTCGCAGACGCCGTCCACCTGGACGGACTCGACCACCGGGTAGGCGACGGCCTGGCCGTGCGGGGAACGGACGACGTTGGCGGCCAGCTCGCGCGTGAAGTCGACCTTCTCCTCGGCCAGCACCGGCACGCCCGCCAGGAACGGCGCGCTGGTCGCGGCGGCCTCGGCGGCCGAGCGGACGACCCACACGCCCTTGCCGTCGTAGCCGCCGCGCACGGTCTTCAGAACGACGGGGAAGCCGGTGGCGCCCGTGTCCTCCTCGGCGAAACGGCGGATGTCGGCGGGGTCGGCGACGACGCGGTGGCGGGGGCAGGGGATGCCCAGCTCGGTGAGACGGGCCCGCATCACGCCCTTGTCCTGCGCGTGCACCAGGGCGTCCGGGCCGGGCCGGACGGCGATGCCGTCGGCTTCGAGCGCGCGGAGATGTTCGGTCGGGACGTGCTCGTGATCGAACGTGATCACGTCGCAGCCTCGGGCGAACGCGCGCAGCGTGTCGAGGTCGCGGTAGTCCCCGACGACCACGTCGTTCACGACCTGGGCCGCCGAGTCGCGCGGAGTGTCGCTGAGCAGCCTGAACCTGATACCGAGCGGGATGCCCGCCTCATGGGTCATACGGGCGAGCTGACCGCCTCCGACCATGCCGACCACCGGAAATGTCACGGGGCCAGCGTATCGGCAGCCCTCTGACGTCGGCCGCTGGGCCACAACGGCTGGAACCGGGCCGGGGCGCGGGCGCGTCGTCGTACGCATGTGGATCGGACGGGGCATGGCGGTGGCGGCGCTGGTGGCGGGTGTCGCGGCGGGGGCGGGCGCCTGCGAGGGGAACGAGGAACGCGAGGACGCGCGGGTGTTCACGGCGGAGGACGAGGCGATCGAGGTCGAGGCCGGGGAGAGCTTCACGGTCCGGCTGGCCGAGAACCCGACGACCGGCTACGAGTGGGCGATCGTCTCCCCCACGCCGGACCCGGCGGTGATCACCGTGGTGGAGGAACGTTACGAGGCCGACGAGGGTGCGGCGGAGGCACCGGGGCGCGGCGGAACGAAGTACCTGGTCTTCCGGGCGGAGGACGCGGGGACCACGGACCTCCGGCTGGTGGAACGGCGGGAAGGCGACGACCGCGCGGCGGAGGAGCTGACATTCGACGTCACTGTCGGCTGAGCCGGGCCGGGACGGTCTGGTTAGCATGGCCGCTATGAGCGACCGGCGCACGCTGCGCGACCGCATGCGCGGCATCGCCCAGGAAGCCGCGAAGTTCGGCGCCGTGGGCGCGTTCGGGTTTCTCGTGAACGTGATCGTGTTCAACCTCTGCACCCAGGCGGCGGGTCTCGCGCCGATCCGGTCGGGTGTGCTCGCCACGTCGGCGGCCATCTGCACGAACTACGTGGGGAACCGGTACTGGACGTACCGCCACCGCGACAAGACCGGCCGCAGCCGGGAGGCGGGCTTGTTCCTGCTGTTCTCGGGCGCGGGCATGGTGATCGAGAACGGCGTCCTGGCGCTGTCGCACTACGGCCTGGGTTTCACGTCCCCCCTGGCGGACAACCTGGCGAAGAATCTGATCGGCCTCGGCCTCGGCTCCCTGTTCCGCTTCTGGTCCTACCGCACCTGGGTCTTCCGCGCACCCCCGCCGACGACGGCGGAGGAAGAGACTGCGGCAGCAGCCTCCCCAACCCGCTGACCCGCGCGCGGGGATGACGCCAGCCGCCCGACGTCGACGATGACGTGGCGCCGCGCTGACCCGCGCGGGGGGATGACGCCCTTGCGTGGGACCGGCCGGGGACGTTCCCGCGTGCGCGTGGGGACGAGCACATGACGGACGGCTCGGACGGGACACCCGACTCCGCGACGGATTCCTCACCCGGCAGAGAGGCGGGGCCACCCCGCGTACGCGGGGAACACATCCGGGAGTTCCCCACCCGACACGGGATCGCGGGAACACCCCCGCCTACGCGGGGACCACCTCAACCGGAGCCAGCGGGCCGAGCGCGCGGGCGGAACACCCCCGCTACGCGGGGAACACACGCCAGGGAATGACGCGCCGGCACCTCGGGCGCCGGAACACCCCGCCTACGCGGGGAACACGCTCGTTGGTCCGGGGGGTGCCGGGGGTTGGGCTGGTTTCGTTGAGGTGGGTCGGGGGCGGGGCCTCATTCCGTTCCATCTCCCTCGCGGCTCAGGAACAGGGCGAAGATCGGGGGGCGTTGTTGGAGGAGTTCCAGGCGACCGCCGTCCGCTTCGGCCAGGTCGCGGGCTACTGCCAGGCCGAGGCCCGTCGAGTTGTGGCCGCTCACCGTGCGTTCGAAGACCCGGGCGCCCAGTTCGAGGGGGACACCCGGGCCCGCGTCGGTGACTTCGATCACCGCCTGGTTGCCCGTCGTCCGCGTGCGCAGTGCCACCGTTCCGTCGCCGTGCATCAGTGAGTTCTCCACCAGGCACGCCAGCACCTGCGTGACGGCACCCGGCGTGCCCACCGCCCGCAGGCCCGGGCGACCGGAGTGGACGATCGCGCGGTTCGCGCTGCGGTACGCGGGGCGCCACTCCTCGATCTGCTGGACGACGATCTCGTCCAGGTCGAAGCTGACCGCCGAGCCGAGCCGCGCGTCGCGGGAGTTGGTGAGCAGCCGCTGCACCACGTCCGTGAGGCGTTCCACCTGCGACAGCGCGATCGTCGCCTCCTCCTTGACGGTATCCGCGTCCTCCGTGGCGATGATCTCCTCCAGCCGCATGGTCAGCGCGGTCAGCGGCGTGCGGAGTTGGTGGGAGGCGTCGGCGGCCAGTCGGCGTTCGGCCGTGAGCATGCGGGCGATCCGTTCCGCGCTGGCGTCCAGCACGTCCGCGACCCGGTCGAGCTCGGCGACGCCGTAACGGCGGTAGCGCGGGCGGGGGTCGCCGGAGCCGAGGCGTTCGGCGGTCTCGGCCAGGTCGGTCAGCGGCGCGGCCACGCGGTGCGCCTGCTGGACGGCGAGGAGCGCGGCGGCGGCGACGGCCAGCAGCGACACGACGAGGATGATCGTGACCATCCGGCCGATCTCGTCGCTGACGACGCTCTTGGGCTGGATGACGGTGACGGTCTCGCCGTGCACGCCGGTCTCGGTGACCTCCATCACCTCGCCGTCGGGCCGCAGGCCGATCAGGACCGGGGCCCGGCCGACGAGTTGGATCTTGACGAAACGGTCGGCCGGCGCCAGCGGGCGCATCTCCTCGGCCGTGACCGGTTCGCCGGCCGCGATCCGGCTCTCGGTGTCGCCGAGCAGCCGGGCCACCTCGGCGTCGAGCCGGTCCTCGGCGCTGGACTCGATCGAGCGGGCCTCGACCACGGAGAGGGTGATACCGAAGACCGCGATGACGACGAGCACCACGGCCAGGGTCGAGTTGATCAGACGGCGGCGCACGCCAGAGGTCCCCCGTCAGCTCTTCTCGAAACGGAATCCCACTCCGCGGACGGTCGCGATGTAGCGGGGGTTGGCCGCGTCGTCGCCGAGCTTCTTGCGGAGCCAGGAGATGTGCATGTCCAGGGTCTTGGTCGAGGACCACCATGTGGTGTCCCAGACCTCGCGCATCAGCTGCTCCCGCGTGACGACCCGGCCGGCGTCGCGGACCAGGACCCGCAGCAGGTCGAACTCCTTGGCCGTCAGGTGCAGTTCCTCATCGCCCATCCAGGCCCGGTGGGATTCGACGTCGATGCGGATGCCGTGCACGGTCGGGGCGGGGGCGGCTTCGGCGGTGCCGCGCCGCAGCAGGGCCCGGACGCGGGCCAGCAGCTCGGCGAGGCGGAACGGCTTGGTGACGTAGTCGTCGGCGCCCGCGTCCAGGCCGACGACGGTGTCCACCTCGTCGGCACGGGCGGTCAGGACCAGCACGGGGAGACCGAGTCCCTCGGTACGGAGTCTTCGGCACACTTCGAGGCCGTCCATCCCGGGCAGCCCGAGGTCGAGCACCACCAGGTCGACGTCGCCCCGCAGCCCGGCTCGCAACGCCCCGGGGCCGTCCTCCCGCACCTCCACCTCGTAGCCCTCGCGGCGCAGCGCTCGGGCCAGCGGCTCCGAGATGGAAGCGTCGTCCTCGGCGAGCAGTACTCGGGTCATGGGCTGATGGTAGACGCCAACAGCGGGCCTGCCAGGAATGCCGACGGCCGGGGGGCCGGCGGGGAGACAGGGCGCGGGTGGCACTCAGTCACCGGCCGAGGGCCCGGAGAGCTCGGCCCAGACGGTCTTGCCCGGTATCTCCGGGTTCTCGGTCACACCCCAGTCCAGACAGAGCCGCTGGACGATGAACATGCCGTGACCGCCGGGACTGCCGGCTCGGCGGGTGGTGGCCAGGGCGGGCGCCCCCTCGCCGCTGTCCACGACCTCGACACGGAGCAGCTTGCCGCTGCGGCCGACCCGGATCTCCTCGGGGCCGTCGGCGTGCAGGCAGGCATTGGTCACCAACTCGGAGACGACCAGCAGGACATCCTCGGCCGCCGCGCGCTGCATCTCGGAGGCCGATGGCAGCCAGCCCCAGTCCCGCAGCGCCTCGCGGGCGAATTCGCGGGCGCGGGAGACGACGCCGGGCGTCCCCGCCAGTCGCAGGGAGCGCGTCTGCCGCGACGGCTCCGGCTCGGTGGCGGTCGGTGGAACCGGCGAAGCGGGCGGGAGGGACCGCTCAGGGCCAGGATCTCCCGCCGGATACGGTCGGGTGGTACCCATGTGCGCTCCCCTCACCGCATCGCCGCGTCTCCGGATGACCATGCCGGGTGGTCCCCGTGGCCCGGCGTGACTGAACTCCTGCCCTGACCCACGGGGGCCACACCCGCCCGTTCGCGGCAATAGCGTGACTCGATGACCGGCGGCGGGGACGGGGCCCCGAAGGCTGTCCCGGGGGCGGCGCTCATTCGGCGGGAAGGGCCGCGAGGGCCTCGTCGAGTCCGTCGTGCACGACGAAGACGGATCCGGCGCCGGTAATCTCGAAAACGCGGGCGACATTCGGCCGCATCCCGGCCAATTGCACCTCTCCGCCCACCGCCTCCGCTTCCATGCGCGCGGCGAGAAGCACGTTGAGTCCGGTGGAATCGCAGAATTCGAGCGCTGAGCAGTCGATGACGATCCGGGAACAACTGTCGGCGACGCACGTGTCGAGTGCCTCGCGCAGCCGCCCGGCCGAGTGGTGGTCGAGCTCGCCGCTCGGCGAGACCACCGCTCCTGTGCCCACCCGCCGCACTTCGACCGTCAGTTGGCGCGGGGTCCGTTCGCCCGGCATCCCACGGTCCATGCAGCCCCCTTCATTCTGGAGCCCGTTCCTGGCTAGGTTCGAACCTTAGCCCCTGAAGGGACCTCTCGACAGCCGAACAAGACGGACAATGTGCCGAATTCGGGCGTAGCAGACTTGCCAGCGTCACCGCGTGACCGGTAGGTCTAGAGGCATCCGAATTCCCACGCCGGCTTTGGAGGCGCCGCACCCGGCAGTGCACGTCACGGCTTCGGCAGCCATATGCCGAGAACATTACGGAGGACACACCATGTCACCCGCCCCTGAGACCCGACAATCGCGTACCGGCGTCACGACCACCGTCACGACCGCCGTCGCCCCCGCCAAGCCGTCCGCCGCCGCCGCGCCGGCCGTGACGGCGGAAGACCTGCTCGCGCCGCTGCCCGAGATCCCGCACTACGACACGGTCACGCCGCTCGACGCGCGCGCCCTGTCCAAGACCCTCTTCCAGCGGCTGCGGACACTCGACGAAGGCACCCACGAGTACGCCTACGTCCGCAACACCCTGGTCGAGCTCAATCTCGCGCTGGTCAAGTTCGCCGCCGGACGGTTCCGTTCGCGCAGCGAGCCGATGGAGGACATCATCCAGGTCGGGACGATCGGTCTGATCAAGGCGATCGACCGCTTCGAGGCCGACCGCGGTGTGGAGTTCCCCACGTTCGCGATGCCGACGATCGTCGGCGAGATCAAGCGCTTCTTCCGCGACACCTCCTGGTCGGTCCGCGTGCCGCGGCGGCTCCAGGAGCTCCGCCTCGACCTGGCCAAGGCCGGGGACGAGCTGGCGCAGCAGCTGGACCGCTCCCCGACCGTGGGTGAGCTGGCCGAGCGGCTGGAGATCAGCGAGGACGAGGTCGTGGAGGGCATGGCCGCGGCGAACGCCTACACCGCGAGTTCGCTGGACGCGCAGCCCGAGGACGACGACGCCGAGGGTGCCCTGGCCGACCGGATCGGCTACGAGGACCACGGCCTGGAGGGCATCGAGTACATCGAGTCCCTCAAGCCGCTGATCGCCCGGCTCACGCCGCGCGACCGGCGGATACTGTCGCTGCGCTTCGTGGCGAACATGACCCAGTCCGAGATCGGCGAGGAGCTCGGCATCTCGCAGATGCACGTCTCGCGGCTGCTGGGCCGCACGCTCGGCAAGCTGCGCCGCGGCCTGATGGCCGAGGACTGATGGCCGAGGACTGATGGCCGAGGACTGATGGCCGAGGACTGATGGCCGAGGACTGATGGCCGAGGACTGACCGCTCCCCCACCCGGTCCACCGACGACACGCGCCAGGGCCCCCGGACCGCTCCGCGGGTTCCGGGGGCTCTCCGCGTCGCTCGCCGGGCCGCGACGCCGGGGATCGCGGCGAACGCCTCCCGCATGTGACCGCACAGCGCCTCCCGGTGGGCGTCGCCGTCGGCGGCGGACGGCTCGGGGCCGGCCGTCGGCACCCCGGTGGTGACGCTGGGCGCCGACGGCGCGGGGGCGGAGCCGCGCGCCGTGGACACCGGCTGGCGCGGCGGGCGGACCCGCGCGGCGGAGGGTGTGGCCGCCCTCGCGGTGGGCGGAGTGCCGGGCGGGGTGGTGCCGGACATCCCCGGCGAGGGTCACCGCCGCACGCGGGTTGCCGCCGCACGCGGGGAACCGGACCGGCGCCGAAATCGGGGGCGGCCGGAACGGCAGCGCCATTAGGGTGACGGCATGCTGAGCACCTTGCTGTCCGTGAATCTCGGCCGGGCCGCCGCCTCCGCCGGGACCGAGGCGCCCGACGGCCTGACCGGCATCGACAAGCGGCCGGCCGCCGGACCGGTCGCGGTGTCCGCGCCGGGACCGAAGGGCACCGGCGGCAGCGGCCTGGCCGGGGACACGATCTGTCACCTGCGCCACCACGGCGGCGACGACCAGGCCGTCTACGCCTACGCCCGCGAGGACCTGGACCGCTGGGAGGCGGCCCTGGGCCGCAAGCTGACCAACGGCGTCTTCGGCGAGAACCTCACGACCAGCGGCATCGATGTCAACGGCGCGCGGATCGGGGAGCGGTGGCGGATCGGCCCCGATCTGGTGATCGAGGCCACCTCCGCCCGCACCCCGTGCCGCACCTTCGCGACCTGGCTCGACGAGCGCGGCTGGATCAAGCGCTTCACGCGCGAGGCCGCGCCCGGCGCGTACTTCCGCGTGATCCGGCCGGGCGTGATCCGGGCCGGGGACCCGATCGAGATCGTCCACCGGCCCGACCACGAGGTGTCCGTCGCGTTCCTCTTCCGCGCCGAGACCACCGAGCCCGAGCTGCGCCCGCGCGTGCTGGCCGCCGGAGAGGCGCTGCACCCGCAGGCCCTGCGCAAGGCCCGCGGGTGGGCCACCGAAGCCGCCGGGACTCCCGGATCGGACGGCGCGGACGAGGTCAGGCGCTGAGGACCTCGACGATCTGCGGAAAGTTCCCGTCGGGGTCCTCGACGGTGGCCAGCAGCACCGGCTCGTCCGGCGACGGCTTGCTGACCGGCCGGATCCAGCGGACGCCCAGCTCGTTGAGCCGCGCCTCGGCGGCCCTGATGTCGTCCACCTCGAAGTTGAACAGGACGCGGCCCGGCTCCGCCGCCTTCGGGCCGACATCGTCCCGGTGCTCGAAGATCAGCCAGGTGCCGCCCAGCTCCAGGGCGAGCATCGGCTCGGACGGCTGCCCGGCGTCGGGCGCGAACGCCGCCCGGTACCAGTCGTAGAGCCGCCGCGGGTCGGTGCTGCCCAGGACCAGGCCGCCCAGGCGCGGGCTGGTGGCGCCGGGGCCGCCCGTCTCGTTCTCGTCGTTCGTCATCTCGGATCGCTCCTGCCGGTGGGGGTCCAGGGCCGGGGGCCGAGGACCGTGATGGGTCTGGTGACATCCAGACCGGCCGGAGAACGGAAACTCATCGGGCGGCGGCCAGCGCGTCGCTCAGGGCGCGGGCGTGCGGGTGGCGGCCAGCGCGTCGCTCAGGGCGCGGGCGTGCGGGTGGCGGCGGACGTACCGGGCCGGCCCGGCGCGATCACGGCCGCGGCGAGGTAGGGGGCGCGGTCCGGCTCCCGGCCGGCCACCTCCGCCACCTCAGCCACCAGGCCGCCGGCGGTGGCCGTGCCGGGGCATGGTCCCCTCGGACCCGACGAGAAGCCCGCCAAACCCAACCGCCGCGCGCCATGGACAGGTTGGCGAAGTGTCGGGACCCTGCGGACATGGGCTATCCCACGCAGCCGGGCAACCCGGGCTTCGGACCGCCGCACTACCCCAGCGCCTACCCGCTGCCCCCGCCACCGTCCTCCGCGCTGCCGCCGACGGCCGGGCCCGCCCTTGGCCTGATCATCGTGCTGGCCGGACTGCTGGCCCTGGGCCTGGGCATGGCCGTGCTGGACTGGCTGACCTGGGACGACGGCTACGGCGGAACGGACTCCGCCGCGCTCAACGGGGTCGCCGGGGCGTACTACCCCGAGGAGGCGCGGGACATGATCGGCGGGTACGAGCACGCCTACCTGCGCTATCTGACCTGGATGACCGCCTTCGGCGCCGCGCTGACCGCGACCCTGGCGACCTGGCCGCACCCGGGCCCCGGACAGCGGGCGGTGCTGCGCGGGGCGGCCGTCGTGCTGAGCGTTTTCGGCCTGGTGTCGACGATCGTCGTCGCCACCTCGCTCATCGACATGAGCGAGCTGGACAGCTTCGACGTCTCGGCCGGCCCGTGGGTCGCGGTCGCCGGCTACGGCGTGATGGCCCTGGGCGCGCTGCTCGGGCCGCCACGCCAGGCCGGGCGCCCGTTCTAGCCGACCGAGCCGAGGGCGCCGATCGCCCGGGACAGGGCGTGCGGGACGTCGGGGACGAGCTGGTGGACGCCGTCGCGCACGATGTGCCGCCCGCCGACGACCGTGTGCCGCACATCGGCGCCGGTCGCGGCGAACACGGCGGCCTCGGCCGCCAGCCGGGGCGGCGGTCCGGCGGTGCGGACGGAGTCCAGGGCGACGGTGGTGAAGTCCGCGAGGCCGCCCGGCTCCAGGCGGCCGGCCTCCGGCCAGCCGAGCGCGGCGTGGCCGCTCTCGCCGGCGGCGCGCAGGAGCTGGGCGGCGGTGAAGTGGCCACGGACGCGGCTGCTGAGGCGTTCGTGCATCTCCAGGGCGCGGGCCTCGGCCAGCATGTCGATGACGGCGTGGCTGTCGCTGCCCAGGCACAGCGGGCTGCCCGCGCCGCGCAGCCGGGCGGCGGGGCCGATGCCGTCGGCGAGGTCGCGTTCGGTGGTGGGGCACAGGCAGGCGGCGGTGCCGGTGCCGCCGAGCAGGCCGATGTCGTCGTCGGTGAGGTGCGTGGCGTGCACGGCCGTGGTACGGGGGCCGAGCACCCCGTGGTCCGCGAGGAGGCGGGCGGGGGTGCGGCCGTGGACGCGGCGGCAGTCGTCGTTCTCCCGGGGCTGCTCGGACAGGTGGACGTGGAGCACGGCGTCCCGGTCGGCGGCCCAAGCGGCGACGGTGGCGAGCGCGTCGGCGGGCACGGCCCGCACCGAGTGGACGGCGGCGCCGACCCGGGAGGTGTCGTCGCCGCGCAGCGCGGCGGCGCGCTCGGCCCAGGCGTCGGCGGTGCCGTCGGAGAAGCGGAGCTGCGCGTGGTCCGGCAGCTCGCCGAAGCCGGCGGACAGGTAGCAGGTGTCGAGGAGCGTGATGCGGACGCCGGCCGCCGCCGCGGCGGCGATCAGGGCCCGGCCCATGGCGTTGGGGTCGCCGTACCGGGCGCCGCCGCGGTCGTGGTGCAGATAGTGGAACTCCCCGACGCAGGTGATGCCCACCAGCGCCATCTCGGCGTAGACGGCGCGCGCGAGCTCGAAGTAGGAGTCCGGAGTGAGGTCCTGGGAGAGCGCGTACATGGAGCTGCGCCAGGTCCAGAAGGTGCCGCTGCCGATCTGGACACTGGAGCGCAGCGCGCGGTGGAAGCAGTGGCTGTGGGCGTTGGCGAACCCGGGCAGGGTCAGCCCCCGCAACGCGACGGCCCCCGCAGGGGGCCGCTCCACCCCGGCGCGCACGTCGGTGACGCGGCCGGTGGCGGCGGTCCTGATCAGCACCCCGGGCTCGACGGTGTCATGGAACCAGGCGTGCTCGGCCCAGTAGATCTGCGCGGTCAGGGACACACCAGGACCTCCACTCCCTCGATGAGCACGCCGCCCGCCGGGACGGGGACGGGCACCCGCCCGGTGCGAGTACCCGCGAGCCGGCCGTCACGCACGTCATCCCGGCCACCGTATCCACCGGGCGTCCCCGGTCGCGTCCGGTCCACCCCCGCCGACCCCGCCAGCCCAGCCGCCCCCGTCAGCCCAGTCCGCCCAGTCCACCCCGCCGCCCCCGTCCGCCCCGCCGACTCCGTCCGCCCAGTCCACCCCGCCGCCCCCGTCCGCCCCGCCGACTCCGTCCGCCCAGCCCACCCCGCCGCCCCAGCGCACCCCGCCGACCCCATCCACCCAGCCCACCCGCCGACCCCGTCAGCCCAGTCCACCCTTCGGCCCGGTCCGCCCCGCCGACCCAGTCCACCCAGCCCACCCAGCGCACCCCGCCGACCCCGTCAGCCCAGCCACCCAGCCGACCCGCCGACCCGCCGACCCAGTCCGTCCCGTCCGCCCCGCGCCGTCCGCCTCGTCAACCCGGTCACGGGTCCTCCGCCGTTCTCCGCCGCCCGTGCTTGGCTTGGCGGTGCATGGTGCTGTCCACCCGCCGTGACGCGGCCGTCCGGGCCCTCGTGGCCCGCCGTCTCCGCACCGACAACCACCCGCTGGCCGCCCCGCTCGACCTGCGCGGCGTACGGGAAGCCGCCATCTCCCTCCATGCTGCCTTCGACGCGGTCCTCGCGCGCGGCCAGCCGGTGCCGCACACCTTCGCCACGAAGGCCGGCCCTCGCGCTCCTGCGGCCCGGCGTCTACGGCTGCACGGGTGGACGAGGCGGAGGGGACGGACGGCGAGGTCGCGTTCACCACGCTCCGCCGCCCGCCGACCCTGGCCGAGCTGATCGCGGAGCACGGCGGGGACGGCGGGGACCGATTGGGGGGTTACCCCTAGTGCCGAAGGCCGGAGGCCGCCGTACGGTGAGGGGCATGATGAGTGGCCGTGACCCGGAGCTGAACCACGACTCCGACCTCAGGCGGGATCTTGACGCCGCTGTGCAGACCCGCAAGGAGCTCGGGGAGACCTACGAGTCGGAGCTGATCGACTCGTTCCTGGAGAAGGTCGAGCAGCGCATCGACGCCAGCGTGGACAAGCGCGTGCGCCGTCAGCTCGCCGAGCAACAGATGGTCATCGCGCGCGGCGGCCGTCCGGCGTCGCCGGGCGGCTCGGAGAGCCACGGGCCGGGCGCCGCGTTCGGCCTCGCCGCGCTCTCGCTGGTGCTGGCGATCCCGCTGTCCGCCATCGCCGCCGTGCAGACGGGCCTGGCCGGGATGCTGATCTGCTGGATCGGCATCGTGGGCGTCAACGCCTGCTACGCGGGCGGGAAGCTGTTCAACCGCGAGACCCGCCCGAACGACTGGGAATGAGGCGGCACAGAGACGGCCTGGGGCGGCCGGGGGGCAGCCGGGAAAGAATTGGCGGGGACCGCCGCACCCCGGTGTGAACACCAGGGGCGGGACGACGGCGGTCCCCGCGGGGACACGGGCCGGGTCGGGGCCTCGCGTCCGGGCGACCAGGGAGGTCCGGGAGCCGCTCCGGAGGTCCTTGGTGCCGACATCCAGAACTCTGCCGGACCGGTGTTAACGTCGCGTTGCCCAGCCGTGACACTTCGGGATCTCTTGCCCAACCAGGTCGCGTCCGGCCACCTGACCTGTCACTTCTCGCCGACCCCGCCCGCCAGGAAAGCCAGCAGGTCCTGCCGGCTGACCACCCCGGTCGGCTTGCCCTCCACCAGTACCACCGCCGCGTCCGCGTCCCGCAGCACGGCCATCAGGTCGCCCACCGGCTCCCCGGAGCCCACATGCGGCAGCGGCGTGGTCATGTGCTGCTCCAGCCGGTCCGCCAGCGCCGCCTTCTGCGTGAACAGGGCGTCGAGCAGCTCGCGTTCGACCACCGAGCCGACGATCTCGGCCGCCATCACGTCCGGGTGCCCGGCGCCCGGCTTGACCACCGGCATCTGCGAGACGCCGTACTCGCGCAGCACCTCGATCGCCTCGCCCACCGTCTCGTCGGGGTGCATGTGCACCAGGGACGGCATGCCGCCGTCCTTGCTCCGCAGCACGTCGGCCACCCGCGTCTGGGGCTCGCCGCCCTCCAGGAAGCCGTAGTCGGCCATCCACTCGTCGTTGAAGATCTTGCTGAGGTAGCCGCGCCCGCCGTCCGGGAGCAGCACCACCACCACGTCCTCCGGGCCCAGCCGCCGCGCCACCGTCAGGGCGGCGGCGACCGCCATCCCGCAGGAGCCGCCGACCAGCAGCCCTTCCTCGCGGGCCAGCCGCCGCGTCATCTGGAAGGACTCCTTGTCGGAGACCGCGACGATCTCGTCCGCGATGTCCCGGTCGTACGCCTCGGGCCAGAAGTCCTCGCCGACGCCCTCCACCAGATACGGGCGGCCGGAGCCGCCGGAGTACACCGAGCCCTCGGGGTCGGCGCCGACGACTCGCACCCGCCCGCCGCTGACCTCCTTCAGATAGCGGCCGGTACCGGTGATGGTGCCGCCGGTGCCGACGCCGGCGACGAAGTGCGTCAGCCGCCCGTCGGTCTGCCGCCAGGTCTCGGGGCCGGTGGTCTCGTAGTGGGAGAGCGCGTTGTTCGGGTTGCTGTACTGGTCGGGCTTCCACGCCCCCGGCGTCTCGCGGACCAGCCGGTCGGAGACGTTGTAATACGAGTCGGGGTGTTCGGGGTCGACGGCCGTGGGGCAGACGACGACCTCGGCGCCGTAGGCGCGCATCACGTTGATCTTGTCCGCGGAGACCTTGTCCGGGCAGACGAAGACGCAGCGGTAGCCCTTCTGTTGGGCCACGATCGCCAGGCCGACCCCGGTGTTGCCGGACGTCGGCTCGACGATCACACCGCCGGGCCCCAGCTCCCCGGACCGCTCGGCCGCCTCGATCATCCGCAGCGCGATCCGGTCCTTCACCGAGCCGCCCGGGTTGAAGTACTCCACCTTGGCCAGCACGGTGGCCGCGATACCGGCCGTGACCTCGGTCAGCCGCACCAGTGGGGTGTTGCCGACAAGATCGATCATCGACTCGTGATACTGCACCTGGGTCTCCGCATGTCAGGGGCGGGTTCCTCCGCCCTCTCCCCGCAGCCTATTGCGTTGCGCGGTAGCTCGCGTTGGGCACCACTCAAGTGAAGATCCGGTCCGGCGGTGAGTCGGAGGCAAGTCGGGAGCGGCCATGTCGAGGGCGAGAGTGGCACGGAGGATCGCGACCGCGGCGGCGTTCGGCGGTGGTGGGATCAGTCTGGTGGGAGGCGCGGCGGCCGGCCTGGTCCTGACCGAGATGCGGTATGCGAGGCGGCGGGTGGGCCACGGGCAGGACACCGAGCCGCCGGTCGCCGAGGGCCTGTACGGGACGGCGTTCGCCGCCGGCCGCCGGGCGCCGTGGCGGCTGGCCATGCTGGGCGACTCGACGGCCGCCGGGCTCGGCGTGCGGAGCGCCGGGCAGACGCCGGGCGCGCTGCTGGCCTCGGGGCTCGCGGCGGCCTCCGAGCGCCCGGTCGAGTTGCACAGTGTGGCGCTCTCGGGCGCCAGATCGGCCGATCTCGAACGGCAGGTCTCGCTGCTGCTGACCGAGCCGGGCCGGGCGCCGGTTCCCGACGCCTGCGTCATCATGATCGGCGCCAACGACATCACCGGCCGGGTCCCGCCGGCCCGTTCGGTCAAGCACCTGTCGGACGCGGTGGCCCGGCTGCGCACGGCCGGCTGCCAGGTGATCGTGGCCACCTGTCCCGACCTGGGCTCGGTCGAGCCGGTCGGGCAGCCCCTGCGCTGGATCGCGCGCCGGCTGTGCCGGCAGCTCGCGGCGGCCCAGACGATCGCGGTGGTGGAGTTGGGCGGCCGGACGGTGTCGCTGGGCACGCTCCTGGGACCGGAGTTCGCCGCCAACCCGCGCGAGCTGTTCGGCCCCGACCGCTACCATCCCTCGGCCGAGGGATACGCGACGGCCGCCATGGCGATCCTGCCCACGCTGTGCGCCACGCTCGGCACGTGGCCGGAGGAGGAGCGCGCGGAGGCCCGCCGCAGGGAGCGGCTGCTGCCCGTGGCGGACGCGGCGGTCAAGGCCGCGGCGGAGGGTGGCACGGAGGTCAGCGCGGCGCGGGCCGTGGGCCGGCGCGCGCCATGGGCGCTGCTCAGCCGCCGGCGGCGCCGCCCGCTGCCGGAGCAGGACCAGGATCACGTTCCCGTGCAGGTGACACACACCGCTACCAGCGGGTAATTTCGCGACGAGAGCTCGTCCGAGCAGCAGCCGCCTGGAGGTCCCCCGTGCCCGAAGCAGTGATCGTCTCCGCCGCCCGTTCACCGATCGGCCGCGCCTTCAAGGGGTCGCTGAAGGACCTGCGCCCCGACGACCTGACCGCGACGATCGTGCAGGCCGCGCTCGACCAGGTCCCCGGCCTCGACCCGGCCGACATCGACGACCTGATGCTGGGCTGCGGCCTGCCGGGCGGCGAGCAGGGCCACAACCTCGGCCGCGTCGTCGCCGTCCAACTCGGCCTGGACCAGCTCCCGGGCTGTACGGTCACGCGGTACTGCTCGTCCTCGCTCCAGACCACGCGGATGGCGTTCCACGCGATCAAGGCCGGCGAGGGCGACGTCTTCATCTCGGCCGGCGTCGAGATGGTCTCCCGCAGCGTCAACGGCACCTCGGACAACATGGAGGGCACCCACAACCCGCTCTTCGGGACGGCCGAGACCCGCACCGCCCAGCGCGCCGAGACGGCCGGGGAGGGCTGGCACGACCCGCGCCAGGACGGCGAGCTGCCGGACATCTACATCTCGATGGGCCAGACCGCGGAGAACCTGGCCCGTATCAAGGGCGTCACCCGGCAGGACATGGATGAGTTCGCCGTCCGCTCGCAGAACCTCGCCGAGAAGGCCATCGCCGACGGCTTCTGGCAGCGCGAGATCACCCCGGTGACGTTGCCGGACGGCTCGGTCGTCAGCGCGGACGACGGCCCCCGCCCCGGCGTCACGATGGACGGCGTGGCCGGTCTGAAGCCCGTCTTCCGCCCCGACGGCATGGTCACGGCGGGCAACGCCTGCCCGCTGAACGACGGTGCCGCCGCGCTGGTCGTCATGTCGGACACCAAGGCCCGGGAGTTGGGCCTGACGCCGCTGGCGCGGATCGTGGCCACCGGCGTCTCCGGCCTGTCGCCCGAGATCATGGGCTACGGCCCGGTCGCCGCGTCGCAACAGGCGCTGGCCCGCGCCGGGATGACCATCGACGACATCGATCTGGTCGAGATCAACGAGGCGTTCGCCGCTCAGGTCATCCCCTCCTACCGTGACCTGGGCATTGACGTCGACCGGCTGAACGTGAACGGCGGCGCCATCGCGGTCGGCCACCCGTTCGGCATGACGGGCGCCCGAATCGCGACTACGCTCATCAACTCGTTGCGGTGGCACGACAAGCAGTTCGCCCTGGAGACCATGTGCGTCGGCGGTGGCCAGGGTATGGCCATGATCCTGGAGCGACTGAGCTGAAGGTGACATAGGGTGCTCATGGTGCGGAAGTGGCCTGCGTCACTTGGTATATACGGGCGATACCGAAGCGGCCCCGGGATGTGATCCGTGTCGGATCTCTCCGCGAAACCGCAGGTCAGCGAGGTGTGGGGGGCGCGTTTTGGACCAAAGTCCCGTCCTATTCATGACGTTTCGCACTGCACGCCGTGGCCGCGCCCCGGAAACCTGAGATAAGAAGTCAGGGACCGAGAGCACTGGGAGCGAGTCCGTGAGCGCCATATCCGTCATCCTGCTGATGGCCGCAGGCACCGCCGTTGCCCTGGGCACCGGAGCCCTGCACACCGCCCGCGGCCTGCGGGCGGAAGTCGCCGCGCTCCGCGCCGAGCTGGCCGGACGCACGGTGCCCGCGGCCCGGCCGGTCCCCGCCGAGGAGATCCGCTGCGCCGTCTCCGCCGCCCTGGCCGACGAGCGGGAGCGCGAGCTGGCCGAGGCCCGCGCGTACTGGGCGGAGCAGGACGCCCGCGAGGACGACGGCCCGGCCGCCCTTCTGGGCGGCCGGGGCTTCGGGTACGAGGTGGCGGAGGCCGACGAGGAGCTGCTCGACGCCCTGCTGGAGCGGTATCTGCTGAGCGATTCGGGCTTCCCGGCGGGCGGGACCGGCCGGGACGGCGGCGTGCTCATGGCCCGCCAGCCGGGCGACGACGCGGAGAGCGGCGCCGCGCCGACCGAGGCCGGCGCGGGAGCCGGGGCCGAGCTGGGCGCGGAGAGCTCCGCCGAGAGCGGGGAATCGGCCGAGCTGGCGGCGGCCCGGCGCCGCCACCCCTCGCACCCGGGCTTCACGCTCTCCGGCGAGCCGATCGACCGGGCCGCCGCCGACCGCTCCGCGCGCGACGAGCACCGGCGCACCACGGACCGGCTCGCGCGGCTGGCCGAGGCCAGGATTCCGCTGGCCGACGTGCGCCAGGGGCCGCTGGGCACGCTGGACGTCTTCCTCTTCGCCGACGGGACCACGCTGTGTCTCTCGCCCAGCCACCAGGAGGCGGCCGAGCGGCTCGCCGCGGCGGTGCGGGCCGGGCAGCAGCCGGTGCTGATGGGCGGCTCGGGAGTGTCCGGCGCCTACGCGCTGACGTTCTCCTGCGGGTCGGACAGCGTCTATCTGCTGGCCGACCGCGTGGTGGCATCCTCCCATCTGAGCGAGTGACGGACCGGGCGAGCTGACGGAAGGCGGGACGGGCGGAATGGCCGAGGTGGACACCGGCGAGCTGGACGCGGCCGTGGAGGCGTTCGCGGAACGGCTGCGCGCGCTGTCCGAGAGCCGTCTGCGGCGCGGAGCCGGGGCGGCGGGCCTTGAGGTGGCCAGGGCCCTGGTCCGGGGCGCGCACCGGCTCGACGGCCCGTTCGGGGCGTCGCGCGTGATGCCGGACGCCGGGGTGTGGGTCGTCGGGGACCAGGTGGCGGTCGCCGGGCACGATTTGGCGCGGGCGATCGGCACGACATCGGACGAGGAGGCCGCCCGGCGCGAGCTGGCCGAGGCGCTGGAGCTGCTGCGGCGGGCCTGAGCGCCCGGGCGGTGGCGGCGACTCGGGACCGCGGACACGCACGAGGGCCCCGGCGGGACGATCGTCCCGCCGGGGCCCTTCTCGTGGGTGCGGCGTCCGGCGCCTCAGGGCGCCGTCACCGGCCTCAGTCGCCTTGCAGGATGGCGATGATGCGCAGGAACTCCATGTAGATCCACACCAGGGTGAGGGTCAGGCCGAAGGCCGCCAGCCACGACTCGCTCTCCGGGGCGCCGTAGGCGATGCCGTCCTCGACCTGCTTGAAGTCCAGGGCGAGCACCGCGGCGCCGATCAGGATGCCCAGGACGCCGAACGCGACGCCGAGGCCGCCGTCCCGCAGGCCGAGCCCGTTGCCGTCGCCGATGAGGGCCACGACCAGGTTCACCATGGAGAGGAGGACGAATCCGACGAGAGCGGCCAGCACGAACTGGGTGAACCGGGCGGTGACCCGGATGATCCGCTGCTTGTACATGAAGAGCACGCCGGCGAACACGGCCATGGTGCCGATCACGGCCTGCATGGCCGCACCGGGCGCACCCTGGTTGATCGCGTTGCTCACGGAGCCCAGGAAGAGGCCCTCGAACGCGGCGTACCCGAGGATCAGGGCGGGGGACGGCTGACGCTTGAAGCTCTGCCACAGCGCCAGGACCAGCGCGACCAGGGCTGCCGCGACCGCGACACCGAGCGGCAGGTCGGCGATCCACGCCGCCGTCGCGGTGGCGACCACAGTGCCCAGGGTGAGCGCGGTGCGGGAGACGACACTGTCGATCGTCATCACATCGGCGCGCGCGGGAGCGCTCGGCGGCGTGAATCCGCCCTGCGGGCCCGCCTGCGGCTGCGCATAGGGGTTACCCGGCTGCGCGTACGGGTTGGTCGGGCTGCCCGCGTACGGAGTCCCGGTCTGCGGCTGAGGTCCGGCGTTGAAGCCGGCGTAGCCACCGTCCCGACTGAACCCCCGACGCGTGAAGACCGGGTTGCTGCTCCTCATCTCACTCCTCCATGGCCGCACGGCGCGACCTTGACCACCAGAGTAATGCGTAAGCAAAGACCGCACGGTAGTGCACTCATGAGAACGAGCGGAAGAGCCGAAGTGTTCCCTCAGTCGCCCCCGCCGGTCACAGCGTGGGGGACGGGGTGCCCGGAGCCGGACCTGAAATGGAATCGGCACCCCCTGACCTGCGGTGATGCGCTGACCTGGAGAATCGGCCCGCCGAGCGCGGTCAGGCCCGTGCTGATCAGGCCGGGCAGGGCCGTGACGCACGTGACCACGCCGGCGAGGGCGCCGCTGAGGCCCCCGGTGTGCGGGGGCGGCGCCGGACTGTTCGACGACGCCCGAGCCGAGAGCGAAGGCGGCTGCTGACGCCGCGCGGTGGTGCGCCCCCGGCGGCGCTCGGACACCACCGGGCGGAGCAGACCGGGAGTCGGGAGCTCCGCTGTCCGCCGCTCCCGATGTGCGATGTCGACCCCGGCAAAAGCACTTCACCGGCGCGATCCCTACGCGGTGATCAACCCACCTGAGTCATAAGCCGAGGGGGAGAAGGCACCCCGACGGGCTTGCGTCGCCCCTCCGGTACGGAGTGTGCGGCGGCGTCTCACCGGCGTTCATCCGGTGGTACGTGTGGAATTCGTACGCTCCGTCGATCGGGTGGTGCGGTATTTGCGCTCTTGCGGGCTTGATAGCCCATGTGGATTACTGGAAAAGTCCAATCCGGTGGGCCGCCCATCCTCCCCGGGGGAATGGCGGTTCGTCCGCTCTGCGGCGACCGTATGGGCACCCCCGAGGAGGAAATGGACCGTCAGCCGGTGTCCCCAGCGGACACCGGCTGACGCGGCTCATGACCCTCGTGCGGAGGCGTCATGCGAATTCCCCGAATCCCGCTTCCCCTCACCGCTGTCTCAGTGTTCACCCTCGGCCTGCTGGCCGTTCCTCAAACGGCCCAGGCCCAGATTCCGGTGCTCTGCAGCGAGTCCTCTCTCGTCACCGCCATCAATATGGCGAACGCCGAGGGTGGGGACACTCTGGCCCTGGCGCCTTTCTGCACCTACAGGCTCACCAGCGCCCATGGTGACGCGGGAAACGGGGCAGTGGGTCTGCCGCCTATCACCACTCCGATCACCCTCCTGGGAATCGGGGTGACCATCGTCCGTGACCCGTCCGCCCCTGATTTCAGGATTCTCGAGGTGGACGGCGGGGTGAACGTCCCCGGTGCTGACGGCGATTTGACGCTGGTCGGTGTGACCGTCAGCGGGGGCAGCGCTGTTGAACCGTACCCGGGCGGCGGGATCGCCAATTTCGGAGGCTCCGTGTCGGTGCTCTCCAGCTCGGTGACGAACAACACGGCGGTGGCGGGCGGCGGCATCTATACCGATCGGGGCACCGTCTCGCTGAACGCCAGCGACGTCTCCGGCAACCGGGCCGACACAGGAGGCGGCATCTATGAAAACTCCGGGTCGGTGAGCCTGTTCCTCACCACCGTGAGCGGCAACTCCCCGGACAACTGCGCCCCCGCGGGCAGCGTGCCCGGTTGCTCCGGCTGACGGCCGACCCAGCACAAGCGACGACACCACGCGACACAAAGACACAACAAGGAGATCTCATGCCTATTTCCCCCAACTCAGGATCGACCGGCGGTGGCACCACCGTCACCATTACGGGGACCAACCTGGCCAACGCCAGCGCTGTCCACTTCGGCGACAAGCTGGCGACGATCACGGCCAACACCCCGACCTCGGTCACCGTCATCTCCCCGTCCGGCACCGGCGTCGTCGATGTCACGGTCACAACGCCGGGAGGTACGAGCAACCCGCTGTCCTTCTACTACGTGGGCGCTCCGTTCAAGACCGCGCTGAGTGCCCTGTCCGGCCCGACGGCCGGTGGGAACACCGTGACCATCACCGGTACGGGGCTGTCCTCGGCGACCAGCGTGAGCTTCGGCGGCAACACGGCCACGCCCACCGTGGTCAGCGACAGCCAGCTCACCGTGACCGTGCCCGTCGGCGCGGCGGCCGGGCCGGTGCCAGTCAGTGTCACCACGACCGGTGGCGTCAACAACGGCTTCACCTACACCTATGTGGACGACCCCACGGTGACTGCCCTCGTCCCCACCTCCGGGCCCACGTCCGGCGGTACGGCCGTGACGATCACGGGGACCAATCTCGCCAGCACCGAATCCGTCACCTTCGACGGGACTCCGGCGCCGTTCGCGGTCGTCTCGGACACGGCCATCGCCGCGGTCACGCCGCCCGGCGCCGCGGGAGCCGTTGATGTCGTGGTGACCAACGACGGTGGCTCCGCCACCGCCGTCGGCGCCTTCACCTACGTCGCGGGCCCCGGCATCTGACGCGGCCCCGGGCGTAGACGTAGGAAGACGCCGTCCGACGAGCCCCGGCCGGTTCCAGCCCCCGCCGGCCGGGGCTTTCCCCCAAAGGAGAACCACAGTCATGACCGATTCCCCAGTCTCCCCGTCCCCTCATCCGCCATCGGGGAACGCCCCCACCGTGACGTCTGTCGTGCCGAACTCGGGTCCGGCGTCCGGTGGCAACACGGTCACGCTGACCGGCACGAACTTCCTCGGGGCCACGGCCGTGCGTTTCGGCGCCACGCCGGCGCTGTCCTTCACCGTCGTCTCGTCCACGCAAATCACAGCCGTGGTGCCGCCGGGCACCGGTACCGTCCAGGTCACGGTCACCACACCCGCCGGCACCAGTCCTCAGTACGTCAGCTACGGATATGTCACCACCCCGGCCCCCACGTTGACCTCGCTCAACCCGAACTCGGGTCCGGCGTCCGGTGGCAACACGGTCACGCTGACCGGCACGAACTTCCTCGGGGCCACGGCCGTGCGTTTCGGCGCCACGCCGGCGCTGTCCTTCACCGTCGTCTCGTCCACGCAAATCACAGCCGTGGTGCCGCCGGGCACCGGTACCGTCCAGGTCACGGTCACCACACCCGCCGGCACGAGCAACGCCCGCCCCTACTCCTACACCGCCGTGCCCGCCGTACCCGTCCTGACGGGGATCAGCCCCTCCTCCGGCCCGGTCGGCGGTGGCAACACGGTCACGCTGACCGGCACGAACCTCACGGGCGCCACCGCGGTGACGTTCGGCGGCGTCCCCGCCGTGTCGTTCACCGTCGTCTCGTCCACCCAGATCACGGCCGTGGTGCCACCGGGCACCGCCGGGGCCGCCGAGGTGAGGGTCACCACGCCGGGCGGCGTCAGTGCCCCGGGAGTCCTGTACTACTACGTGGCCGCGCCCGTCCTGACGGGGATCAGCCCCTCCTCCGGCCCGGTCGGCGGTGGCAACACGGTCACGCTGACCGGCACCAACCTCACGGGCGCCACCGCGGTGACGTTCGGCGGCGTCCCCGCCGTGTCGTTCACCGTCGTCTCGTCCACCCAGATCACGGCCGTGGTGCCACCGGGCACCGCCGGGGCCGCCGAGGTGAGGGTCACCACGCCGGGCGGCGTCAGTGCCCCGGGAGTCCTGTACTACTACGTGGCCGCGCCCGTCCTGACGGGGATCAGCCCCTCCTCCGGCCCGGTCGGCGGTGGCAACACGGTCACGCTGACCGGCACCAACCTCACGGGCGCCACCGCGGTGACGTTCGGCGGCGTCCCCGCCGTGTCGTTCACCGTCGTCTCGTCCACCCAGATCACGGCCGTGGTGCCACCGGGCACCGCCGGGGCCGCCGAGGTGAGGGTCACCACGCCGGGCGGCGTCAGTGCCCCGGGAGTCCTGTACTACTACGTGGCCGCGCCCGTCCTGACGGGGATCAGCCCCTCCTCCGGCCCGGTCGGCGGTGGCAACACGGTCACGCTGACCGGCACGGGACTGAGCGGGGCCACCGCGGTGACGTTCGGCGGCGTCCCCGCCGCCTCCTTCACGGTGGTCTCCGACACGCTCGCGACGGCCGTCGTCCCGCCGGGGACCCCCGGAGCCGTTCAGGTCTCCGTGACGACCGCCGCGGGGACGAGCGGCGGTGTGCCCTACCTCTACGTCGCGGCGCCCGTGGTCACCGCTCTCGTTCCCGACGCGGGCCCGGCCGCCGGGGGGACCACGGTGACGCTGACCGGCTCCGGGCTGGGCCAGACGACGTCGGTCCTGTTCGGCACGACACCCGCCGCGTTCACCGTCATCTCCGACACGGCGGTCACCGCCGTGGTCCCCCCCGGGGCGCCCGGCCCCACGGCCGTCTCGGTCGTTACACCAGGAGGGACGAGCGCGCCGCTGACATACGTCCGCGTCGCGCCGCCGGAGATCTGACCCGGTACGGAGTGGCAAGGCTTCCTCGATCAACTCGGAAAACTCAGCGAAGATTCCCCGGAGTGGCTCTCCGGTGGTGAGGCGAAGAATGCAGGAATCGGATCTGGTCATCATAGTCGGCGGGCCGTACGAGGTGCCGCGCGTTTGCCCGGCCCCTCCGGAAGGCCAAAAAACAGTGAAGATCCAGCACGGTGACGGTTATGAACACTTCGAGCCGTGCGAGGAATATGCAGAAATCTCCGGCAGGCAGGCGGCCGTCTACCGTTGGAGCCGCCGGACCCGTATCGCAGAATAGACCGGGAGGATGAATGTGATGGATGAAGCGAGATCCCACCGGGACGTAGTGGTCACCGGAATGGGGTTCTGTCTGCCCGGGCGTCTCCGGCCCACTTTCACGGCGGACGATCTCTGGGCGGTTTCCTCGACGGGGAGTACCTGCCTGCTGCGTGATCAGATTTATTACGGCTCGGTGGACCTTTCTCCAGCCATGTTCGACGAGCGTCTTCCGGACGTTCCCGAATTCTTCTCGCGGCATTACACCAACGCGCACCGATTCGGCCTCGTGTCCCTCGCCGAGGCATGCGATGACGCCGGACTGGCACTCCGTGACGGCGCGTTGCGAGAGGCCGCCATTCTGGTCGGGCGCGGAGGAGTGGACGCCAATATTGATAGTTACCTGTCGGTGCTGCACGCCGACCCCCAACGCATCGATCCGTCGGAGGCCATGGAACTGTTCGTGGCCGCCGAACAGGCCGTCACCCCCTCGGATGTCGCGCTCGTTCAGGGAGCGGTGACCTCGTCGAGCGGGCCGTGCTTCACCGTCTCGTGCGGCTGCGCGTCCTCCGCGGTACAGATCGCCAACGCCCGGCGGCTCATCGCACTGGGCGAGGTCGACATGGCGGCCGTTACCGGGGTGGACGTCTTCCGGTGGGACCTCATCCAGAACATCCAGGAGCTCCTGCGTGGCGGACAGCGGGCTTACGAAGCGGTGCGCACCGACGACATGCCCGAAGCCCTCCCGTCGTTCGAATCGCTCATGCGCCCCTACGACCGACGGGCGGTGAGCATCAACCACGGCGAGGGGTCGGCGACCGTGATCCTGGAGAGCCGCGAGCACGCGGACCGGCGAGGCGCCCATGCCTACGGCCAGGTCCTCTCCAGCGGCATGACCCGGGACGGGCTGGCCAATCCGCTGGCGTGCGACGAGAGCGGCACCGAGCTGGTGAACGCCGTTCGACGGTGCCTGGGGGACCGCTGGCGCCCGGAGCAGATCCCGTACGTGCACGGCGGCAGCGACGGCAATTCGGTGGTGACCGCCTTCGAGGCGAACGCGATCAGCGCGCTGTACGGGGAGTCCTCGGGGCTGATCATGACCTCGCAGGAGGGCTGCTTCGGCCACAACGGCGCGCCGGCCGGCTGCCTGGGGGTCGCCCTGACCCTGCTGATGATCGAGCGCGGCGAGGTCTGTCCCACCGCCAACTGTGAGGAGCCCCTCGCCGGTCTGCCGTTCGACCCGCTGCCCGGAGCGCGTACCCGGCCCCTCGATTTCGACTACGCGCTCAGCTTCAGCTACCAGCTCGGCGGGGTGAAGAACGCCCTTTTGCTGGGCAGCCGGGACGCCCGCTGACCGGCTCCGTCCCGACACCGCGCCCGCACCGGGCGACCATCACCAGACGCGAGGAGCCCCGGATGAGCCCGGACAAGCCCGCAGTGCCCACCAGCCCCAGTGACGCCATCGCCGTCATCGGCATGGGGTGCCGGCTTCCCGGGGACATCCACTCCCCGGGCGACCTCTGGCGGTTAGTGGTGGACGGGCGGGAGGCCGTCGGGCCGCCCCCACCCGAGCGGAGGAAGCTGCTCTCCCGGGACGGCGCGGCGTGGACCGAGGGGGGCGTGCCCTCCAGAGGCGGTTTTCTCCGCGATGTCTCGGGCTTCGACGCGCAGTTCTTCGGAGTGTCGGGGCACGAGGCCGCCGTCCTGGACCCGCAGCACCGGCTTCTGCTGGAAGTGGTGTGGGAGGCGTTGGAGCACGCGGGGCTGTCGCCGGACCTGCTCGACGGTACCGCGACCGGGATCTTCACCGGAATGAGCTACACCGACTACATGGACCGCCTCGCCGGGCACGACAGCGAGCTGGAGGGCTCGATCCTGACGAACGGCCACTGCGTGGCGCCGGGCCGGATCTCCTACCTGCTGGGATTGAGAGGACCGTCCGTAGCCCTGGACACGGCGTGTTCCTCCTCCCTGGTCGCCCTGCACCTGGCATGCCAGGCGCTGCGCTCGGACGAGTGCGCCGTCGCCGTCGCGTCCGGCGTGACACTCATTCTCCAGCCCAGGACCTCACGGTCGTTCGCCCGGATGGGCATGCTCTCCGCCACGGGCCGCTGCCACACCTTCGACGCCGCCGCCGACGGCTTCGTCCGCGGTGAGGGGTGCGGCGCGGTGGTGCTCAAGCTCCTCGCCGACGCCGTGCGGGACGGTGACCGGGTGCTGGCCGTGGTGCGTGGTTCGGCGGTGAACCAGGACGGCTCCTCCGAGGGGCTCGCCGCGCCGTCGGCCGACGCCCAGCAGGCCGTGTACGAGGACGCGCTCGGCCGCGCGGGGGTCGATCCGCGCGATGTGGCGATGATCGAAACCCACGGCACGGGGACGCCGGTGGGTGACCCGACCGAGTTCGCCAGCCTGGCACGGGTGTACGGCGAGGGCCGGGACCGGTGTGCGCTGACGTCGGTGAAGACCAATCTGGGGCATCTGGAGCCGGCCGCGGGGATCACCGGTCTGATCAAGGCCGTTTCCTCCCTCCGGCATGGCTTCGTCCCGCCCAATCTGCACTTCTCCGCCTGGCATCCGGCGATCAAGCCCGAGGGCACCCGTTTCTTCGTGCCGACCGGGCTGGAGCGCTGGCCCGTCCGGGGCGGGTCCCGTCTTGCCGCCGTCTCTTCCTTCGGCTTCTCCGGGACGAACGCGCACGTGATCCTCGAACAGGCACCGACCGGGACCGCTGCGCGCCGGGCGGGCGCCCGTCCGGGCGCAGGTTCCCGGCGGCCGGCCACGCCCGTCGTGGTCCTGGTGCCGGCCGGGTCTCCGGCCGCGCTGCCCACGGCGGCCGGACGCCTGGCGGACTGGCTGGAGACGGACGGGGCGGACGTCCCGCTGCGGGATGTCGCACACACCCTCGCGCTGCGCCGCGGAGGTGGCCGTGGGCGTCTGGGGGTGGTGGCGGCGTCGCGCGGGCGGCTCGTCGACGCGCTGCGGTCGTTCGCCGTCGGGCAGCCGGGGCCCGAGGTGGTGACGGGCTCCGTGGGAGCCGCGGTCTCCCGTCGCCCCGTATGGGTGTTCTCCGGGCAGGGTTCCCAGTGGGCGGGGATGGGACGCGGTTTGCTGACCGCGGAACCGGCGTTCGCGGCGACCCTGGCGGAGGTCGATCCGCTCATCGCCGCCGAGTCGGGATTCTCCGTCCTGGAGGCCCTGAGCAGCGGTGAGGCGCTGGAAGGGTGCGGCCGGGTACAGCCGGTGCTGTTCGCCCTGCAGACGGCGCTCGCCGCCACCTGGCGTGCCCACGGGGTTGAACCGGCCGGGGTCATCGGTCATTCAATGGGCGAGGTGGCCGCCGCGGTGGTGGCCGGCGCCCTGTCCCTGGCGGACGGGGTACGCGTCATCTGCCGCAGGTCCGTCCTGCTGGATCGAACGGCCGGGCGCGGGGCGATGGCGACCGTGTCCCTGAGCGCCGAGATCGTCGCGTCCGAGCTGCGCCGAGCCGACCTGACGGGGTCGGTCGCCGTCGCCGTGATCGCGGCACCCGATTCCACGGTGGTGTCCGGCGACGCGGAACAGGTCCGGCGGCTTGTCACCGGGTGGGAGCGGCGCGGTGTGCCGACCTCCCTCATCGCGGTGGACGCCGCCTCGCACTCGCCGCTGATCGACCCCGTGCTGCCCGAACTGGAGACCGCGCTGGCGGACCTGACCCCGGGACGGCCGGACGTGCCGTTCTACACCACCGTGCTGGACGAGCCGGGGCATCCGCCCGCCTTCGACGCCGCGTACTGGTGCGCGAACCTTCGCCGACCGGTGCGGTTCGCCGCCGCCGTGGCCGCCGCGGCGGCCGACCGCCATCTGGTGTACACGGAGATCTCGCCACACCCGGTAGTCCTCCACGCTGTCACGCGGAGCCTCTCCGGTCTGGTGACGGACCCGGCCGTCCTGCCCACCCTGCACCGAGACGAGGACGAACTCGCGACCTTCCGCACACAGTTGGCGGCGCTGCACTGTGCGGGGGGATCGGTCGACTGGTCGGTGCTCTACGCGGACGCCGAACTCGCCGACGTGCCCACCATCACCTACGACCGCAAACGCCACTGGGTGGAGACCGCACTTCCCGGTCCGCCCGGCAGCGGACCCGCCGCCCCGCCGGACCGGCCCCCGCTGCCCGGAGTCCACACGGAGGTGCCCGGTGATCAGGTCCGCCACAGTTGGCAAGGCGATTCCGGCACGGCGGCGGTGCCCTGGCTGGCGGACCACGAGGTGCACGCGGCGCCCGTCCTGCCCGGGGCGGCCCACTGTGCCCTGGCGTTGACGTGCGCCTGTGAGCTCTTCGGCGCCGCGGCCGAAGAGGTGGAGGTGACCGACATCCGGTTCCTGGAACTGACCCGGCTGACCGAGCGGACCGAGATCACCACCACGATGACGCGGACCGACCCGGACACGGCGAAGTGCCAGATCCACACCCGTGGACCCGAGGGCGACTGGGTGCGACAGGCCGAGGCATCCGTCCGGCGACTGTCCCGCCCGGCGCGCCTCGAACCGGTGCCTTCGGCCGGCATGTCGGCGCGGCATACCCGCGGGGTCAGCCCCGACGCGTTCTACGCGCGACTCCGGCAACGAGGACTCACCCACGGGCCCGCCTTCACCGGGATCACCGAGTTGCGCGTCTCGACGGACGGCAGCAGCCTGTGGGCCCGGGTGGAGCTGCCCGCGCCGGCGCGGGCGGCCGGGCTCGCTCTCCGGGCGCATCCCGTTCTCCTCGATCTGTGCGCCCAACTGGTCGCAGCGGGAGTGACCGAGACGGAGGAGCGCGTCGGGGACGCCCGTTCGCTGATCCTGCCCGTGTCGATGCGGTCCGTGCGGGTGCTCGGCGATCCAGCGACGGCACGCCACTGTCACGCCCAGATCCGCGAGCTGACAGGGGACACGCTCGTGGGAGACGCCCGTCTGCTCAACGAGGCGGGAACGCCCGTGCTCACCGTCGAGGGACTGCGGTTCGCCCGCCACACGGTGCCGGACACACCCGACCGGGCTCCGGACGGATGGCTCCTGCGGATCGACTGGCGCCGGGCGCCGCGTCCGGAGCCGGTGTCCCCGCAGCCCGCCGGCGGGGTGGTGGTCATCGGCGCGGAGGACGGCTCCGGCGGGAGCATGGCCGACGCCGTCCGGGCCGCGGGAGGACAGGCTCAGCTCTGGGCCGTCGACGCGGCCGAAACCCGGCTGGAGTCCCTCACGGAGCAGTTCGGCGACCGACTGGGCGCGGTGTCTCCGGTCCGGGCCGTGGCCGTGCTGTGCGAGCACCGCCCCGGGGACACCGCTCCGTCGGCCGGGCTGCGGAACGCCCGCTGTCTCCTCGCCGCCGCACGGGCCCTCGCCGAGTTTCCGGCCCACCCTCCGCGCCTGTACGCGATCACCCGTGGTGACCGGTACGTGCGGACCGGTGACCGGGAGGACCCCAGCACCAGTACGTTGCGGGGGGTGGTCCGGGTGCTGGCGTTCGAGCATCCGGAGATGCGGGCCACCCTGCTGGACGCGGACGCGGATGACGCGAGGTTCGAGGGGGCGGCCGGCGAACTCCTCGCCGACCTGCCGGAGGACGAGGTGGCCCTGCGCGGGGAAAGCCGTTACGCGGCCGCGCTGGCCGAGGCCCCGCTGACGGACGCCGAGTGGGCCGCCGCGGCCACCCGCACCGTGCGGTACGGCGCGGACGGTTTCCGGCTGCGGATCGGCACGCCGGGTGATCTTGAGAGCCTGGAACTTACGGCGACCGGGCGCCGGGCCCCGGGGCCGGGCGAGGTCGAGGTACGGGTGGCCGCCGCCGGGCTCAACTTCCGTGACGTCCTCACCGCCTCGGGCCTCCTGCCGGGAGAAGACGACGTGCGCTACCGGATCGGCTTCGAGTGCGCCGGGGCGGTGACCCGCGTCGGCCCCGGCGTCCGGGATTTCCGCCCCGATGACATGGTGCTGGCCGTCGATCCCGGCGGCGGTGCCTTCGGCTCCTTCGTCACCGTGTCCGTCGCGGGCGTCGCGCGGATTCCCGGCAAGCTCGACCCGGTCAGTGCCGCCGGGCTGCCGATCGCGTTCCTCACCGCCTGGTACGCGCTCCGCCACGTGGCCCGCGTCGCCCCCGGAGAGCGCGTGCTGATCCACTCGGCCACCGGGGGGACCGGCCTGGCCGCCATCGCCGTCGCGCGCCGACTCGGCGCGGAGGTTCTCGCGACCGCCGGCAACGAGGAGAAACGGCGGCTTCTGCGCGGCATGCGGATCAGTCACGTCATGGATTCCCGGACCCTCGGCTTCCGCGAGCTGGCCCGCGAGGCCACGGGAGGCGAAGGCGTCGATGTCGTGCTGAACTCCCTGGCCGGGCCGGCGATCCGGGCCGGTCTGGAGACGCTGCGTCCCTTCGGCCGCTTCGTCGAGCTCGGCGTGCGCGACATCATGGCCGATACCGCGCTCGGCATGGCGCCTTTGCGGCACAACGTGACGTTCCGCCCGGTGGACCTGATCGGGCTTCTGCGGTCACGTCCGGGAGACGTCGCCGAGATGCTGCGGGAGGTCGTCGAGGAGATCGGGGCAGGGAGGCTGAAGCCGCCGCGCTGCACCCCGTACCCGCTCGAGGCCGCGACCGACGCCTTCCGGACGATGGCGGGCGCCCGTCACATCGGCAAGCTGGCGCTCACGGTCCCCAGCCGCGGGCGCGCCAAGGCCGTCCTGCCCGATGGGCCGGTCATCGTCAGGAAGAACGGCGCCTATATCGTCACGGGCGGCCTGGGCGGACTCGGCCTGGCTGTCGCCCAGTGGCTCGCCTCCCAGGGAGCCGGTCATCTCCTCCTCAACGGGCGAACCCCTCCCAAGCCCGGGGCCGCGCAGGTACTCGCCAAGCTGGCCGCGGGAGGCACCAAGGTGACCGTGGTCCTCGGGGACATCGCCGATCCGGTCACGGCGGAGCGGCTGTTGTCGGCCGCCGCCACCCGCAAGTGGCCCCTGCGCGGGGTGGTTCATTGCGCGATGGTCCTCCAGGACGCCGCTGTCACCACCGTCCGGGAGGATCAACTGAGACGTGTGTGGGCGCCCAAGGTCGTCGGCGCATGGCGGCTGCACGAAGCCACGGCGAAACAGTCCCTGGACTGGTTCGTCGTCTTCTCCTCCCTGGCCTCGCTCGTGGGCAATCCCGGCCAGGCCGCGTACGCCGCGGCCAACGCCTGGCTGGACGGCTTCGCCGCCTGGCGCTCGGTGCGCGGGCTGCGAACCCTCTCCGTCAACTGGGGGCCATGGGGCGAGACCGGCGTCGCGACCGACTTCGCCGACCGCGGCTACGCGACGATCCCGACGGCTCGGGGACTTGCCGTGCTGCGCGATCTCCTGGCGCATCGCCGGGTGTGCACCGGCGTCATCCCCGGCGAGCCCGAGACCTGGATTCCCGCGTCCGGACGACACTCTCCCTTTTTCCGGGGCATTCTCTCGGGCGCATCCCGGGACAAAGTCCCCACGACCAGGGAATCCAGCGGGCCGGGGGACATCCGGACCCGTCTCGACTCCCTTCCGGCTGGGCCCGCCCGGCGCACCGAGCTGGAAACGTTCCTGGCCGGACATATCCGCCGGGTGCTTCGCCTCGGAGGCGCCGTGGTCGACCCCCAGACGCCACTCAAACGGCTGGGATTCGATTCTCTCCTCGCCACGGAGGTGCGAGTCAGGCTTGAAGCGGAACTCGGTATCCAGCTCGCCGGAAACTTCGTGTGGCAGCATCCGACACTGGGCGCACTCGCTGCGGGGGTGGCGGAGAAAATGGGGCTTGACCTGGGTTGATGCCTACCAGTCCAGCCTTGACGGAGGGTGGCGCGGGAATTCCGTCACCGGTCGCCCTCACCGGCCCGGGCGGCGCACGAAGCGCCGTCCGGGCCTTTTCGACACGGCTGAGCGGAAAAGGGTGCGCGCCCGGGGAAAGGGCCGCGCTTTTACTTTCGTATGAAGCGCCCCACTGTGCCGCCCAATGCCTCCGCCGGTCATTCTTGCGCCTTCCGGATCCCCCATCTCATTGCTTGAATGAGGATGAGGCATGCGGGGAAATTCCGTCCCTGGTAAGCCTCGATCATTCAGTGCTCGTGTGAGTGCTTGCTCGCTGGAGGAGAGAAGACATGAATTCTCGCAGAACCTGTACACTCGGCGCGCTCGGTGCGGTTGGTGCCATGGGCGTGGCACTGGTAGGGGCCTCGCCGGCCGCCGCGCAGCCGATCGCCATCGTCCCGTGCTCCACCTCGGCCCTGGTGGCGGCGATCGAAACGGCCAACGACGAGGGGGGCGGAGAGCTACTGCTCGCTGCCGGCTGCACGTACACCCTGACCGATGACAACGAGGACAGCGGGAATGGGCTACCCGTGATCACCTCCGACATCACGCTGCTGGGCGCCGGCACCACGATCGCGCGGTCACCCTCCGCCGACGATTTCCGCATCCTTCAGGTGGCGCCCGAGGGGGAGCTGATCCTCTCGGCGCTCACCATCAAGGGCGGCTCGACCGAGGGCGACGGTGGCGGCATCCTGAACGAGGGGGACCTCACCCTCAACGCCACGCAGGTCAGCAGCAACACGGCCGGCTGGGGCGGCGGGATCGCCAACTACGGCGACCTCGTCATCGACGTCGGGAGCAGGGTCACCGCCAACTCGGCGGAATACGCGGGCGGCGGCGTCGCCAGCACCGGCACCGTGAAGGTGCGCGCGTCGTCGATCGACCACAACAGCGTGACCGGCACCGACGCGCTGGGCGGCGGTCTGTTCAACGAGTACGGTGTCGTGCTGGTCGAGGTGAGCGGCATCGGCTCCAACTCCGCTCTCGGGGACGGAGGGTCCGGCGCCGGCCTGGCCACGGTGGGTGGCTCGGTCGACCTGACGCTCAGCACGGTGGAGAGCAACCACGCCGACACCGCCCCGGGCGGCATCTCCAACGACGGCGGTGACGTCGGCCTGTTGCTCAGCCCGGTGTTCGGCAACGACCCGACGAACTGCGCCGGCAGTCCCGACCCCGTTCCGAACTGTCTGAACTGACCGGGAACCGCGGCCTCTCCGGACGGGATCACCGTCCTCTGCTCGGCCTTACGGGCAGAGGACGGACGGGACCTGTCCGGGGAGACGTCTGCGCGCGCTCGGCCGTGCTCCCGCGCTCCCGCGCTGGAGAGCGGGGCCGGCGGTGGACCGTCGAAGGCGGCGAGAGCGGCATGGCGGGCGGGCCGGGTGGCCCCATCGGTCGTCACCGCCCGGCGTCCACCGACCCGCGCGCCGAGAGGCGACCGTTGAATTCCTTGACGGCCGCGTCCCCTCCGCGTGCGACCAGCCTGCGGCGGAAGTCGCACAGAGAGCGGTCGGCCAGGTGGGAGCGGAGTCCCTCCATGAGCTCTACGGCCATGGTCGCCGTGTGGCAGGCCCGCTCGGTCTCACCGAGTTCGACCCAGGCCGTGGCCAGCAACAGCAGATCGATGGTCCGCCTGCGCACCCGGCTGTCGGGCTGCCCCGCCAATGCCTCCTCGGCCCAGCGGACCGACTGCTCGGGCAGCCGGAGATCGCGATAGCAGTGCGCGAACTCCTCGGCCAGCGCGGTGCGATCGAAACCGATACCCCACTCCGGATCCGTGTCGCCCCGGATCTGCTCCATGGCCTCCAGGGCCTTTGACAAGGCGGCTTCGCACGCCACGACATCGCCCATCAGCGCGTGGCCGCGGGCCTCCGCGGCATGGAACAGGGCCCGCATGCGGGACGTCGCTGACTCCCGCACCCCCCCGCGGGCGGTCAGGGCGAGTTGGACGACTTCCTGCGGATGCCCGAACTCGGGAGCCAGGCGGCTCATGCCGTCGGCCAGGATGTGGGCGCCGAAGCGGCGGTCGTTCGCCATCTGGCTCAGCCGCAGGGCCTGGATGTAGTAGCGCTGGGCGAGCCCCGGGCGGTCGATGTCCACCGCCAGGTCTCCGGTGAACTTGGTGAACTGGGCCACCGCACCGAAAAGGCCACGCCCGATGGCCTCCGTGTAGGCGCCCTGAATCAGTCCGGAGACAAAGCTGTTGAGATAGTGCACGGCGATATGGCGCACATGCCCGGCCCCGAACTTGTGGTCGAGTTCAGCGAGTGCGCGTTGCGTCGCCCGCACGGCTTCGACGTCCGCCCCGACAACTCGCGACCCTTCGCCCCGCGTCACCTGGGAATCAGGTGGAGCGATCAGCCAGTCGCGGCTCGGGCCGATCATCGAGGAAACGGATACCACGGTCCTCACCAGGGGTCCGCGCGGATCGGCGTCGGCGGCCCACAGCTCGAGACAGTTCTCCACCGCCTGGGGGATGCTCGGAGCGAAGTGCAGCCCCGTTCCGTTGACAGGATTCCGGCCGAAGGCCATGCCAATGTCCTCGAGTGATACGGTACGCTCGAGTCTCTCGCTGAGCACTTCGGCGATGAGCATCGCGGCCTTGCCCCGCGGACGCTGCCCCCGGACCCAGCGGCTCACCGAAGTCTTGTCATAGCGCAGATCGAGTCCCAGCTTCGCTCCGCGCATGTTGACGCGACGGGCGAGCCCCGCGTTTGAGTATCTTGCCTCCTGGATCAGCGCGTCCAGTCGTGCATTCGGTTGACGTGAGAGGAGGGGGCGCGCGGCCATGATCTTCGTTCCTTTCGATCGTGCCGTGGGAGATCGCGGTATCCCGTCGCAGATCTGAAACGCATGTCCAGTGTCTTCAGGTACTCTTCCTGTGACAAAGATCCTTGATAGATCATTCTCTCTTTTCCGTGGATGGCAACGGCGCCTAGTGGTGAGCGGACGGGGATATCGAGCGAAGGGTCGTTCTGCGCCCTGGTTGTACCCGCGCGCCCCACAGCATCCGGCCACGCCCGAGCAAGTCCGGCGCGGGGGCGTGTGGAAAGACCAAGAGGGAAAGACCCGGGTGGCTGGGACGCCAGGCCCCCGTGGATCCTGGGGGAACGGCGCCTCCTCTCAACGCTCCCCGAAGACCGGTCTGTTGCGGCATCCGTGTCCACGAGGCAGCTCGGAGTCGCCGCAATCCGCCTTCCCGTCGAATCACTGGGAAAGCTGGTGAGGCGTGGCGGCGGAGAATCGTTACGGCATTGCCGCGGGCATGCCGCAAAAATCGATTCAGCGCACTCCGGCCGACGAAGTAATCCGATACGAACAACAGTTGTCGGGCTGAAACTCGGCGTAGCACACGGAGGGCGCGAGGTCGTTTCGGCTTGAGTTACGTGCGCCCGCAGCGCGTTCCGTTCACGTAGCGTGAAAAGTGCGCCTTTGCGATGCGACGTCCGAGGCATGGCGCCGAGGAAGTCTCTTGCGAGCGGGATGTGGTGAAGAAAAACCAGGGGTGGCGTGGGGTGGTCTCCGGATGGTTTGTCACCGCCCACCGCCCCCGGAACTGAGTAATGAGCGGTGTATTCCGATGACCGGACAGGCCCTGCCCGACCGGGAGTTCACCGCCGACCGAGGACAGGTCGGTCTTCCGCTCCGGCGCCCCGGCATCGGCCCTGAAAATACCCGGCCGCGGTCAGTGGCTCGTCACGCGAGTGCCGCCATGGACAGAGCCGTCGACGCCGCACCGCACTCCCGGCTCGCGCGGGAACGGCGTCGACGGCATACCGACCGCGGTTCGCCCCCGCTCGTCGGCGCGCCGGCCGGCGAGCGGGGATGGGCGAACCCGCCGGCGGAACCGGTGGCTAGCCGGGGGTGACCGCGTAGGTGAAGGTCTGCGAGGCATCGACGCCGCCCACGCTGGTCACGGTCACGGTGACCGTCCCGGTGCCGCCGGGAGAGTAGGCGATGAGCGTCGAGTCGTCGACGACGAGGAAGACGGCCGGGTCGGGACCGTACGACACGTCGAGCACATCACTGAGGTTGGTGCCGGTGATGGTGGAAGCGGTGCCGCCGTAGTCGGGGCCGGATGTGGGCGTCATGCCGACGACGGTGGGCGGTGCCACGTAGGTGAAGGTGAGCCCGTTGGTCGTCCCTCCGGCGGTCGTGATCGAGACGGCGACGGTGCCCGCGGTCGCCGCGGTCGGGACATTCACATCCAGCCGGCTGTCATTGACCACCGTGGGGACCGCCGCATTGGAACCGAAGGACACCGAGGAGGCGGTCGTCAGATTGGAGCCGATGATCGAGGTCGTCGCACCGGTGAGCGGCCCCGAGGCACTGCTGAGACTCCATTTCAGTGGGGGAAGAATGTAGTAGTACCACACCGGCGCGCTGGTACCGCCGGGAGTGGTGACCGTGACCTGGACCGCGTTCGCGTTCGAGGGAGCGATCGCCGTGATCTGCGTGCTGCTGTCAACGGTGAAACTGGCCGACTTGGAGCCGAATTTCACGCTGGTGGCACCGGTGAACCCGGTGCCGGTGATGATGACGCTGTTGCCGCCCGAGGCGGGGCCTTGGTTGGGGTTGAGCGTTACCACGATGCATTCTCCTTCGCCTGTGGATGCTTTGAACCGTGCGCGGAGAAGGCAGGCCACCCCCGGAACACTCCGCTGTGATCGATTGAAGCAATCGAGAATCAGCACGAGGAGAAGCGCGTTGAGTCGTATGTGACACATAGGAAAATAAGAAGTACCAATCGACGTACCACGATCGGTTCCGAATCCGCCCTTTTCCCGGCGATCGTCCGGTGACACGCTGTCAGAGATGACGAGAGCACAACGGTGGGCGAGAGGAATTCCACGATGCCCCAGACGACAGCGGCCCTGCCCCCCTTGCCACGCGACGAAGTCCGCACCATCGGCGTCGGTGCCGTGCCCCTCGGCATGGCGCTGCGGCCAGACGGGCTGCGGGCCTATGTGGCGCACTCCGGCGTCGGCACGCTCGGCGTCATCGACGTTGCCGCCAACTCCCTCACCGGAAGCGTCGCCGTCGGGAACGTTCCGTGGGGAGTGGCGGTCGGTCCTGATGGCGGGCGCGTCTATGTGACGAATGCCGGTTCCGGCACCGTCAGCGTCATCGACACCACCACCGCCACCGTCGTCGCCACGGTCCCCGGGCTCGCCGCCCCGCGCGGTCTGGCAGTCGTCCCTGATGGCGGTCGCGTCTACGTGGCCAATTCCACCTCCGGCACCGTCAGCGTCATCGACACCACCACCGCCACCGTCGTCGCCACGGTCCCGGTGGGCAGCGCTCCGGAGTGCGTAGCCGTAAGTCCCGACGGCGGGCGCGTCTATGTGACGAATGCCGGTTCCGGCACCGTCAGCGTCATCGACACCACCACCGCCACCGTCGTCGCCACGGTCCCCGGGCTCGCCGCCCCGCGCGGTCTGGCAGTCGTCCCTGATGGCGGTCGCGTCTACGTGGCCAATTCCACCTCCGGCACCGTCAGCGTCATCTCCACCGCCACCGCCACCGTCACCGGCACCATCGACGTCGCCACCCCGCCGCAGAATGTGGCGGTCTCCCCCGACGGGACCCTGCTCTACGTCACGAAGACCGGTGCCAACACGCTGACGGTGATCAATCCGTCCACCGACATGGTCACCCACAACCTGCCAGGCTTCGCCGGCGCCTTCTGGCCGGCCGTCACCCCGGACAGCAGCCGGATCTACGTCACCAACAGGTCGAACGGCACGGTCGCCGCGCTGAGGCGCCTGACGAGCATCTCCCCCAACCATGGCCGGCACAGCGGGGGGAAGACGGTGACCATCGTCGGCATCGGCTTCACGGGCACCTCGTCCGTCCATTTCGGCATCAGGCGGGCCAAGCACTTCACGGTCGTCAGCGACACACGGATCACCGCTGTCACCCCTGCCCGGGCCGGTGCGTCGGTGCCCGTCACGGTGACCGCGAGCGGCGGACGCGCGGTCGTCGGTCGCTTCTACTACCACCACTATCCCGCGATGACGGCCCTCACCCCGTCCTTGGGATCCGTCCTGGGAGGCGGACAGGTCACCATCACCGGCAAATGGCTGTCCGGGATCGAGGAAGTGTGGTTCGGCACCACAGCGGTCGTCCCCACCGCGGTATCGGACTCCGTGGTCACCGCCTTCGTTCCGGCATCGGCCACCGCCCGCGTCGTCCCCGTCCATCTGACCACCCACGGCGGTGTCTCGAACACTCTGGACTACACCTATCTCACCACCCTCTCGATCACGGGCATCAGTCCCGTCTCCGGACCACAGATCGGTAGCAGGCCGGTGAACATCGCCGGCACCGGCTTCTCCCGGGTCAGCTCCGTCACCTTCGGGGGCAGCCCGGCCGTGTTCCGGATCATGTCGGACGTCAAGATCCAGGCCATCACCCCCGCCCACGCACCCGGCGCCGTGTCCGTCGTGGTGAGTACCGTCACGGGCGCGACGGCGGTCTCGCCGATGCCCTACACCTACACCCTCTGATCGGCGCGAACGGCGATCAGCAGCTCCGTGCAGGTCCGTCGGTGGGGGCCGTCGACGGGCGGGCCGGGCCGTGAGGAACCCGGCCATCGCGGCGGCCCAGCCGGTACCGCTGGAGCGATCAGCGACGCGGAGTCGGCGTCGTGCGGTGCGGGCGTCATGGTGCTGGAAACCGTGTGCGCCCGGCCATCGGGCCGCCACGGCCCGCGCCACCCGCTGCGCCCACCAACAGCGTCCGGCCGCCCGGGACCCACGGAAGGCAGGGGATTGGCGATCTTGCTCCGCTCACGTGGACGGGTGTCTGACGCCCGCGCCCCGCTCCCCGCCGGTGCTGCGCCGGCGCCTGGAGGTCGGCCGCCGACTGCGAGAGGCGCGCGAGTACCGGAACCTCAGCCAGCCCGAACGTGACGAGTTGGCCGGCGTGGACTTCAAGCCGATCAGCCGTATCGAGACGGGTTCGGTGACGCCGCTCCTCGACACGCTGCTGGTCCTCGCGGACGCCCTTGCCATCAGCCCGCAGCAGTTGCTGCCGCAGTGGCCCCGGCCGCCTGGGGGGTAGGCAGGGCGGCCGGGGCGGTGCTCCGGCGGCCGGTATGGCAGCCACCGCCGGAGCGGGTGCCTGCCCGGGCCGCTCACGAAGCCCGGGCAGGCGGCCTACTCGTCGTTGCCCCGGAGGCGGTCGGCCGCGACTCCGCCGAGATCGGCCGTCAGGTCGCGGGCCTCCTGGGATAGCGACTGGTCGTGCGCCGCGTTCGTGGCGGCGCCGAGCCCTCGCACAGTGGCGAAGAACTCGTCGTCATCCATCTCGTCGGCACCGGGCATGGGTCCTCCTCGTAGGTCGTGGATGTGTGGTGGGTGCCCGCCCCCGCGCAGGGGTGGGTGGTGCCAGGAGGCGGGCGGGGGCCTGCGCCGGCCCGGGCCGGCGCAGGCCACCCCAGGGGCTGAGGAGGGGCGCTCCACGCCGGGCCGGCGCAGGGTCTAGGTGGCGGCCGTCGGCCGCGGGGCAGCCGTGGCGGGCTTGGGCGGGCAGTCCGTGCCGCAGCGCCACACCTGGTGGATGTGGAGGCGGCCGTGTACCTGCCGTGCGACGGTGCCCGCGCGGCAGGCGGGGCCGACGATGTACCGGCCGCACAGGCCGCAGTGCGTGCCGAGCGCCTGTCCCTCGGTCAGGTACACGTGCGGCGCGCGGCGCAGCAGAACGGCCAGCGGCGCGGCGGTGGTCGGGTCGGTCACCGCACGGCCCCCTCTGTCGCGTGGCAGGCGTGTGCGCAGGCTTCGGCGCGCACGGAGCTGTCGCGATGTGGGGGTGGCGGCGGGTCTCCATGACGGCAGGCCCAGCACTCGCCCAGATGGCAGTCAGGGCTGAGGTATCGGTAGGTCGGCGGGCCTCCGGTGATGACCAGGGCCAGCGTCTCGTGCAGCAGGTCGGGATGGGTGAGGCAGTCCCCCGCCGGCGGGACCCACCAGCGCAACGGCGCGCCGACCGGCGTGTGCGCAGGCGGTACGAGCAGGGCCCCGGTCCGCTGCACGGTGACGCCCGCCATCGTGGCCCAGGTCGCTGTCGAGCCAGGCTCGACCAGCCATACGAGCCTGGCCCGCGCGCGGTCGTCGACAGCGGCCCCGGAGCGCTCTCGCAGCCCGTCGACGACACGAACACCCTCGTAGCTCGCCACCACGACCGCGTCGAACCACAGGCCGCACTGCACGTAAACAGCGGGGCCGCCTACCGGCAGCCAGTCGGGTAGCACCAGGCACCTCCGGAGTCATCGGGATTGTGACGATGACTGAACGTAGGGTGCCTGTGACAGCGCAGTATGAATCGCGGGAATACCCGCTGGTCAGGCCGTGGAAATCAGTCGTCCAGCCGGAAGCGGCCCGACATCCGTCGGAGCGACTCGGACAAGCTGGTCCGCTCGCCGCTCCTGATCCTGCGCAGCGTCGCCCGAGCGATCGGGTGGTTCCGGATGAGCTGCGGCGCGGTCGCCTCGGCCTTCTCCAGTTCCTTCAGGGCCTGTTCCCGCTGCCCTGTCCACAGATATGCCCGCGCCAAGTCGAGTTGGTAGTGGCCGCGCCGTGACTTCGGCAATGCGAGGACGGCCCTCTTGTCCATCTGTTCGTGGAGCCGCAGCGCCTCGTCCTGATGGCTCATCTCCAGTTCCACGTTGACACCGTGGATGGACACATTCGCGGCGCTGAAAGTGAGGCTGTGCCGGTCGAACTGCGGCTGGTGACCCGCAGCCAGCTCAGCGGCCTCACAAGCCTGGTCGATACGGTGCCGTGCTTCCGCCTCGCGCGCACCGCGTGCGGCGGAGACCGCCGCACGGAGGTGCAGGGCGCCCCAGGCCCGCACGGCGAGGGGATCGCCACGGCGGTACTCGGGCTCGATAGTGAGCAGCGCCTTGTCGGACAGAGCGACAGCGTCGGACCAGTCGGCGGTCGCCCACATGTCCCACACCCGCATCCAGTCGGCCACCGCCGGCATCAGGGCGTCACCAGACCGCTCGGCCGCCCAAGCGGCCCGCTCGCAGGTAATGGCGACCAGTTCCGGGTGCCCCAAGGCGTGCGCGGACGTGTGCCCGAACTTGCAGGCGATCGCGTAGATCGCCCACGCCTCTTCGCGCTCGTGGCCGGAGGAGACCTCAGCCAGCGCGCGGGCCTCCCGCAGCAGATCGGGCAGCACGGCCAGGATCTTGGTGTTCTGTGCGTTGTCCCGCAGTTCGTGAAGCTGGGCGGTGCGCGCCCACAGCGACTGCGACGGCCTGGGTTGCCCATCGAAAATCGGCGCCAGGTCGTAGCGACGCAGCTCCCTTATGATCGCCGCCGCCGAAACCTCCCACTGATTCGCCGCCGCGGCACCCCCGCGGTAGGGACGGTCGATCAGCTCGTTGGGGTGGATGTGCAGCACGCCGGCGACGGCGTTGATGACGCTGGTGCGGTCCAGCTCGATGAGCCCCTTCTCGGCTTTCGACACCCATCCCTGAGTTCGGCCGAGGGCGTTGGCGACGTCGGCCTGGGTGAGCCCGAGCCGGAGCCGTGCGGCGCGCATCCGCTGACCGATGCTCTCTGTCTCATTCATCGTCACATCACCGACTGTCCGGATACGGTGATGTGCGGGGGCATGCCGTCGGACATGATGGTCTCCATGTTCGTCCTGCGGTAGCACACAGGACGGTACCCCTCGCCACGGTCGGGGGGACAGCGAGCGGCCTCACCTTCGCGGCGGATTCAAGGGCCGTTGTGCTGCCGACGGCAGACGTGACCTCCCGCTTACTTGGGGACGTGGAGAGACTTCTCGGCACCGACACCGGTCCCGCCACGCTCGACGTGGACGGCGTGGAGATCCCCGTTCACGCCGAGCTGACCGCCCGGCAGGAGATGGGCGACTGGATCGACGACACCGGCACACCTCTCGGCCTGGCGGCCGGCCGCCTGGGGCGGTGACCTCCGCGAGCCCGCTCCACGTGCCACGCCTCGTCCCGGCCCGGGTCGATGACTTGGTCGACGCGGCAGCACCACCGACCACGTGGTCGGTGGTGCGCGGGAAGGCCACGGCCGTGACAGCAGAGGGTAGTTGGAGGCGTCGTAGCGTAAGGGCCCGTCGATCCCGGGCCGGTCTCCACCCGCAGACCGGGTGTGATCGCGAGACGTACACCCGGGGTGCGAGGGGGCCGTCATACGTCCACCGCCCATCTGCTCAGCATTTCTGTCCCACGCCTACTTGATGAGGTCCTTGAACTTGTAGTAGCCGCCCGCGAAGGGCAGGAACCAGGGCGGGCCGAAGTGTCCCGGGATCCGTCTGAAGGGCAGGTCGCGCCAGGGGTTGGCGGTCGGCGTGCCGTTCATGTAGTCGGCCATCTGCTTGCCCATGTGCGTGGCCATCTGGACGCCGTGGCCGGAGTAGCCGAGCGAGTAGAACAATCCGTTCTGCTCGCCGGCGTGCACCATTCGGTCCATGCTCATATCGACCAGGCCGCCCCAGCAGTAGTCGACGCGCGTGTTCGTGAGCTGCGGGAAGATCTCGGTCATCGCCTTTCGCAGGATGCGCCCGCTCTTCGCGTCCGACTGCTGGTTGGACATGGCGAACCGGGCGCGACCACCGAACAGCAGCCGCTCGTCCGGAGTGATCCGGAAGTAGTTCAGCAGGTTCAAGGTGTTCGATGCCATCCGCCGATTCGGCAGCAGCATGTCGCAGACGTCCTTGCCCAGCGGTTCGGTCACGATGATGAAGCTGCCGAGGGGCGCGATCCTGACCTGATGCCAGCGGAACGGCCTGCTGGTGTAGCCGCTGGTCGCGACCAGCACCTGGTCGGCCTGGACGGTCCCTCGCGGAGTGACCAGCTCGTGCCGCGTACCGTCCAGTCGACTGACCTTCTCGACCATTGCCTTCTCATGAATGATGACGCCGATCCGCGCGGCCGCCTCGGCGAGCCCCTTGGTGAACTTGCCGACATGCAGCCCTGCGCTCCTGGCGTCGACCATCCCGCCGTGGAAGCGGTCGGAGCCGATCTCCGAGTGGATCTCGCTCTTGGCTATGAGCCGGGTCTCGACCCCGAGGCGGCCGGACATGATGGCGTGGGTCTTGCGCAGACCCTCGACGTGAGCCGGCTTGGAGGCCAGGATCAGCTTGCCCGTACGAGCGAAGTCGCAGTCGATACCCTCGTCGTTGACGAGCTTCTCGATGGTGTCGACCGCGTCATGGTAAGCCAGCAGATACGCCTTCGCGGTGTCGAACCCGTAGCGGGAGACCGCGTCCCGGATCCCGATCGACAGGCCCATGGTGGCCATGCCGCCGTTGCGGCCCGATGCGCCGAATCCCACCGTCTCCTTCTCGAAGACGTGCACGTTCGCGCCCTTGCGCGCCAGGTGCAGTGCCGCGGAGAGGCCGGTCAGGCCGGCCCCGATGATCGCCACGTCGACATGCCCACCGATCTCGGTCCGGGACCGGTCCGGACCCTCGGGAGCGGTGTCGAGCCAGTAGGGGGTGAACTTCATGTCGCTGCTCTCTCCTGCCGGTGCCGTCCGCTGTGAACGCACGTGGGTCAGGCCCTTTCGAGGTCCGCCGTCGGACGTGTGCTCGCCGCCCCCCGGACACCGTTCACAACCTTCTTGATGTCCGGCGGAGCGGCCCTGAGGGGAGGTTCGGGGCCTGTTGACACTCGTCGACTATATTCATATGGTCGACAATCGACAAGTGACAGCGACTGACCGCCTTCGATCAGCACCTGGAGGAACCGTGGAATGGGAGAACAAGCCGAGGTTCGTCACGTTCGACATGAACGGGACGCTGATCCACTTCCGTATCAATGAGGTGATCCGTCGGGTCCTGGGCCACCGGCTCCCGGCCGAGCTCGCCGACGAGGTCCTGCGGACCGGCACCCAGTACCGGATGGACGAGTGCCTGGGCGAGTACAAGCCGTTCCACCAGATCGTCGCCAACGCGCTGGAACGGACCATGCGCAGGTTCGGCCTGGAATACCGTGAGGGCGATGGTCAGGCGGTGTACGAGGAGATCCCCACGTGGGGCCCGTACCCCGGCGTCAGCGAGGCGCTGCGGCGCTTGGCTGAGGAGTACCCACTGGTGATCGTGACGAACTCCGACGACGTGCATGCGAAGCGCCTCGCGGAGAATCTCCAGGCCCCTTTCGAGGTCGTGATCACCGCCGAGGAGATGGGCGTCTACAAGCCACGGCTCCGTGCGTTTGAATACACGCTGGACAAGCTCGGCGTCGCACCCGACGACATCGTGCACGTCTCGGCGAGCCCGCAGTACGACCTCCGCTCCGCGGCCGACATGGGCATCAAGAACACGGTGTACATGGACCGCGGCTTCGAGCCGGACCACCCGTGGCTCGGCTACAAGCGGATCACCGACATCGCCGACCTCCCCGTCCTTCTCGGCCTGCCGCGCCCGTGACGTGTCGCCCGACACCACGTTGTCCAGGGCTCGGGGATCACGGCTTGGGTGATACCCGGCCCGACCGGCCTCCGTGCGGGTGTGGATCACGGAGGCGGTCTCTGGATCGCTGAGATCCAGGGAAAGCAAGCCATCCCGTGACCCACGAGGACGGGGTGGACGACCGCCGGGTGTGGCTCATCGAGCACGCCGCCAGGATCGGAGACGTCACCGATCTGCCAGGTGTTCGGCGTCTCCGGCAAGACCTGGTACGACTGGACGAAGAAGGCCGAACAGTCGGCGCCCGGAGGCGCGAAGGTGCCGCGCCACACCACCTGGGCACCGCCAAGCCACGGACCGCCAGGTGCTGACAGACATCCCGGAGGTATAGTCGACAAACGACCAAGGGAGGGCGACGGGGTGGACCACAAGTTCGAGTGGCTGGAGCACCGGAGGACGACGCCGGACGGCGTCCACCGCGTACTGCGTGCCGCCATCCTCGACGGGATCGTACCTCCTGGTGGACAGCTGCGCGAGGCACACATCGCCGCGGATCTCGGGATCAGCCGGTCCCCGCTGCGCGAGGCGCTGACCAAGCTGGAGGAGGAAGGGCTCATCGTAAAGATCCCCTTCCGTGGGGCGTTCGTCGTAGAGGTGAGCGCTCGTGAGGTCGCCGAAATCGCCTCAGTCCGTCTACGTGTCGAGCCGTACGCCGCTGAGCTCTCAGCCGAAGCACTGCGCGGTCCTGAGCGGCCGCAGTTGATGCAAACCGTCGAGGATCTCCACCGGGCGACTGAGAAGAACGACATCCCGGCCAGCATCGACGCACACCTTCGCTTCCACAGGCTCTTCTACGACCTCTCGGAGCACGGCATCCTGCAGAGTCTCTGGAATGGTTGGGAGACCAAGCTGCGCCTCTACCTCAGCGTCGATCACCGCACTTACAGCGACCCGCGTGAATTGGCCGTCGAGCACGAGAGGTTGGCCGCGGTTGCCCTGGAAGGCGACACCGACGCGTTCCGCCAGGAACTGGCTGCCCATTTCCAATCGGCGCTGCGAGCCCAGACGGGAGATCAAGGGGAACGCACGCCCCGGCATGCATGAGGTCATGCCGCCTCCGTGAAGTGGTCCAAGGCCGCTCGGAGGTCTACCGGGTACTGGAGGACGTCCACACCCTGGCCGGGCCCCGCACGCGAGATCCCGTGCACCGGGTGCGCCGGATCCTGGTCCACTCCACCGCCGTCGCGGCGGGCCGGCTCAGAGCCGCGAGAAGCGTCTGGCCCGGGCCAGGGAGGCGATGGACAAGCTCGCCGGTCGGCGGGCGGCCGGCACGACAAGACCCGCGAGAGGGTCACGGCCCCGGCCGGGGTCACCGCCGCCAAGCGGCGCGTCACCGCCTGCCTGCGCTGGACCATCACCACCGACGAGCACGACGCCCCCGCCCTGGCCTGGCACGTCGACCAGGACGTCCTGAATGCCGAGGCCGCCGTCGACGGCTGGTACGCGATGCTGACCAGCATCTGCACGATCCGGACCGGACCGGTCCAGACCGCCCACCGCATCCGCGGCGACAGCGAGCGCGTTCGGGGCCGCCTGGCGCGCCGGCGTCGCGCGGTCTCAAGGTCGACGTCCCGGCCCAGGGTGCCCTGACCGAGGAGCTTGCCGTCCTTGGCAGAGCAGCTGACCCGCCACGTAGACACTGGAGCAACCGTCCGCAGCAGCGCGGCGTCGAAGTTGCCCGACAGCATGTCGGGCTCCAGTGCGGCGTACTCGCCGCCCCGGATCGTGACCTCGATGCCGAGCTGCCGCACCTGGTCCTGGATCACGGCTGCGACGTGGCGAGCTCGGGCTGGTCGTTGTAGGCCATCAGCGCGATCGACAGCGACTTCCTTCTCTCTCTGCCGACACGCCGGCGAGCGGATCCCGAACGGTTGATTTCTGGGTCATGCCCGAACGATCAAGCGCCTCGGCCCCGTTACGGACGTTGGAGGCCGAAGAGCACCGGCAGCTCGGCGATGTCGGTGATCCGGGTGTAGCTCAGCCACGGCTGGTCCGGCTCCCATCCGCGGTCCAGGTACACCTTGTTCTTGATGCCCGCGTCGAACGCCGCCCGGTGGTCATACTGCGGACTCGCGGAGACGTGCACGATCTCGTCGGGCGCCACCCCCAGCTTGTCCAGCATGTACTCAAACGCACGGAGCCTGGGCTTGTAGGCCTGAGCCTGCTCGGAAGTGATCACGACCTCGATCGGCGCTTGGAGGTTCTCCACGAGGGACGGCGCCTGCGCGTCGTCGGTGTTGGTCAAGATCACCAGGGGGTACGCCTCCGCCAAGCGCCTCAAAGCCTCGCTCACGCCCGGGTACGGCCCCCACGTGGGAATCTGGTCGTAGACCGCGCGTGCGTCGCCCTCGCGGTACTCCAGGCCGAACTTCGCCATGGTGCGGCGCAGCGCTGCCTCGATGACCTTGTGCATGGGACGCCAGTCACCCATGCACTCGTCGAACCGGATCTGCTCCCCGGCGAGCTCGAAGTCGTCGACGATCTCGGCCGGGAGCCGGTCGCCGAGGACCTTCCGGATCGTCTCGTCCTGCCGGTACTGGATCAGCGTGCCGTTCATGTCGAACGAGACGAACTTCGGCTTGATGTCGATACCCACAAGTCCTCCTAGTGCAGTGAGGGCGGCCAATCAGTTTGGTCGATTGTCGACCAAGTTAACGTTGATTGTCAACAGCCTGTTGGGGCCTCGTCCCTCTGGGCCCGCGCGTTTCGCAGGCCGCTGGTTCGCTGAGAGATCAGCATGGCGGGGGTGAGTTTTGAGGCTCGAAAGCTCCCGAAACCCGGAGGGCTGTAACCGCCGGGTGATCTTCCGCGGCCAGGGACTACGCGACTCAAGCCCGTTCGGGGTCGGTGCGCGGTGTGGTCTGCCCAGCTCTCCTGCTCCCCCGGCCGCGACGACAGGAACGCGCGGGGCCCGGCGCCACCCCGGCGGGAAGTCCCCCCTCCCTGCCGATGCGTCGCCGCCCCTCGCCCTCGACCACGTGCTGGTTCAGCCGCGTGTGGCCACCGGGATTCGGCTTCGAGGGACGACCGAACTGTGGGCGCCTGAGTCCTCCTCAGGACCAGAGGTGCGGCTGGCGCGGCGCCCGCGGGGGTGAACCGGTGCTCTGGCTCGGACCTTGGCCGACGATTCACCCATAACTCACATAAGTTACTTTACGCTTGGAGTCGACTACCCAGGGGAATCATTCCAACGCATACCGTAGTCCACCCCCGAGGGGAGTGGCTGTCATGGAGCAGGAACCGCGTATCGAGGAGCCGGAGGTCTACGAGCCTCCGGTGCTGGCCGAGGTCGGCGGGTTCGCCGACGAGACGATGGGGAATGGCGGGTTCGTCCCCGACGGGATTCACTACCAGTACAAGCTCTGACTTGAGCGGGGAATCCTGACGCGCACCACCAAGGACGGCTCCAGCGACGAGTGGCACGCGGGGCTGGCCGCCCAGCGTCGCACCTTCGCCGGCTGGGCCGAGGACTTCCGGCTGGCCAACATGGGTCTCATCGATCCCGCGCCGCTGCGCCGCGCCCTGCTCGCACCCGCGCTGCTCAACGGCGGTGTTCCCGAGTTGGCGTACACCCTGGCCGTCGAGGAGTGGCTGCGCGCCCTCGAAGCCCACCCCACCCCAGCCACCTGAAAGAGCATCAGCGTGAAGCTGCGCCGTGACGTCACCACTTGCGACACTACCGACGGGATGATTCTCCTCGATGAACGCTCAGGCCGATACTGGCAGTTGAACCTCAGCGGCGACCGAGTTGTCGACCATCTTCTCCGCGTCGCTGGAGGAGTATTATCCCGGATGAGTAGTCAGTTGATCACGCCGGGGGGCGAAGGTGGCGCGTGCTTCCGACTGGTCGCCGGTCGACATGGACGCGGACCCGACGCCTGGACGTCCGGAAGAAGTTCGCGAACTGGCGGACGAGTTACAGGAGTTCGCCGACGATGTCGGTGAGGCGCTGGGGAAGATCCGGGGAATGGCCTCGGACCGGGCAGTACTGGACTGGGCCGGACTGACCGCAGATGCGTTCCGTACCGAATTCGACGGCGTATCGGAAAACCTGACCAAATTTCAAACCTCCTACGATATGGCCGCCGAGGCACTGGCACGGTACTGGCCGACGCTGGAGAACGCCCAGGCCCTGGCCGACCGGGCACTGGAGCAGGCGATCGCCGCGCAGACGGATCTGCGGGCCGCGCAGGCACAGTTGATCGACGGCGAGGATTGGGTGTCCCGCGCGGGAGACGAGGCCGAGCGGCTTCAGGACCAGGCCCGGCGCGAGAGCACGCCCGAGCCGCCCTCGGAGTCGGATGTCCGTAGCGCGGTACGGGACCATCAGGCCGCTCAGGCGGCTGTCACTGCGGCGCAGGACCGGGTGTCCGCAGCGGAGGAGGCCCTGTCGGCCGCGCAGGAACTGGCCCGGCAGGCACAGGAGATGCGCGAAGATGCCGCGCGGGAGTGCGCCCGTGACATCGACGCGGCCTCCGATGCCGGCATTCACAACCGGCGCTGGTGGGAGCAGGCGATCGACTGGGTCCGCGACAACTGGGACACCATCGTCGAGGTCTGCAAGCTGGTCGTCGCCGTCCTGGGCGTCGTCGTGATGATCATCGGCGGCCCCCTCGCCTGGGTCGTCCTCGCCGCAGCCCTCATCGTCCTGGCCGACACCCTCGTCAAATACGCCAGAGGACAAGCCACCCTCCTCGACGTCGCCTTCGCCGCTGTCAATGCCTCTTCGTACAGTGATTCCGCTGCTGGTCAGAGGGGGTGCGGCCGTGTGGTGGATCGGCGTGCGCGTGGTCACGCGGGTGGCCGGAGAGACTTTGGGCGGGAGCTGCCGGGGGGCGAGAGAGCGGGGGGCCGTACGCTTGCCAGCGGATCGGGCAGCCTTGGCCTGCCCGGTGTTGTGCCCGATGGGCCCCCCGCTCTTCGAGGCTCGCCCCCCGGTGGCTGCCTAAAGTCTCGGAGGCCGCCCGCCCCGGCACGCCCTTTCCGTTCCTGCTTGTTGTGTCGGGAGGAGTCAGTCCGCGGGAGGTCGGTTGTACTTCTGCATCGCCACCTTGGAAGTTGAAGCGTCCTGGAAGACGAGTTCCCACGGTCCGGTGTTGATGTCGAATTCCTTGCCGAAGCCGACCCACTTGCCGGACATCCTCCGATCGGTCAGCTCAATCACGAGCTGTATGGCGCCGTGGTAGCGGGCGCCCTGGTAGTAGCCGTCGGTGGCGGTCTGCTCTGACCAAGTGCCGGTCGCGACCTTGCCGTCGACTTGCAGGTCGATCGTCAGGGAGGAGTCGGAGGAGCCGGGAAGGCTGCGGACCGTCAGTTTGTCGCCGTGCTGGAGGATCACCACGTGGTGCAATCCGGTGTGCTTCTCGTCGCGTCCGGAGCTGAAGTATTCGTAGCGAGAGAGCCAGATGCCGGAGTAGTTGGTGTGGGTGCGCGGTGCGGCGGAGGGCTGTGCTACCGGGGTTGGTGGCGTGGCGGCGGGGATGCCGTCTGGTGATGTCTCGACGTCGTGTCCTCCGTGTTCGTCGTCGGTTACCCGGGCCAGTGGGACGGGGGTTGTGAAGCCGAGGGCTTCGATGGGGATACCGGTCACTTGCTCCAGCGCGCGGGCGTGGACCGGGCGGGGGTTGCACGTCGTCCCCGCTTCCCAGCGTTGCACGAGGCGCTTGGAGGCTCCGGGGATGCCTGCCTCGCGTAGTGCCTTGGCGAAGTCGTCTTGACTCATGAGCAGGCCCATGCGGACGGCCCTGAGTGAGGAGTTGGGTGTTGCGCTCATGGAAGGCACAGTAGACGCCTAGTGGGAGAAATGTCACCGGAATGACGTCATTGATGTCGCCGGAATGACGCCTTGAACGACGTCGCGCTTACCGCAGTCGAGCCGCCACGCTAAGTGGACCCCGCAGCCGGTGGGACGGCCCGGGGAATGGCCAACGCCACAAGGAGCGCCGACATGGATCACAGTAACGGCAAGGACCACGCAGCCGCAGAGCCACCCGAGTGGCTGCCCTCGGCTGAGGAGGGTACGCAGGCGGTGCCGTGCGGGAAGTGGTTCGATGCGGTGCGGGTGCCGCAGCGGAACGGGCCGTTCGTCCTGGCCCGGCTCAACCGGGCTTCCGGTCCTGTGATTCAGGGGCCGGTGAACTGGTTCTGGCTCATCGGGCCGGGCTTGGGTGACGACTGGAACCTTCCCGCCATGGCCGTGCTGGGCATCGGCAGCCACATCGCTGTTCCGCCCGCGAACAGTACGGCGGCGCCGCTGCCGCGCTGGCTGCTTGCCCCGGTGGGCGACTGCCTGACCGATCCCGAGCCGCTGCGCTCCGCCCTGACCGTGATCGGCATGCCGGGAGTGCGGCATGGCTGATATGCAGCCATCTGACAGCTTTGAACAGCAGTCATGTCCGCACCTCGGACAGCTACGGGACATGACGAACCGAGCGCGGTTGTTGCCGTGGCCGGGTGAGGACGGCGGTCCCTGCTATCTCTCACCCGAGGGTGAGGGCGGGGAGCTGGCGTCTTTGGCCGACCAGACGGAGGCCGTCCAGCTTGCGGCGGGTGCCGAGGTGCTGGGTTACTTCCGGCCGAAGCTGGATGATCCGGCGGCGTCGGCGGAGGATCTGCGGTTTGCGGCGAAGCAGCTCGCTCGGTGCCTGTGCACTGTGTTGCGGGTGGCGGAGAGTCGGGGCGGGCGGCTTGCGGATGGTGAGCTGTCGTGAGCCATGCGGTGATCCGGGGTGCTGAGTGGGTGCTGAGTGCTGAGCGGGCGGAGGGTGCGCCGGATGGCATCTATGGTGCCGAGTGTCTGTGGTGTGGTGAAGCCTCGCCGCTGGTGGACAACGATCAGAAGCCGGTGGGGATGTGGGCGCTGGATCACGCGCTGCGGCTTGGGTTAGATCACGGTCAGTTCCTGGTGACGTCGCAGCGGCACTGGCGGGTTGACCCGGTGGTCCCGGCTGGTGATGCGGGGCGTCCTGCTGGCGAGCGCCCGCCTCGGGCTCATGCCCGGCCGCGTGGGGGTGTGCGGGGGCTGCTGGTGCGGGTGGTGCGGTTGGCGGTCGGCTGGGTGGTGGCGGTGTCGGCGCGGTTGCTGCCGGGGCTGACGGCCGGTGCCGACGCGGGCCGTGGCCGGTCGCCTGTTTCCTCGACTCCCGCGCGGCCGAACAGAGGTTCTTGACGGCCCCTCTGGCCGCACGGGCTGGTGGTGTTCCCGACCGGACAAGCCCCGAGTAGTGGCAGACGTGTCACAGCCTGAGCGGACGCGCTTGGGTGCTCCCGCCCCGGTCCGCCCCTTAACTGGGGTGCCGCGCGTTGCGCGGTGAGGACACCATCATGGCTCCGTCCATCCGGGCTTCATTCCTCTCGCCGGATGGACGGGGCCTCTTTGCGTGTGTCGGGGCGCGGGGTTGAGCGGGGCGTGTCGGCGGGGAGCGGGAGCGTGGCCCGGGTGTGGGTCGGCCGTGGCGGTTGGTCCGGCTGGATCGTCGTGGGTGGCCGGTCTGGGGTTCTGCGGGGTGGGCGCGTCTGGTGTGGGGTGGCCCGGGGCCGCTCGGCCGGGAACGGCCGAAGGTCCGCATGCCCGGCCGAGGGCGGCACGGGGGCCGCCCGGCGCGTCGGTGGACGCGCCCTTGAGTAAGTAAAGAAACTTTGGACCGCCCTGGGCTTCGACGGGTTGCGTGCCGGGTGTGGAGCGGGGTGGCCGGTGGCGGTGAGGGCCTGGCGCGGTGAGCGGACACAAGGCGGATCGGCTGAGCGATGGCCCGGCGGGCTGGTGGGCTGGTGTGGGGTGGCTGCTCGGGAATTCGGTTGTTTGGCCGGTTATGGCGGCGCATTGTGGTAGTTGGCCGTTGTGCGGGTGGTGGTCCGCCCGGACGTGGGGGCTGGTGGCTGTGGTTGCGGACGGTGATGGTGGGGGCGTGCCGGCCGTGACGGTTCGTGGTCGTGGTTCCCGGCCGGGTCCGGGGTGCGGAGAGGAGCGGTGATGTCTGCGTCTTCGGGTTCTGCGAGGGCTCCACCATGCGGGCGGCTCGAACTGAAGGGTGCAGATCCGGGGCGGCGGTAAGCGGAGCGGACCCGTGTGCGGGTGGGCGGGCGGGGCGCCCCGGCCATGGATGAGCAACAGCAGCAAGACGATCAAGAGGGCGCGGAGCCTGTTCCGCAGACGCGGGATGAGTGGCTGGACTGGCAGGCGGCGCGGTTCGTGAAGCGCCTGGGACCGAGGAGCGCGGAACAGCTCGCGCGGCTCCTCGGCCGTGGTCCGGACGGTTAGTCAGGCGGCGAGATGCAGGTTGTTCGGTTCCACCTCGATCCGCCTCAGGTCAAGTCCCCGGCCCATGCGGGTGCGCGGCTTGATGATCACGGCGGCGTACAGGTGCTGGAAGATCGCGTTGATCCGCTCGTGGTCTCCGGCGTCTTCAAGGGCCTGCCATGCGGCGCGGGCGTTGGGGCCGGTGATGCCGTCCAGGACGACGACGGGGCGGGTGATCGTCACGCGCTGGCGGGCCTTGATGCGGTCGCTGATCGTGCGGCGCATCGCCCGGTACTCCGGGGTGCTGATCTCCTTGGCGGTCCACATCTCGTCAAGCTCGGTGAGCTGCTGCTGATCGGCCGCGTCGGCGTCGGCGTCCAGCCTGGATACGGGCGTGACGGACATCGGGCGGCCGGAGACGTCCAGACCTTCAAGAACCCTGATCGCCAGATCGCGCATGAGCCGTTCGAGCGCTTCGGCCGACACGGTGACCGGGCAGCGCTGGGTGCCGTTGCGGTGCGAGCGGGCGCATCGGTAGATGTGCGTGTCGCGGGTGCTGCTGCTGCCGCCCATGCGGGAACCACAGGTGCACGTGACGATTCCGCGCAGGGTGTAGAAGTACTTCCGGGTGCAGCGCTGCTTTTCCTGCCGTCCCCGGTGGGCGCGCCTTTCCTGGGCTTCCTGCCACACGCCGATATCCACGACGGGCGGCCACGTTCCCATGCGGATGGGTTCACCGGGCTTGCTGATGATGCCCGCGAGACGGCGGGAATCCAGCATGTTGCGCACGGTCGATGGCTGCCAGTCTTTCCCCTCGGCGGTGACCTCGCCCCGCTCGTGCAGGATGCGGGATATCGCCGTGGCGGTCTTCCCGTCGAGATACAGGCGGAAGATATCCCGGATGATCTCCGCCTCGTGCTCCATGATGGTCATTCCGTCGGGGGTGTATCCGTACTGGCGCCTTCCCGTGTGGGGCTTTCCCTCCCTGCGGCGCTCGGCGTAGGCGTCCTTCACGCGGCGGGAGGTGTCGTCTGAGGAACGGCAGGCGTGGGCCACCTCGATACGCAGGATGAACCGGTCATCGGGGTCTGACAGATCCCTGCGGTTGGCCTGGCCGTGCAGCGTGATGTGCTGGTTGTCCGCGACGGACAGCAGCTCCTCAAGGTCGCGCGGCTGCCTCATCAGCCGGTCGGGGTGATAGACGATCACGTGCCGGTATTTGCCCTCTGCCATGTCGGCGAGGAGCTTTTCCCAACGCGGTCGCTTACGGTTCCGCTGCCACGCGGAACGATTGTTGTCCTTGAACACGTCCACCACGCGCAAACCAAGCCTTTGCGCGACTTCGCGGCAGAGTTCTTCCTGCCTGTCCACGCCTGTCTGGTCTTCGTCGTCGGCCTTCGAGATGCGGCAGTAAATCGCGGCTTCTTCATTCTGAATTTCCCTCATATAAATACTGTACGGCCGCAGATAGGCAGCCCTCGACTGCATTCCGGGCACCAAGGGGCTGACCACCTTGGGCGGCCTCGCGGCAGGACTCCGAGGACTCGCGAGGGGCGGGCTCGGGGATATGGCCAACGCCCTCCGCCGAGGTGCCGACGACGCGTTCGTGCCGGGGCGGCAGACCGGAGGTGAAATCCGTCCCCCGCGTAACGCGGATGACTTCGACGAAGCATGGGCCGACGAGGCATACGACTCCATCCGTTCGACGGACGACGTGGATGATATCGCCACCCATGCGGCAGAGTACGGTTTCACGCGTGACGAGATAGCGCAAATCAAATCGCACGTATTCGAAGAGGAACATCTATTGGACAGCTACGTCGACTATGGCATCCCGGCGGAAATGGCCAGGTTTGAGTCCAATCCCAGAATGGCCGAGGCGTGGCTTCGCCTCCGAGAAGGAAACCCGCACCCCGAGGACATCACCTTACTGAGGCACGAATTGTACGAATCGAACTATATGCGAGATACAGGCAACCCCAGCTATGCTGAAGCCCACGCGGCGACCATTGACGCTGGTCTCGCTTGGGATGGGGAGGCCCCCTCCCGCGAGGGGACCGGGTTCCAGCGGCGCCGATGAAGAGGAGGCCCTAGCGATGATGATGTCGTTCCACGCTCAGTTGCTCAGCAGCACCGAAGACGCCCACCTTTACCGAATTATCATGGACGGCGGGGAGAGGTTCGCCTTCATGGTTCTTGATACGGACGACGGGTTTATCGTCTCGGCAAATTCGACAGGTGACCCTTCGGGTGGCTTGCGGCTTTCCCTCCGGGACGGTGAGATGCAGCCCTCTGCGGACGGAGCCGCAGACGAGAGTGCAGAGATGAGCTGGGAGGAGTTCGCGCTGGTTTCTGGCAATATTCGGCGCGCATGGCTCAAAGAAGACGCGGCGCCCACGAAAATCACGAAGTACTACGGCTGAGAGGTCGAGGACAGCCTGCGGCGGCGGTAGTGACCGCATTGGGCGGTGCCCTGGTGTCGCCGTCGCTATTTCGACCAGCTCAGTGCGTGGCCGGTGTGGCGCATGCGCGTCAGCGGAGTGGAGCAAGCCGCCAGGAACTTACGGATTTATCCCCGCCCCGGACCCATATCAGATATTGACTCTTTCCAGCCTCAGGCTGTCGTCATCAGGTGGAGGGTGAGGACGGCTTTGATCAGCTCGGTGATGCGGGGCGTGCTGCACCGCAGCTTCAGCAGGAGGTGCCAGGACTTCGGCGTGGCGACGGCTTGTTCTCCCAGTGCGCGGATCTTCGCGTGGGAGCGGTTGTGGGCTTGCTGTCCGGCTGACAAGCCTTTCCCACCGCCCCCAGTAGGGCACGCGGACGGTACCGCCGGCTCCGCGACAAGCCTTGTCGGCCCAGCACGGAGGTTCACGCTGGCCAGCGCCTCGATGATGCGGTGGGTGCGGACGGCGCGGATGTCGTGGACCGCTCCGCGCCAGCGCGGGTGAGGCCCACAGCAGCCGGCCGGTGGGGGCACCTCCCGGCCGGAGGCTGCAACGCGCCGGTCCCGATCTGCGACGAGCCGACCTCCGCCCTCGATCCCCTGGCCGAGGAAGCCGTCTACCGCCGCATCCAGGATCTCAGCCCCTACGGCGTCCTCTCGGGCCTGGGTGGGGAACGGATCGAGGACGTGCAAGTTCTGCACCGCGCGCCGAGGTTCCCGATCGACTCGCCGTTCTTGTCGACGATGCCCGACTCGTTCGCCAACGGGCATGTCGGGGCGTTCATCCGGAAGTCGTTCCCGGAGCCGTGCCGCTACGAGCTGCCCGGGAGGCGCTGATGCCACTACAGCTCGGGCCGTGCGAGGCGTGGCCCACCTCGCTGTGCTGCGAGGTTCCCGAGGGGTGGAACCGGCCGACGTCGAACGGTGGACGCTTGTCGCGTCGATCACCCTATGGGGGCTGTCCGGGCGCCGCTGGGGCCCGTGCCCGGTGACCGTGCGGCCGTGCCGCCGCTCCTGCCTGGAGTCCACGGTGGTCAGCTTCCAGGCCGGTGACCAACGGGCCGTGGGTCCCGTACATCGGCGTTGACGGGGCGTGGCGAAACGCCTCGGTGTGCGGCTGCGCGAGCGACTGCTCGTGTGGCGAGCTGTGTGAGGTCTCCCTGCCACGCCCGGTGTACGACGTCGTGGAGGTCCTGGTTGACGGCGAGACTCTTCTGCCCGAGCAGTACCGGGTCGACGTGCCGGGCTGGTTGGTGCGCACCGACGGCGAGTGCTGGCCGGACTGCCAGGACATGACAGCGCCGACCAGCGAGCCGGTGACGTTCGGGGTGACGTACCGGTGGGGGCTGCCGCTCGACGAGGCGGCCATCGCCGCCGTGTCCGAGCTGACGTGTCACCTGTTGCGCGGCTGCTCGCCGGGCTCGTCGTGCGGCTGCAAGGCGAACGGGAACCTGACCCGTCTCGTACGCCAGGGCGTGGAGATGGAGTTGCCCGACCCGACGCTGATCTACAGCGAGGGCCGCACCGGGCTTCCCATGGCAGACATGTGGCTGGCGATGGTGAACCCGTACCGGCTGACCAGCCCGAGCCGCGTCTACTCACCGGATTTCCGGCGGCCGAGAGTGCAGCAATGGCCCTGACCCCGCTGGCGATTCACGATCTGGCCGAAGCTGTGCTGGGCTGCGTGTGCGTCGCGCTGGACCGTACCGCGGTCGAGATCCCCGGCCAGCCTGGCTGCCCGTCCTGCCGGGCCTGCGTCGTGCCCGGACTGCCGGCGTGGGACACCTGCGACGACCCGTGCAGCGACGAGGCGGCTGGCGGCCAGCTCACGGTGTCGGTGGCGCGGATCTACGCCTCGACGGACGCCGAGTTCCCTGCGGAGGCGCGGATCGTGCAGGGCGAACGCGGCTGTATGTCGCCGCCGATCACCGCGCTGGAGATGGTTGTCACGCTGCTGCGGTGCACCCCGACGGTCACCGAACAGGGCTGCCCGCCTTCCTGCACCGACCTGTCGGTGGCGGCGCAGGTCCTCCACATCGACATGGTCCGGTCTACAACGCGCAGTTGTGTTGTCTGCCGGGCACGGCGCCGAACCGGCGGCGAGGTCGCCGGTTCGTGATGGGTGCGCAGCGCACGGTCGGCCCGGACGGCGGCTGTGTCGGTCTGGAGCAGCGCGTGACCGTGGCCCTGCCCGGGGGCGGGCGCTGTCCCTGGGGGTCGCCTTGAGCGTCGAGGTACGGATCGACCCCGGTCGGATCGTGAGGGCTCTGCGTCTGCGCAACGGCGCCGCGGCCCGTCGGCTGGGGGAGCGGACGCAGCGCACCGCGCGGATCGCCGAGGCCGAGGCTCCGGGCCGGATGGGCGCCTTCGTCTCGTGGCGGGTGGAGGAAGGGCCTACCGGCCTGACCGGCATCATCGTCTGCGACCACCCGGCGACCCGCTACGTGCTGGACGGCACTCGACCGCACGTCATCCGCCCCCGGCGGCGCCAGGCGTTGCGGTTTGAAGTCGGCGGGCGCACGGTCTTCGCCGCCTACGTCCGCCATCCCGGTACCCGGCCCAACCCCTTCCTGACGCGGGCCCTGCGCCTCGGCCGGTAGCGGCCGTCACCGCCTCCCGCGCCCATAGCCCGGTGCCGGCGCCACCCACCCACCCCTCCTCGCCCGCGCCGTCCCCTTCACCGCGGTGCGCACTCTCTCGGGCCACCTGCACTGCCGCTCTCGCCGAACTACTCTCCTCGCCCCGGGAAGCCGCTCCGGAATCCTCGACCAGCAGCGTGAGCAGCGGGTCCTGGCACGAGGTGCACCCGTCGAAGGCCGTGCCGACCAGTCGGCCCAGCAACGGGTAGTCCACCGGACGGTCCGTCGGGCCGGAGAAGTCGGAGGGCGCCTCGAAGTCCTCATGCCGGTGAGGATCGGTGCCCGTCCCCGGCGGTAGGGCCGGTTCGAATCGTGCCGTCTCACGGCGTCTCTCCGGGTTCAGGGCTCCGCGCGGGGGCGGGGCGGGACGGTTCGTAGAGCGGGACTGTGCTGAGGCTGAGCGGGGGTTCGGTCAGCGGTATGCCTCGCGGCGGTGCGCGACCTCGATGACTGTGATCTTCACGTGCCGCTGGCTCAGCTCGTAGATCACGCGGAAGTTCCCCACGCGCAGCCGGTAGGTCGAGGAGGTGCCGGCCATCTTCTTGACGTCGTTGCCAGCGCCGAAGGGGTCGCGGCCCAGCGCGTCGATGGCGTTGAGGATCTGTCCCTGGGCCTTTTTGTCCAGCCGCTTCAGATCGCGGCGGGCGCCGGACGTCATCTCGACCTTGTAACTCACTCGCCGTCCTCGGCGTGCTCGGCGAGCAGTTCCTCCAGCGAGTACCGCGTCCCGTCGTCGGGCGGGTAGGTCCGCGCCTCGAACCGCCTGTCGACTTCCGCCTCCGCGGCCTCGAAGTCGTTCATGGACATGACTGCGGCGATCGGCTGCCCGTCCCGGAGGATCACCGTCGCCCCACCCTCCGCCGCGCGCGTCAATACCAGGCCCAGCACAGCCGGCAGGTCCGCCTCTTCCAGGCGGTCCGGCAGATCAGAATCTTCGACCATGGCGGTCACCGTAACGTCATGTGTCGACCACCACAGGTGATCACCGTGATCCGGCCACTTCCGGGGCGGGTTGCCGCCTGTTCTGGCGCTCCTTGGACTTTCTGGGCCACCACCACTTCCGGGCGCGGTACGCGAGGTCGGCACGGCACGCGTCCACGAATGCCTGATGGCGGGCCACGACGACGTCGGACTTCTCCTGGAACGCGGCACCGCGGGCGTTCATGTCGAGGTCGCTGGTCGCCTTGACGAGTTCCTCGGCCGCGTGGATCACCGGGACTGTGCCGCATAGCCGGACGCGGCCGAGCGCGCAGACCAGCTCCGTGGCTGCGTCGAACGCCTGGGGAAGCCGGGCCACGGCGAACCGCTCGGCGGCCCGCCCCTGGGTCCGCATCGCGGCCACGAAGTAGGCGGTCTGCCAGGCCCGGGTGGAGGCGTCCAGCATCAGCCGGTATGCCTCCGCCCGGTCCTCCTTACTGCCTATCCGGGGAACGCCCACGGGTCGGTAGCGGCTGGCGAGAACCCGGGCCGCGCTGCTGGCCGCTCTCATCCCGGAGGTGGCAACGTTGGTGGAGATCAGGTCCATGCGCCCTTCTACCACTGGCGCCCAGCTCTTGCGTAGGTCAACGCTGCTGGCCCGAGCAGCCGGGGGCCTTCAGCAGCATGCAGGGGAGTCCTCGCGACCGCTGAGCCGCCCGGGGCAACTCGGGCCGGTGCTCAGTCGTCCTTGAGGCATGACCTCCCCGACCCCTGGCCTCCCGATCACGCCGCCGCCGTGGCCGCCCTGCGGCGACGGGGCTACCGCAGACGATCTCATCGGCTGCCGAGGCGTCCGCGTGCCCGGCCACACCGCCTGCCTGGCCCACCTGGACGAGCCCGACCGTATCGCCTACCTGGGCGGCCTCACTCCGGGCGCCGAGATCGACCACCGCAGCACGCCCTTCACCGACCACCTCCTTGACCAGTTACTTACTGCGGTTCGCGACCCCGCCACCGGCCGACCCCACCTCGGTGTCAGCAAGTTCGAGGGGGCGACTTTCTTGGGCGACGCCGAGTTTGTGGAGGTGACTTTCTCCGGCGACGCCCGGTTCGATGGGGCGACTTTCTCCGGCGTTGCCGGGTTCGAGGGGGTGATTTTCTCCGGCGACGCCCGGTTCGAGGGGGCGACTTTCTCCAGCGGCGCCGGGTTTGCGGTAGTGACTTTCTCCGGCGACGCTTGGTTCAATAGGGTGATTTTCTCCGGCGGCGCCGGGTTTTTGGCAGTGACTTTCTCCGGCGACGCCCGGTTCGATGGGGCGACTTTCTCCGGCGGCGCCCCGTTTTTGCAGGTGATTTTCTCCGGCGGCGCCGTTTTTTTGGCAGCGACTTTCTCCGGCGACGCCGGGTTCGGGGGGGTGATTTTCTCCGGCGACGCCCGGTTCGAGGGGGCGACTTTCTCCGGCGGCGCCGGGTTCGAGGGGGCGACTTTCTCCGGCGGCGCCGGGTTCGAGGGGGTGATTTTCCCCGGCGTCGCCGGGTTCGGGGGGGTGATTTTCTCCGGCGACGCCCGGTTCAGGCAAGCGCGGTTTGAGGTGGCTCAGCGGGTTGGGCCGGTGGTGTGCAGGGGGACGGTAAATTTGGACGGTGCGGTGTTCGGGGCGCCGGTGACGGTGGAGATCGCCGTAAGTCATGTGTCGCTGCGGCGGACACGGTGGGAGTCCACCGCGGCGTTGCGGCTGCGCTACGCGGAAGTCGACCTCGCCGGGGCGGTGCTGGAGTACCCGCTAACCCTGGCCGCCGAGCCCGCGCCCCCGAGTAACAGCCGAGGCACTGAAGAGATCTCGGAGGACCTGCTGCTGGGGAGAGACCCGGGGGTGCGGATCGCTTCGCTGAGCGGGGTGGACGCGGCGCACTTGGCGCTGACCGATGTGGACCTGTCCGGGTGCCATTTCGCCGGCGCGGTGCATCTGGATCAGCTCCGACTGGACGGCCGAGTCCGTTTTGCCCGCCCGCCGGTCGGCTGGCACCGCCGGGGACTGTGGCCGGCGCGCTGGTCGCGGCGCCGCACCCTGGCCGAGGAGCACCACTGGCGTGCGGCCGTCTCCGGCCAGAGTGCCAACGTCGGCTTGTCCTCGGACCGGCTGTGGCGCAGCGGGGAACACCACCCGGACCTGCAACGCACCCCGGGGCCGGAGTCGATCGCCGCGCTGTACCGGCAGTTGCGCAAGGCGCTGGAGGACGGGAAGAACGAACCCGGGGCCGCCGACTTCTACTACGGCGAGATGGAGATGCGCCGCCATGACCGCGACCCCGACGGCAGCACTCCGCTGCCCGAACGTCTTCTGCTTCACCTGTACTGGGCCGTCTCCGGCTATGGCCTGCGCGCCTCGCGCGCCCTGGCCTGGCTGGGTGCAGCCATGACGGTCACTGTGGCGGTGATGATGCTGTGGGGCCTCCCCGCCGACGACCCCAAGCCGACGACCACCGGCCGCCAGGTCGAGGCCGGTCAACGCCTCGCCTTGACCACCGACACACCTGCCCCGGTCAACCCCATCGGCCCGCTCCACCAGCGGCTCAGCACCGATCGATTCGAGAAATCCCTGCGGACGGTGATCAACAGCACCGTCTTCCGCAGCAGCGGCCAAGACCTCACCACCGCAGGCACGTACGTGGAGATGACCTCCCGCCTAGTCGAACCCGTCCTCCTCGGCCTGGCAGTCCTCGCCATCCGTGCCCGCGTCAAACGCTGACCCAGCCCGCCCACCGACTACCACCGCGCGCCAACCGGCGCGCGGAACCAATCGGCTTCCGGGCCACCGCCTCGACGACTGAGGCTCTTGGCGCCGTCCTGTGCCTTGGTGCTGCTGATCGTTGGCCACCGATACCCTGCCGGTACGCCGCTGGTTGTGGGCCGGGCGAAGCGCGGGAGACAAGGGCACGCCCGTGAGGAAAACGTTCGCGATCCGTACCGAGCCGCACGTCGCCGAGATCGGTGACAACGTTGAGCTGTTGTTCCAACCCGAAGTCATGGGCGACGAGTTTCTGGATGCCTATGAGCGGTTGAAGGAGACCCAGCGCGGCCTGGGCGTTGAGGTGGACGACCTCGCCAACGTAGATCCGGACCGGCTGCGGCAAACCGTCGGGGCGCTCCGTGTGTTCCTGGCACAGCTCATGCTGCCGGAGTCCGCCGAGCGGTTCGCGCGCTGGAATGTCGCTCTGGGCGGGGAAATCGTAGCCACCTTCGGGGACCCCGAGTTCGCGCACCGTCACGCCGCCGACCTGGAGGGCGCGACGGTCGTCGACGCGGGGTTGCGGCTGCCGGACCGTGTCCTCGTCGAACTGCTGGAGTGGACAGTCGAGCTGTACGGAGGGCGCCGCCCTCCTACGTCGTCGAACGGCTCTGCGCCAGCATCGCCGTTCGTCTCGGCCCAGCGCCGGCTCAGGTCGCAGTTCGCGAACGTCGGCAGGAGGTACCGCGCGAGGTCGCGCAGACAGTCGTGCCGGTACTGCGCCGAGATGCCAGTGCGATGCTTGATGGCCGTGGTCGCGAAGTTCCGGAAGATGTACTGCCCGTCGGTGCCGGCGTCCGGGTTCGATGAGCCCGCGCCCCTTGACCCAGCCGGGCGGCCACTGTTGCCCGGCAGCGTTGACCGCCTCACAGAAGAGGTCGGCGGCCCGCTTGCCCTCGTCGTCGGGGTCGAACCGTTCCACCTGCTGCGGATGCTCCGGGCCGCTGCCGCCTCCGAGACGCCACTTCACCCGATAGCTAGTGACATGCCCCTTTTGGTCTCTAAGCGTGGTTACGTACGCCATGTGTGCAAGCTAGCGCAGATCTGCTCCCGTTTTGCTCCCACGAGCGGGCCAGGGGCCGCCTCAGAACGACCAAAGCCGCTGGTCAGGGGCTTGGGGGTTCGGGTGCCCGGAGCCGGACTTGAACCGGCACGGCCCGAAGGCCAGCGAGTTTTAAGCTCGCCGTGTCTGCTTTCCACCATCCGGGCACAGATCCCAAGCCGTGCCGGGCGCACAGGCGCGCCGTGTCGACTCACGAGCTTATCCGGCCGATTCGGCCGAACAGCGGTACCCCAAGCCGACGTTGTCTGATTTTATGAGCCGCTGACGACTCATCAGGTGGCTACTGCCCTGTCACGGGCCGCTTCATGCGGCGGGCCGCCGCGGGGGCGTGGCCGAGGAATGACGCAAATCAACCCTCCGCAGCCTCACGGGCACTCAGGGGTGACCTCATCCTCAGGTATGACGGGCGGCATCCACCCGTACCCCTGAAGAACTCCCCGGAACCCGCACCTGGAGGGATCCCCCGCGACGGGACGCTGGCTGAGGATGGGAACGTACTTCACCGTCCCGACAAAAAGGAGCTCACCGGTGTCCCTCTCCGCCCCCTCCACCACATTCGCCGCCAAGGCCACGGACCTGACCAAGGTGTATGGAGAGGGCGAGACACGGGTCGTCGCGCTCGACCAGGTCTCGGTCGAGTTCCGGCAGTCCGAGTTCACGGCGATCATGGGCCCCTCGGGATCGGGCAAGTCCACGCTGATGCACTGCATGGCCGGTCTCGACTCCGTCTCCGGCGGCTCGGCGCGCATCGGCGACACCGAGCTGACCGGCCTGAGCGACAAGAAGCTGACGAAGCTGCGCCGGGACCGGATCGGCTTCATCTTCCAGGCGTTCAACCTGCTGCCCACGCTCAGCGCCATCGAAAACATCCGGCTGCCCATGGACATAGCCGGCCGCAAGCCCGACGCCGAGTGGCTGGACACGGTGATCTCGACCGTGGGTCTCGCCGACCGCCTCAAGCACCGGCCCGCCGAGCTCTCCGGCGGTCAGCAGCAGCGGGTCGCCGTCGCGCGAGCGCTCGCCGGGCGGCCCGACATCATCTTCGGCGACGAGCCCACGGGCAATCTCGACTCCCGGGCCGGCGCCGAGATCCTCGGCTTCCTGCGCAACTCGGTGCGCGAGCTGGGCCAGACCGTCGTGATGGTCACCCACGATCCGGTCGCCGCCTCCTATGCCGACCGCGTCGTCTTCCTCGCCGACGGCCGCGTCGTGGACGACATGCCGGAGCCGACCGCCGAGCGCGTGCTGGAGCACATGAAGCGGTTCGACGTCGGCGGGCGTACGAGCTAGTCCGCACGATCGCCGCCACTTCTCCCGCCTCCGTTCCGCCCACCCCCACCGTCTGGATCCGCCATGCTCAAAACCGCCCTGCGCAACGTGCTCGCGCACAAGGCCAGGCTGATGATGACCACCCTGGCCGTGCTGCTCGGCGTCGCCTTCGTGTCCGGCACCCTCGTCTTCACCTCCACCCTCTCCGACGCCTTCCGGAACAGCTCGGAGGAGGGCCTGACCGACGTGGACCTGGCCGTCCAGCCGGACGACGACAGCGAGGCCGCCGAGGCGGCCCCCGGCGACGCCGCCGACCTGCGCCAGGAGCTGCTGGACCAGGTCGCCGTCCTGCCCGGCGTCGCCACGGCCACCGGCCGGGTCTCCGGCTTCGCCGCGCTGGCCGACAAGGACGGCGACCTGGTCGGCGCGGGCTGGGACACCAGCGGCGCCAACTACTACGCGGAGAGCGACGGCGACGCCGAGCGGTACCCGATGACCGAAGGCCGCGCCCCCGAGCGGGCCGGCGAGATCGCCGTGGACGCCAAGACCGCCGACCGCGCGGACTACGAGGTGGGCGACACCGCCCGGGTCTCGGTGGACGGCCCGGTCCGCGAGGAGACCATCACCGGCGTCTTCACCACCGACGACGGCGCGGTGGCGGCGGGCGGCTCGCTGCTGCTGTTCGACACGGCCACCGCGCAGGAGCTGTACACGGCGCCCGGCGAGTACACGCAGATCACGCTGGAGGCCGCGTCCGGCACCACCCAGCGGGAGCTGCGGGACGCCGTCACCCCGCTGCTGCCCGCCGACGCCGAGGCCATCACCGGTGAGCAGCTCGCCGAGGACCAGGCCGACCAGATCGAGCAGGCCACCAGCGGCCTGCGCACCGCGCTGCTCGCCTTCGCCGGGATAGCCCTGTTCGTCGGCATCTTCATCATCGCCAACACGTTCACCATGCTCGTCGCGCAGCGCACCCGCGAGCTGGCGTTGATGCGGGCGGTCGGCGCCAGCCGCGCCCAGGTGACGCGGTCGGTGCTCGTCGAGGCGCTGGCCGTCGGCACGGTCGCGGGCCTCGCCGGCTTCGCGGCGGGCATCGGAATCGCGGTGGGCCTGCGCGGGCTGATGACCTCGTTCGACCTCACCATCCCGGACGGCCCACTGATCATCTCGGCCCCGGCCGTGGTGTCGTCGCTGCTCGTCGGCGTCGTGGTGACGACGCTCGCCGCCTATCTGCCCGCCCGCCGGGGGGCGAAGATCCCGCCCGTCGCGGCCATGAGCAGCATGCACGCCGCCCCCACCGCCCGCGGCATGCTCGTGCGGAACTCCATCGGAGCGCTCTTCGCCGCCGCGGGCGCCGTCCTCGTCGTGGCCGGCACCGGCACCGACGACCAGGGCGCCACCATGGGGCTCGGCGCCGGGCTGCTGGTCATCGGCGTCTTCGTGCTCACCCCGCTGCTGTCCCGCCCGGTCATCGCCGCGGCGAGCCCGCTGCTGCGCCTGTTCGGCGTCTCCGGCCGGCTCGCCAGGCTCAACGCGGTCCGCAACCCGCGCCGCACCGCCGCCACCGCCTCGGCGCTGATGATCGGGCTGACCCTGATCACCGGCATCACGGTGATAGCCGACTCGATGGCCAAGACCATCGACAACATGGCCACCGAGTCGCTGCGTTCGGACTACGTGGTGTCGCTGGCCAACTTCGGGCCGCTCTCCCCCGAAGTCGAGCGGACGCTGTCCGAGCAGCCCGAGGTCACCGCGATCACCGGGCTGCGGATGTCCCCCGCGCTGGTCGCGGACGACCCGGACGCGGTCGACCTGACGGGCGTCAACGGCGCGACGATCGGCGAGCTGACCGACCTCGACTTCACCGAGGGCTCCTTCGACGGCCTCAGCGGCGGGAACGCGGTGATGGACACCGACACCGCCGAGGACCACGGCTGGCGGCTGGGGTCCACGTTCCCGGTCACCTTCGAGGACGGCGAGACCGGCGAGCTGACCGTGTCCGGCCTCTACGAGGGCAACCTCATGATCAGCGGCATCATGATCGACAGCGCCACGCTCGACCCGCACATGGAGCGCGTCGAGGACGTGCAGGTCATGCTGCGCACGGCGGATGGGGCGAGCGACGCGACGAAGGAGCGCCTGGAGCGGCTGCTGGGCGACAACCCGGCGATCCAGGTGCAGGACAAGGACGACATCTCCGAGGACATCGCCTACTTCTTCACGCTGCTGCTGAACATGGTCTACGGGCTACTGGCGATGGCGGTGATCGTGGCCGTCCTCGGCGTCATCAACACCCTGGCGATGTCGGTGTTCGAGCGCCGCCAGGAGATCGGCATGCTGCGGGCGATCGGCCTGGAGCGGAGGTCGACGAAGCGGATGGTGCGGCTGGAGTCCGTGGTGATCGCGCTGTTCGGCGGCGTGCTGGGCGTCGGCCTGGGCACGTTCTTCGGCTGGGCGGTCGGGGAGATGCTCGGTTCGAGCATCCCGTCCTTCGAGCTGGTCGTGCCCTGGACCCGGATGGTCATCTTCCTGGGCCTGGCCGCCCTGGTCGGCGTCCTCGCCGCCCTCTGGCCGGCCCGCCGCGCCGCCAGGCTCAACATGCTGGCGGCGATCAAGGCGGACTGACCGTCAGCTCGCGCGCCGGCCGCCCCCGCGTTCCGTCCAGGCGCGGGGGCGCAGCGGGAGGGGGGAGTCGCCGTCCGGGGTGGGGCGGGTGGCCAGGATCTGGTTGACGCCGATGCGGCCGTGCTCGAAGGAGAGGGCGGAGGCCGCCATGTAAAGGCGCCAGATCCGGGCCCGCCCCGGGCTGGTGAGCCGGACCGCGTCCGCCCAGTCGGCCTCCAGGTTCCGCACCCAGCGGCGCAGCGTCAGGGCGTAGTGCTCGCGCAGCGACTCGACGTCGCGGACCTCGAAGCCCGCGTCCTCCAGCAGGGAGACGGTCCGGCCCAGCGGTGCCAGCTCGCCGTCGGGGAAGACATAGGCGTCGATGAACGGGTCGGCGCGGTAGGCCGATTCGTCCGGCAGCGGGCGGCGCGCGATCTGGTGGTTGAGCAGCCGCCCGCCCGGGCGCAGCAGGCCGAACAGCCGGTCGGCGTACTCCCGGTAGCGGACGGCGCCGACGTGCTCGGCCATGCCGATGGACGAGACGGCGTCGAACGGGCCGTCGGCCGTCTCCCGGTAGTCCTGGACCCGGATCTCCACCCGGTCGCCGAGGTCCTCCTTGGCCACCCGCTCGCGGGCGTAGGCGGCCTGCTCAGCGGAGAGGGTGATGCCCACGGCCCGCACCCCGTAGTGCTGGGCGGCGTGCAGTACCAGCGATCCCCAGCCGCAGCCGACGTCGAGCAGGCGGTCGCCCTCGCGCAGCGCGAGCTTGCGGCAGATCAGGTCGAGCTTGGCGGCCTGCGCCTCCTCCAGGCTCATGGTGTCCTCGTCCCACACGGCACACGAGTAGACCATCGAGGGGCCGAGGACCAGCTCGTAGAAGTCGTTGCCCACGTCGTAGTGGTGGCTGATGGCCTGCCGGTCGCGGCGCGGCGAGTGCGTCGGCCCGCCGCGGCGGCGGATCTCCTCGCGGGGCGGCGGCAGGGGAACGGGCAGCGGCCGGCCGGCCAGCGCGAGCATCTCGCGGACCGCCGCCAGCCGCGCCCGGCCGGCCATCGGGGGACGCCGCCCGTGCAGCAGGACCGCCATCCCCTCCAGCGCCCGGTACAGGTCGCCCTCGACATCGAGCTCCCCGGCCACCCAGGCCCTGGCCATCCCGAGCTCGCCCGGCCGGAACAGGATGCGGCGCAGCGCTCGCGGGTGCCGCAGCACGAGGACGGGCTCGGCGGGCGGCCCCGCCTCGCTGCCGTCCCAAGCACGCAGGCGCAGCGGGAAAGGCGTTCCGAGGAACTGTCCGGCGAGAGCGGTGAGACGGGGGGCGACGGCCATGGGACACATCTCCAGGAATCTCTACAAGTCGGGACAGGCGCCAGAGGACAACCTTGGCACCTAGGTGTCGTAAAACGCCCTCACCCTGCCGTCGATTCCGCCGCCGGGCGTAGTGGAACGGAAAAGGGGCGGGTTCGGCTCTCGCCGCCCGCCCCTTCCGGGACCGCCTGAGGAACTCCCGTGGGATTCCCGTGGGATTCCGTGCCGTCGTCAGCTCGCCCTGGCCGCCGGCTCGTCCTGCCGCCGCTTGGCCTCGGCCGCCGCGGTGACGGGCGCCGCCGCCTCGTAGAACTCCTCGCGCGGGTGCTCCATCGCGCCGAGGGATACGACCTCGCGCTTCAGGAACATGCCCAGCGCCCAGTCCGCGAAGACGCGGATCTTGCGGTTCCAGGTCGGCACCGCCATGCCGTGGTAGCCGCGGTGCAGATACCAGCCGAACCGGCCGCGGAAGCGGAGGGTCAGCTTGCCGAGCTTGATCAGGGCCACGCCCTTGCGCAGGCCGAGGCCGGCCACCGCGCCCATGCTGGCGTGCTTGTACTCGTGCTGCGGGAAGCCGCGCATCCCGGAGATCACGTTGTCGCCGAGCAACTTGGCCTGGCGCAGCGCGTGCTGGGCGTTGGGCGGGCACCAGGCGTTCTCCTGGCCCGCCGCGCGGGCGGCCAGGTCGGGGACCTGGGCGTTGTCGCCGGCCGACCAGATGTAGTCGGTGCCCTTGACCTGGAGCGTGGGCTCGGTGTCCACGTGACCGCGCGGACCGAGCGGCAGACCGTAACGGGCCAGCGCCGGGTTGGGCTTGACGCCCGCCGTCCACACGATGGTGTGGGAGTCGGCCTCGACGCCGTTGCTCAGCACCACGTGACCGTCGACGCAGGAGGTCAGCGACGTCCCGAGGTGGACCTCGATGCCGCGCTTCCTCAGGTGCTCGAGGCCCCACTCGCCGAGCTTGGGACCGACCTCGGGGAGGATCTTGTCCGCGACGTCGACGAGGAGGAAACGCATGTCCTCACGCTTGATGCTCGGGTAGTACCTGGCCGCGTCGCGGGCCAGGTCCTCGATCTCGCCGATGGTCTCGGCGCCCGCGAAGCCGCCGCCCACGAAGACAAACGTGAGGGCCTTGCGGCGGAGGCTCTCGTCCGTGGTGGAGTCGGCCTTGTCGAACTGCTCCAGCACGTGGTTCCGCAGCCCGATCGCCTCCTCGACACCCTTCATGCCGATGCCCTGCTCGGCCAGGCCCGGGACGGGGAAGGTGCGGGACACCGCGCCGAGGGCCACGACCAGGTAGTCGAAAGGCACCTCGTACGGCTGGCCGACGAGCGGCGACACGGAGGCGACCCTGCGGTCCTGATCGATGGAGGTGACCCGGCCGGTGAGGACCTCGGCGCCCGGCAGCACGCGGCGCAGCGGCACCACGACATGTCGGGGGGAGATGCTTCCGGCCGCCGCCTCCGGGAGGAACGGCTGGTAGGTCATGTACGAACGCGGGTCAACGACGGTGACGGTCGCCTCGCTGTAACGCATCTTCTTCAGGATGCGGCGGGCTGCGTACAAACCGACGTACCCGCCACCAACGACGAGAATGCGGGGACGCTCCGTGGTGCTCATGCCATTGAGTATCCACCCGGCTGGAGGGGGGTGCTCGTGAGGGGCTTCACAAGCAGAACGGTGGGTTCTGCTACACTACGCCCCTTTGTTACTCGCGCGTAAGCGTCTCCGCACCGCGCCGCCGGGCACGTGGAGAGATCAGCGCTGGTCGCCGGGGTGATCCACCCCGTGACCGCCTCCCCCGAACAGTCGAGCGGCGCCGCGCACACCGCCCGGAACCCCCCGGATCCGGCCGCGAAGGGCCTGCCGGGCGGCGCTGCCCGGCCCTTCCCGCCCCAGGTCGGGACTATTTCGGGGAACCCCATGTGAAAAACTTCACGAACTTGTTCGCGGCCCCCGTTCAGGGGTCACGACGCTCCACAGGATGCCGTCCAGGATGTCGTGTTCACTGACCACGACCTCCCGCGCGCCGGTGCGTTCGAGGACCTTCAGCAGCACCAGCGCGCCCGCGCCGATCACGTCCACCCGGCCCGGGTGCATCACCGGGATCGCGGCGCGCTCGGCGTGGGTGGCGGCGAGCAGGCGGGTGGTGATCTCCCGGACGCGCTCGGTCGTGAGACGGGAGTGGTGGATCGCGGCCGAGTCGTAGTCGGGCAGGTCCAGGGCGATCGCGGCGAGCGTGGTCACCGAGCCGGCCAGCCCGACGAGGGTGTGCGTGGCGTCCAGCGGCACCCGCTCCGCCGCCAGCGCGAGCGCGGCGTCGATGTCGGCGCTCATCGCGGCGATCTGCGCCGGCGTCGGCGGGTCGGTGATGGCCCCGTCGCGCAGCAGGTGCCGCTCGGTCAGCCGCACGCAGCCGATATCGACGCTGCGGGCAGCTCGCACCGCGTCGTCGCCGAGCACGAACTCCGTGGAGCCGCCACCGATGTCGAGCACCAGGTACGGCGGCGTTATCCCCGGCCGCCCGGTCAGCTCCCCGGTCGCGCCGGTGAAGGAGAGCGCGGCCTCCTCGTCGCCGCTGATCACCTCGGGCGTGATGCCCAGGATGTCCCGCACGCCGCGCGTGAAGTCGTCGCGGTTCTCCGCGTCGCGCGAGGCGGAGGTGGCGACGAACCGGGTCCGCTCCGGTGTGACGCCGTGCTCCGCCATCGCCGCGGCGTACCGGCGGCAGGCGGCGAAGGTGCGGTCCAGCGCCTCGGGGGCCAGTCGGCCGGTGCGGTCCACGCCCTGGCCCAGGCGGACGATCTCCATCCGCCGGTCCAGGTCGGTCAGCCGCCCGGTCGCCGGATCGGCGTCGGCGATCAGCAGGCGGATGGAGTTGGTGCCGCAGTCGATCGCGGCGGCTGCCGTCATGTCTCGTCGTCTCCTTCACCGGACGCGCCGGAACGGACCTGGACACACGGGCCCTTGCGCCACCACTCGGGCAGCAGGGCCAGCGCCTCGTCGCCCAGCGGATTGACCCCGGGCCCGGCGGCCAGGGAGTGGGCGACCAGCACGTGCAGGCACTTGACCCGGTCGGGCATCCCGCCCGCGCTGGGGAAGCCGGGCAGCACCTCGATGGCGTCGCGGCGCGCGAGGTAGTCCTCGTGGGCGGTCCGGTACGCGGCGGCCAGCTCCGGGTCCTCGGCCAGCCGGACCGTCATGTCCTTCATGACGCCCTCGGCCTCCAGGGTGCCGATGGCGGAGGCCGCGCGCGGACAGGTCAGGTAGTAGGTGGTGGGGAACGGCGTGCCGTCCGGCAGACGGGGCGCCGTCTCCACGACGTCCGGGCTGCCGCAGGGGCAGCGGTGCGCGACCGCGCGCAGACCGCGCGGCGGCCGGCCGAGCTGCTCCTCGATCGCGGCGGCGTCCGTCGGGGTTGGGGTTTCCACGAGTGGCTTTCTGTCCGGGAACTGGGGGACGTCGCGGCGTCAGCTCGGCCGGTCGGCCTTGTCGACGCCGTCCCACAGATTGTCGTACCAGGGGCGGGGGGCGGGGGCACCACGGGTGCGCAGGCGCTCGTCGTCCTCCTCGTCCCCGCCGGCCTCGCCGTCGCCGTCACCGGCCTCCGGGAGGAGAAACCCGATCTCGCCGGGCCGCACGTACTGCAACCGCTCGCGCGCCTGTTGTTCGACATACGCCGGGTCCTGCCAGCGGGCCTTGGCGTCCCGCAGGTCTTCGACCCGCTGCCGCTCCTCCTGGGCCTGCCGCCGCAGGTCGGCGATCTCGGTGCGCTGCTGGATGTACTGCCGCAGCGGATAGGCGAGCGCGACGATCAGGGAGCACAGCACGAGTGCCAGGATCGCGGCCCGGCCGGTGAGGCGGCTGCGGCGCGGCGGGCGGCGCAGCCGACGGCTCTGCGCGCGGTAGACCCGCGCGGCGGCCTGCTCGCCCAGTGCCCTGAGTCTGGTGGCGGTGGAGAACCGGTCCCGCTCCGCGGCCACGTCGCCTCCCTCACACCCCAGTTCGCCGTACCCGTGCCCCGCCACCGTACGGGACGGAGGGCGGGGACGGGCGTAGGGCGGGCGGACGGGACGGACAGGACGGGAGGTCCCGCCGGTCCGCCCCCCGGGAGTCTCAGCCGCGGAAGCGCGGGAACGCGCTGCGCCCGGCGTAGACAGCCGCGTCGTCGAGGATCTCCTCGATCCGCATCAGCTGGTTGTACTTGGCGACCCGCTCGGAACGGGCGGGGGCGCCGGTCTTGATCTGACCGCAGTTGGTGGCGACGGCCAGGTCCGCGATGGTGACGTCCTCCGTCTCGCCGGAGCGGTGGGACATCATGCACTTGAGACCGTTGCGCTGGGCCAGCTCCACGGCGTCCAGGGTCTCGGTCAGCGAGCCGATCTGGTTGACCTTCACCAGCAGCGCGTTGGCCGCACCCGCGTCGATGCCGCGCTGGAGCCGCTCGGGGTTGGTGACGAAGAGGTCGTCGCCGACGATCTGTACCTTCCCGCCGAGCTCGGCGGTGAGGGCCTGCCAGCCCTCCCAGTCCTCCTCGCTCAGCGGGTCCTCGATGGACACCAGCGGGTACGCCTCGACCAGCTCGGCGTAGTACGCCGTCTGCTCGGCGGCGGTGCGGGACTTGCCCTCGAAGGTGTAGACGCCGTCCGAGTAGAACTCGGTGGCGGCCACGTCCAGGGCGAGGGCGATGTCCTGACCCGGGGTGTACCCGGCCTTCTGGATGGCCTCGACGATCAGGTCGAGGGCCTCGCGGTTGGAGCCGAGGCTCGGCGCGAAGCCGCCCTCGTCGCCCAGGCCGGTGCCCAGGCCGCGCTCCTTCAGCACCTTCTTGAGCGTGTGGTAGGTCTCGGCACCCCAGCGGACGGCCTCGGAGAAGGACTCCGCGCCGATGGGGGCGATCATGAACTCCTGGATGTCCACGTTCGAGTCGGCGTGCGCGCCGCCGTTCAGGATGTTCATCATCGGCACCGGGAGCAGGTGCGCGTTGGGCCCGCCGAGGTAGCGGAAGAGGGGGAGGTCGCGGGATTCGGAGGCGGCGTGCGCCACGGCGAGGGAGACGCCGAGGATGGCGTTGGCGCCGAGCGAGGACTTGTCGGCGGTGGCGTCCAGGTCGAACATCGCCTGGTCGATCAGCCGCTGCTCGGTGGCGTCGTAACCCACCAGCTCGGGGCCGATCTGCTCGATGACGGCGAGGACGGCCTTCTCCACGCCCTTGCCCAGGTAGCGGCTCTGATCCCCGTCGCGCAGCTCCAGCGCCTCGAAGGCCCCGGTGGAGGCCCCGGAGGGAACGGCGGCACGACCCGTGCTGCCGTCGTCGAGGCCAACCTCGACCTCGACCGTGGGGTTGCCTCGCGAGTCAAGGATCTCGCGGGCTACGACGACGTCGATAGACGGCACGAGGTTCTCCTTAGGTCCGAGTGGATGTCATCAGTGGCGTCTTCAGCCCTCTGAGCGTAGCCGCCCCGGGAGGCCGCACTGGTCGCCAGCTCGCCCTAAGCACTCGATACCCCTCTGAAAGCCCAGCTCAGAGCGGGGGCCACCTTTTTGTTCAACGGGAGAAGAAAACCCGGTGCGGGGGCGTCGCCCCGCACCGGGTTCCGGTTCACCGGCGTGGGCCGGGGCGGATCAGACGCCGAGCTCCTGACCGGGGTGGATCAGGTCGGGGTTGTCCCCGACCACATCGGCGTTGTCGGCCCAGAGCTGCTGCCAGGTGGTGTCGTGCTCCTCGGCGATCTCCGAGAGGGTGTCACCGCGCTTGACGGTGTAGGTCCCGCCGTTGCTGTCGTCGGCGGGCACCTCCTCCTCGCGGGCCGGGGCGGCCTGCGGCTCGGCCGGGATCTCCTCCGCGGGCTGCGGCTCGGGCGCGGGCTCGGGAGCCGGCTCCGGGGCGGCGCCACCGGGGTTCACCTCGGCGGCCGGGCCGCCGGCGGACAGACCCGCCTGCGGGCCGCAGACCGGCCAGGCGCCGGGGCCCTGCATCGAGAGAAGCACCTCGGCGGCGGCGATCTGCTGGTCCTTGGAGGCCAGGTCGGCGCGGGAGGCGTACTGCGAACCGCCGGCCGCTTCCCAGCTCGACTGGGAGAACTGCAGGCCGCCGTAATAGCCGTTGTTGGTGTTGATGGCCCAGTCGCCGCCGGACTCGCATTGGGCGACGGTGTCCCAGGTGTCGACGGAGGCGGCGCCGGCGCCGGTGGCGCTCAGCAGCGGAAGCGCGACCGCGGCGGCGCCGGTGACGGTGGCCGCGGCGGCGAAGCGGGTCGGTCTGGACGGACGACGATGACGGCCCTTGCCTGTGAACAGCATGACGATCCTTCTCACCGACGCCTGCGAGGTGAGCTGTCGGGTTCGGGTCTGGTGAGTTGCCCGGCCCCTGGCGCCTTGCGGCGTCCGGGGCTTCACCCCAAGCCGTTGCCGGGAGTGCGGTCCGGCGCGGCATCCGCGCCCCGGTGTCGGCTACCGGGTCGCGGCCTGGGTCCCCCGCTCCTGCCTGCGGTGGTGCGCGATGGTGGTCCCCGAGGCCGGCGGCAGGATTCGGCGTTCGGCTTCGGTGCCCGGCGAGACGTCGAGCGGAGGGACACTAAACACACGCTCACTAACGATTCAAGAACGATGAAGATCACCGGCGTGGCGGGGGTTGACGCGCGAGAAGTCGGATTTGCCCAGGTCAGCCAGGGAGGCGAAACGACGGAAGAGTCCGATATCACCGAAGTGCGGGGAGATGATGGTCACACTTTTCAGATCGCAAAGTTGCGCTCGCGAATCGATACCTAACGGGCCGCGACCGCCAACTCCAGCACCTGGCCCGGGAGTATGAAGTCTGGATTGTCGCCAATGACCGTTTTATTCGCCTCGTAGAGGGCGGGCCAGCCGCCGGACACCCCGGACACCACCGCAATGGCGGACAAGGTGTCCCCCCGCCGCACCTCGTAACGGTCCGCGTGCCGCCCGGTCGTGGCGGCCGGCTCCGCACCGGCCTCCGCCTCCGCCGGGTCGAGCTCACCCCGGTGCCGCCCGCCGCCGTCCGCGCTCCCGGCCGCCTCCGCCGCGTCGGGCTCGTCACCGGCGGGCTCCTCGGCCGCCTCTCCGGCCGCCTCCGCCGCGGGCTCCTCCGTCGGCTCCTCGACCGATCCCTCGACCGATCCCTCGACCGATCCCTCGACCGGCGGCTCGGACGGCTCCAGGCCGGGCTCCGTGTCCGGTCCCTCGACCTCGCCGCCCTCCTCACCGGGTACGGCCGACTCCTCCGGCCCCCCGATCTCCTCCTCGGCCTGGGCCTCCTCGGCCTCCTCCGCCCGGTCCACGTCGTCCCCGTGCTCGGCGCGGAACTCCTCCCACAGCCCCGACAGCAACGCGCACCCCGGCAGCGCTTCCTGCCCCTGGTCGGCGAGCATCCGCGTCGCCACCGTGATCTGTTGCGCCCGGCTCGCCAGGTCGGGCCGGAGCGCGAGGTCGAGCCCGCCGTACCGCTCCCACAGGCTCAGCGGCAACTGGAAGCCGCCGTAGTAGCCGTTACCGGTGTTCGCCGTCCATATCCCGCCGCTCTCGCACTCGGCGGCCTGGTCCCACGTGCCATCACTCACCGCGTTCGCCGAGCCCGCGCCGATCAGGGGCAACGCGATGCCCGCGCCCGTCACCCCCGCGGTGACGAGAAAGGCCGGAGCCTGTCGTGGACGACGGTGACGGCCGGTCCGGGAGCGCATTTGACGGTCCTCTCATGCGAACACTGTTACGGATGAGGGGAACCTAGTCCTCCGTCCGCACGATCACAAGTCGATCCCGCCGGGATAACGTGTTCATCACACTGCTGACGCTCTGTCACCTTCCGCCGTGAACGCGACCGGCAAGGACCGCAGCCCACGCATGATCAGCCCGCCCCGCCAGCGCAGATCGGCCGGCTCCGCCGCCAGCCGCACATCCGGCAGCCGCCGCAGCAGCGTCGCCAGCGCCGTGCGTGCCTCCAGCCGTGCCAGCGGCGCGCCCAGGCAGTAGTGGATGCCGTGCCCGTACCCCAGATGCGGATTGTCCGGCCGCCCCAGATCCAGCGCGTCCGGCGCCGCGAAGCGGGCCGGATCGCGGTCCGCCGCCGCCAGCACGACCAGCACCGGATCGCCGCGCTCCACCCGCTGTCCGCCCAGCGTCAGCGGCTCCGACGCGAACCGCCACGTCGCCAGTTCCACCGGCCCGTCGAACCGCAGCAACTCCTCGACCGCCGAGGCCATCAGCGCCTCGTCCCCCGCCGCCACCGCGCCCCGCAGCCGCGCCAGCTCCGCCGGGTTCCGCAGCAGCGCCAGGGTGCCGTTCCCGATCAGGTTCACCGTCGTCTCGAAGCCCGCGAAGAGCAGGATGAACGCCATCGACGCGGCCTCGTCCTCCGTCAACTGCTCACCGTGGTCCGACGCCCGGATCAGACCCGAGATCAGGTCGTCCCCCAACTCCCCCCGCTTGCGGTGGATCAACTCCCCCAGATACGTCCGCATCCGCCGCACCGCGCGCCCCACCCCGCCGCGCTTGCCCGCCGTGTGCAGCATCATCCCGGCCCACCGCCGGAAGTCGTCCTGGTCCTCGGGCGGCACCCCCAGCAGGTCGCAGATCGCGTAGATCGGCAGCGGGAACGCGAACTCGTCGATCAGGTCCGCCGATCCGGCGCCCGCGAACCCGTCCACCAGCCGCTCCGACAACTCCCGCACCCGCGGCTCGAACTCGGCCACCCGGCGCGGCGTGAACGCCGTCGACACCAGCCGCCGCAGCCGCGTGTGGTCCGGCGGGTCGATGTTCAGCAGATGAGTCATCACGTTCGCGCCGCGCTCCCCCGGGATGCCGACCCGCCCCGAGGCGTGGTCCGCCGCGCTGTGCCGCCCCGGGTTCTTGCTCAGCCGGGGATCGGCCAGCGCCCGGCGCGCGTCCGCGTACCGCGTCACCAGCCAGGCAGCCACCCCGCTCGGCAGCACCGCCCGGTGCACCGGCGCGTTCTCGCGCAGCCACGCGTACGCCGGATACGGGTCCGCCGTGAAGCCCTGGTCGAACAGCGTCGGCGGCTCCCCGCCCTCAGCCATCCGCCGGCTCCGGCCGTCGCTGGTCCGGGATCACCGCCGAGACCCGGAAGCCCCCGCTGTCCGTCGGCCCCGACACGAACCCGCCGCCCAGCGCCGTCACCCGCTCGCGCATCCCCACCAGACCGTTCCCGCCGCTCGGCAGCCGCGCGCCGTCCGGCGCCCCGATCCCGCCGTCCGGCGCCTCGTTCTGCACCAGCACCGCCACCTCGCCGTCCCGGTGCGCCAGCCGCACCCGCGCCGCCGCGCCGGCCGCGTGCTTGTGCACGTTCGTCAACGCCTCCTGCACCACCCGGTAGGCCGTCGACTCCACCTGCTCCGCGTACCCGCGCGGCTCCCCCTCCACGGCCAGGTCCACCGTCATCCCCGCCGCCCGCGACTCGGCCACGAGCACCGCGACCTCCGTCAGCGACGGCCCCGCGTCCTCCGTCACCCGTACCGCCACCGCGATCTCCGCCAGCCGCGACGGCGCGTCCGCCCGCCGGCCGTCCCCCGCCCGCAGCACCCCCAGCATGGTCCGCAGCTCGGTCAGCGCCTGCCGGCCCATGTCGCCGATCAGCGCCGCGTTCTTCGCCGCCTTCTCCGGATTCTTCGGCGCCACCGCCTGCACCGCCGCCGCGTGCACCACCATCAGGCTCACCCGGTGCGCCACCACGTCGTGCATCTCCCGCGCGATCCGCCGCCGTTCCTCGCCCCGCGCCCACTCCGCGCGCTCCTCGGCCCGCTCGGCCAGCAGCGCGAGCTCCCGCTCCAGACCGTGCGCCCGGTCCCGCAACGACTCCACCAGCCGCCGCCGCGCCCGCACATACAGCCCGAGGAGCACCGGCGGCACCACGCAGGCCACGCCGAACAGGATGGACACCAGCGGCTGGAACCACACCGGCATGCCCTGCTCCCGCAGGTCCGCGTCCTGGTCCATGAGGAGATAGGTGACGATGACCGTCCCGGCGCCCTCCATGCACGCCAGCGCCCCGATGATCCGGCGCGGCGCGTCGGTGGTCGCCAGGGTGTAGAGGCCGACAAGGGCCAGCATGGCGCCCATGTTCGCGGGCAGGACGGCGACCGAGACCAGGATCACCGCGAGCGGCCAGCGGCGGCGCACCAGCAGCGTCAGCCCGGCCAGCGCCCCCGGCACGACGACCAGTCCGACCGGCAGCCCGGTCCGGTCCGCGAACCCGACCCCCTGGCCCGCGCACTCGGCGGCCGAGGCCAGCGCCAGCCCACCGTCGAGCACGACACTGCGCCGCCGGGTCCACCACCCGAGCGCGAACCTCCGCCCCGGTGCCTCCCCCGCCCCCGTCGCATTCATAACGACCAGACTAAGGGCGCGGTCTACTCCTTTTCAGGAGGGTGAGGATGGTCGGGCCGGCGGCCGGACCGGACGTGGGAGGGGCGCCGTAACGTCGTGCCGGGGGCCGGTGGGCTGGGATAGTGTGGGGTGCCGGTTCAGCGGCCTGACAACCAGGCCGCCTTGCCCGATATGCCATCCCCTGTGGTGTAATTGGCAGCACTGCGGTTTTTGGTGCCGTATGTCCAGGTTCGAGTCCTGGCGGGGGAGCCTCTTCCAGCGCTCAGCGCGCGCGCCCCAACTGCCGCGGGCAGAGCTGTTCGTCGGCCCACTGCCGCACCACCACCGGGTCGTACGGCCCGCGTTCGGCCGTGCGCTCGAAGGCCGGCCGCTGGATCTCCGGAAGCGTCCGCCCGTACTGCCCTGTGTACGGCGGCGCCGAGCCACACCGCCCCGCCGCGAGCCGCGTCGGCGCGGCAGGCGCGAGCCGCGTCGGCGCGGGACGGGTGGGCGCGGCAGGCGCGGGACGCGCCGGCGCGGGACGGGTGGGCCGTCAGGCGCCGGGAATCGTTGTCAGGAATTCGCCGGTCCAGGCCAGGAGGTCGCGGCCGGTCACCGGTTTGCCGCCGACGCGGGCCGTCGTCGGGCGGGGGACCAGGATCTGGCGGGCGGTGCGCTTGATCAGTGAGCCGGGGTAGACCCGGTTCAGCCGCAGCTCCCGCGACTCGGGCAGCTCCACGGGCGAGAACCTGATCTTGTTGCCCTGGAGCGTGATGTCCGTGACCCCGTGGGAGCGGGCCAGCATCCGCAGCGCGGCGACCAGCAGCAGGTTCTCCACCGGCTCGGGCAGCGGCCCGTACCGGTCGGCCAGCTCCTCCCGCACCGCCCGGATGTCGTCCTCGGTGTTGGCGGCGGCGATCGCCCGGTACGCCTGGAGGCGCAGCCGCTCCCCCGGCGCGTAGTCGTGCGGCACGTGGGCGTCGACCGGCAGCTCGATCTTGACCTCCAGCAGCGACTCCTCCGGCTCGGCCCCGCCCGCGTCCTCCCTCAGCGCGGCCCGGAAGTCGGCGACGGCCTCGCCGACCATCCGCACGTACAGGTCGAAGCCGACGCCCGCGATGTGGCCGGACTGCTCACCGCCCAGCAGGTTGCCCGCGCCGCGGATCTCCAGGTCCTTCATCGCCACGTACATGCCCGCGCCCATCTCGGTGTGCTGCGCGATGGTGGCCAGCCGCTCGTGCGCGGTCTCGGTCAGCGGCTTCTCCGGCGGATAGAGGAAATAGGCATAGCCGCGCTCCCGGCCCCGGCCGACCCGGCCGCGCAGCTGGTGAAGCTGGGAGAGGCCGAAGGTGTCGCCGCGCTCGACGATGAGGGTGTTGGCGTTGGCGATGTCGATACCGGACTCCACGATCGTCGTCGAGACCAGCACGTCGGACTTCTTCTCCCAGAAGTCCACGACCACCTGCTCCAGCGCCGTCTCGCCCATCTGCCCGTGCGCGGTGGCGATCCGCGCCTCCGGGACGATCTCCCGCAGCCGGGCGGCGACCCGGTCGATGGACTCCACCCGGTTGTGGATGTAGAAGACCTGACCCTCGCGCAGCAGCTCCCGGCGGATCGCGGCGCCGATCTGCCGCTCCTCGTACGGTCCCACGAACGTGAGCACCGGGTGCCGTTCCTCGGGCGGGGTGGTGATGGTGGACATCTCCCGGATGCCGGTGACGGCCATCTCCAGGGTGCGCGGGATGGGCGTGGCCGACATGGTGAGCACGTCCACGTTGGCGCGCAGCTTCTTGAGCTGTTCCTTGTGCTCGACGCCGAAGCGCTGCTCCTCGTCCACGATGACCAGGCCCAGGTCCTTGAACTTGACCTCCGACGAGAACAGCCGGTGGGTGCCGATCACGATGTCCACGCTGCCCTCGCGCAGCCCCTCGATCACCGTCCTGGCCTCGCCGTCCGTCTGGAAGCGGGACAGCGGCCGGACGCTGACGGGGAACTGGGCGTACCGCTCCGAGAACGTGCCGAAGTGCTGCTGCACCAGCAGCGTCGTCGGCACCAGCACCGCGACCTGCTTGCCGTCCTGCACCGCCTTGAACGCGGCGCGGACCGCGATCTCCGTCTTGCCGTAGCCGACGTCGCCGCAGACCAGCCGGTCCATCGGGACCGACTTCTCCATGTCCTCCTTGACCTCGCCGATGGTCGTGAGCTGGTCGGGCGTCTCCACATACGCGAAGGCGTCCTCCAGCTCCCGCTGCCACGGGGTGTCGGGGGCGAAGGCGTGGCCGGGGGCGGCCATCCGCGCCGAGTACAGCTTGATCAGGTCGGCGGCGATCTCCTTGACGGCCTTGCGGGCCCTGGCCTTCGTCTTGGTCCAGTCGGCGCCGCCGAGCCGGTGCAGCGTGGGGGCCTCACCACCGACGTACTTGGTGACCAGCTCCAGCTGGTCGGTCGGCACGAACAGCCGGTCGCCCGGCTGGCCGCGCTTGGCGGGGGCGTACTCCACCACCAGGTACTCCCGGGTGGCGCCCTGCACCGTGCGCTGCACCATCTCGATGTAGCGGCCGACACCGTGCTGCTCGTGGACGATGTAGTCCCCGGCCTCCAGGGTCAGCGGGTCGAGGGTCTTGCGGCGCCTGGCCGGCATCCGCACGCCGTCGCGGCCGGCCGCCCGCTGGCCGGTGAGGTCGGTCTCGGTGAGCACGGCGAGCTTCAGCCCGGGGGCCAGGAAGCCGTGCTCGATCGCGCCGCAGGAGACATGGACGACGGCCGGGGCGATCTCACCCGCCAGGGTCCCGTCGAGGCGCGCGGCGATGCCCTCGCCGGCGAGCACCTCGGCGGTCCGGGCGGCGGGGCCCTGGGCCTCGGTCAGATAGACCACGCGCCAGCCCCCGGCGAGCCAGCCCTTGGTGTCGGCCAGCGCCCGCGCGGTGTCGCCGCGGTACGTCTCGGCGGCGCGCAGGCCCAGGCGCAGGGTGTCCTTGTCGGCCTCCTCGTCCGGGGAGAACGGGGAGACGGACCACCACGGCAGGCCCAGCTCGGCGGCGTGCCGGCGGACCTCGGCCAGGCCGCGCAGCGAGGCGGCGCCGACGTCGATGGGCGCCTCACCCGTGTCGGACATGGCCGCGGCGGCCCACGACGCCTGAAGGAACTCCTGGCTGGTGGCCACCAGATCGGCGGCCCGGCTCCGGACCCGCTCGGGGTCGCAGACGACGGCCATGCTGCCCGCGGGCAGCACGTCGAGCAGCAGCTCCATGTCGTCGACGAGCACGGGCGCCAGGGACTCCATACCCTCCACGGCGATGCCCTCGGCGATCTTGCCCAGCAGCTCGTCCAGCTCGGGGTGGCGCGCGGCCAGCTCGGCGGCGCGGCGGCGCACGTCCTCGGTCAGCAGCAGCTCACGGCAGGGCGGCGCCCACAGCCCGTGCTCGGCCACTTCGAGGGAACGCTGGTCGGCGACCTTGAAGTAACGGATCTCCTCCACGTCGTCGCCCCAGAACTCCACGCGCAGCGGGTGCTCCTCGGTGGGCGGGAAGACGTCGAGGATGCCGCCGCGCACGGCGAACTCGCCGCGCTTCTCGACCAGCTCCACGCGCGTGTACGCGGCGGCGGCCAGCGCCTCGGTGATCCGGGCGAGGTCGGCGCTCTGGCCGCCCCGCAGGCTGACGGGCTCCAGGTCGCCCAAGCCCTTGACCTGCGGCTGGAGCACGGACCGGACGGGCGCGACGACGACCGAGACCGGGCCGGCGCCCGGGTCGTCGGCCAGCGGGTGGGCCAGGCGGCGCAGCACGGCCAGCCGCCGGCCGACCGTGTCGGCGCGCGGCGAGAGCCGTTCGTGCGGCAGCGTCTCCCATGCGGGATACTCCACGACGCCGTCCGGGGGCAGCAGCGAGCGCAGGGCGGCGGCCAGATCCTCGGCCTCGCGGCCGGTCGCGGTGACCGCGAGCACCGGGCGCCGGGCCGCGCGGGCCAGGGCGGCGACGGCGAACGGGCGGGCGGCGGGCGGGCCGACCAGATCGAGATGGCGCCGACCGCCGTCGGCTGCGGCTGCGGCTGCGGCTGCGACGGCCTCGGCGAGGGCTGGCTCTTCTACGACGGCGTCGAGCAGGCCGTGCAGGCTCATGAGGGGTCCGTCCGGGGGTGGAGGAGAATGCTTGCGGGTCTTCACTTGCTGGTGGGGTGCACTTCTTGGTGGGCGGCACTTGCTGGTGGGCGGCACTTCTTGGTGGGCGGCGCGTGCGGCGCGCCGCGGGCAACGCGAATCACCCGGCACGCGCGGCGGGCCGGGGGTTTCCAGAGTACGCGCCCGGCCCGACAGTCACGCCAGGTGACCGGCGAGGCCGCTCAGCAGCAGATCGATCCCGTTGCGGAACTCGACGTCGGGCGAGAGGTCCTTGGCGTGCCGGACGACATCGGCGAGCAGCGGGTAGTCGTCGCCGCCGGCCGCCCCGCTCGGCGGACCGAGCCGGTCGGTCTGGAGCGCGCCGATCAGATAGCTGATCAGGCCGCGCAGACCGATGAGGCGCTGGCGGCCGGTGAACCCGGCGGCGCGCAGCACGCTGAGCACGGCCTCGGCCCAGCGCCACGCGCCCGGGGAGTCGTGCCGGTGGGTGAGCACCAGCGGCATGGCCTCGGGGTGGGCGGCGACGGCGGCGCGGAGCCGGGCCAGGAGGACGGCCACCTGCTCCTGCCAGGGCTCGCCGGGCGGCGGCACGACATCAACGGCGGCGAGCATCCGTTCGGCGACGAGGCTCTCCAGCTCGTCGCGGCCGGCGACATACCGGTAGAGCGACATGGTCGCCATACCGAGCTCGGCGGCGACCACGCGCATGGAGAGCGCGGCGAGGCCGTCGCGATCGATGACGGCCAGGGCGGCATCGGTGACCTGGGACTGCGTAAGGGATTTGGGACGCGGCATAACCTTGACAGCGTACAGGATACGCCCATACGGTCGGTCGGCGTACAGCGCACTCTTTTGAGGAGGGTGACCATGCCGGAGGCGACACCAGACGCCACTCCCGGAGCCACCGAGGCCACCGGGGACCCGGCGCCCGAACCGGCGCGGATTCCCGTGGGCACGGTGATCGAGGCCGAGGTCGAGACGATCTCGGGCGACAGGATCGCGATTCCCGCCGGAGAGGGGCTGCTGCATCTCCAGTTCCGCCGCTTCGCCGGCTGCCCCATCTGCAATCTGCACCTGCGGTCGGTGGTCCAGCGGCACGACGAGATCGCCGCGGCCGGCGTCCGCGAGGTGGTCTTCTTCCACGCGCCGCCGGACGACCTGCGCGGGTACGTCGAGGACCTGCCGTTCGCCGTCGTGCCGGACCCGGACAAGACGTTCTACCGACGCTTCGGCGTCGAGTCCGGACTGCGCTCGATGGGGCCGCGCGCCTGGGGAGCGATCGCCCGGGGCTTCCTGGTGGTCTTCGGGCCGATGGTGCGCCGCAAACGGCCCGCCCCCAAGTTCACGCCGCACGGCGGCCAGCTCGGCCTGCCGGCGGACTTCCTGATCGCCCCGGACGGCCGCGTCCTGGCCGCCAAGTACGGCGACCACGCCTACGACCAGTGGTCGGTGGACGAGCTCCTGGCGCTGGCCGCCGCCGCCCGGGCCGGGGAGCCGGACCAGTCCGTCTGAGCGGCGGCCCGCGCCTCTCCCCGCCCTCTCCGCCCCCGCCGTGGCCGCGGCCCGCCTATGCCGTGGCCGCGGCCACCCGGATCACCGGGGCGTGGCGGACCGGGAAGTTGACCGAGTTGGCGATGAAGCAGATCCGGTGGGCCTCCTCGTGCAGCGCGGTGGCCGTTCCGACCATGCCCTCCTCCGCCACGGTGACCACCGGGTTGAGCACGACCTCCGTGAACGCCCCGCCGCCGCCCGGGGTTTCGCGCATGGCGCCCTGGGCCGCGTCCTCGTAGCCGGTGACCACCACGCGCTTGAGCGAGCACAGCGCGAGATACGACAGCATGTGGCACTGCGAGAGCGACGCGACGAGCAGCTCCTCCGGATTCCACCGGTCGGGGTCCCCGACGAACGCCGGGTCGGCGCTGCCCAGGATCATCGTCGGCTTCCCGGCCACGGTGATCTCGTGGTCACGGGCGTACTTCCGGTATCCCGAGGTGCCTTCCCCGGTGTCGCCCGTCCACCGGACCGTCACGTCGTAGCCGTGCTCTCTGTTCCTGCTCACCTGGCCGCTCCTTCTGACGTTCCGGACCGATCGTGCCCGGCATCACCACTGTCGCAGGTCCGTCCGGGCGTCCGGGCGTCCGGGCATCCGGGCATCCGGGCATCCGGGCATCCGGGCATCCGGCGAGCATGTCTCCGAACGCGCGTACGGCCGGCGGGAGCGGCGCCTCCGGGCGGGCCGCCACCAGCACCAGCCGGCGGCCGGCCGCCGGGCGCGGCGGCGGCACGGTGGTCCCGCCGGGCGGGGTCCGCGCCGTGACCGTGCGCCGTAATGACGTGTGCATGCCGTCAATCCGTTACCTGTCGCACTCCCCGCCGAAACGTTCCGGCGGGAGTATGTCGAACGCATGAGCACACGCGGCTCTGCTGAGCCGAATCCACCCCCACCACAAGGGAGTTCCGCGTGATCCGAGTGCGCAACGCCGTCCTGCGCCGTGTTGTCTACGCGCGTCGACGGCTGGCCCTGATAGCCGCCGTCACCGGCCTCATATCCATCGCCGCCCTCTTCACTGGCCCCTCCGCCCAGGCCGCCCTGCCGACCCCGGTCAGCGCCTCGACCGCCCGGAGCTACCTGGCCGCCCTCCCGGTCCGCACCGAGAACCGGACGGGCTACAACCGCGACCTGTTCCCCCACTGGATCACCCAGAGCGGCACCTGCAACACCCGTGAGGTGGTGCTCAAGCGCGATGGCACCAACGTCGTGCAGGATTCAGCCTGCGCCGCGGTGAGCGGCAGTTGGTACTCGCCGTACGACGGCGCCACCTGGTACGCCGCCTCCGATGTCGACATCGACCACCTCGTTCCGCTGGCCGAGGCGTGGGACTCCGGCGCGGGCTCCTGGACGACGTCGCGCCGCCAGTCGTTCGCCAACGACCTGACCCGCCCCCAGCTCATCGCCGTCACGGACGACGTGAACCAGGCGAAGGGCGACCAGGACCCCGCCACCTGGATGCCCTCGCGCTCCAGCTACCACTGCGTTTACGCGCGCGCGTGGGTGCAGGTGAAGTACTACTACGGCCTCGCCGTGGACTCCGCCGAGAAGAGCGCGCTGACCAGCATCCTCAACGGCTGCGCCTAGCCTCCCGGCTGCCCCGAACCCCCTCCTCCGCCGTTCCGCACCGTGCTCACACCACGCGGGCGGCGGAGGAGGGCCCGGGACCCGGCCCCGGTGCGGGCGCCGATCAGCCGGGGCGGGACGAGGTCCAGGCGGTCATGGAGGCCCGGTCACGCCTGGGCACCCGCCCGGTCCTCGAGGCGGAGCAGCGGGCCCTGGCCGGGCGGCGGTCCGGACGTTCCCGCGGGCCTTCGGCTGGTCCGCCGGGTCGGCGCGGTCGGCCCGCCCCCGCCGGGTCGGCGCGGTCAGTGCGGGATGTCCGCGATCAGCGCGCCGGCGCCCTGCCGCTTCAGCGCGAGCGCGGTGGCGGTGCCGAGGTCTTCCGGGCTGAGCGCGCCGGCCCACTCGTGGGCGTCCAGCACCCGCTTGCCGTCGGGCGTGAAGACCCGGCCGCGCAGGGAGAGCCTGCCGTCCGGCTCGGCCTTGGCGTAGCCGGCGATGGGCGAGTTGCAGTGTCCCTGGAGAACGTGCAGGAACATCCGCTCCGCCGTGGCCTCCCGCCACGTGTCGTGGTGCCCGAGGCCGCTCACGGCGTCGATGGTCGCGGTGTCGTCCTCACGGCACTGGAGAGCGAGAATGCCGGCGCCGATCGGCGGGCACATGGTCTCCGGCTCCAGGATCTGGGTGATCCGGTCGACCCGCCCGATGCGTTCGAGGCCGGAGACGGCGAGCAGCAGCGCGTCGGCCTCGCCCGCGTCGAGCTTGGCGAGGCGGCTGTTGGCGTTGCCCCGCATCGGCACGCACTCCAGGTGCGGGTGGCTGGTGGCGAGTTGGGCGATACGCCGCACGGACGAGGTGCCGACCCGGCTGCCCGCCGGGAGCTGGTCGAGGGTGAGGCCGCCGGGCTGGACGAGGGCGTCGCGGATGTCGTCGCGCCGCAGATACGCGGCGAACACGGTCCCAGCCGGCAGCGGCCGGTCGGCGGGCACGTCCTTGAGGCAGTGCACGGCGAGATCGGCCTCGCCGGCCAGCAGCGCCGCGTCGACCTCCTTGGTGAACGCGCCCTTCCCGCCCAGCGCCCCGAGGTCACCCATCCACCGGTCGCCCGAGGTGGTGACGGGCACCACCTCCGTCGTGATCTCCGGCCACAGGACCGCCAGTTCGGCCCGGACCCGCTCGACCTGGGCGAGCGCCATGGGCGACGAACGGGATACGACGCGGATCAAGTCAGCGGTGGCAGCCATAGCAGCGATGCTAGCCCGTCCGATCATCTCCCGAGCGCGCGCCTCACATCTCCACGCCCCACCACAAACACACACACCCCTCCCCCACCTCCCACGCCCCGCGCTCGCCCTTGCCCTTGCCCTTGCCCGTCAGTCGCGTGAGACCCACCGATGCTTCCCTGGCCAACTCCCCCTGCCCACGGCGCTGGGGCCGTGGGCGCGTCTCCCCGCGAACCGCGACGGAAACGGGCCGGCGGTCGGGGCCGCCGGCCCGTTGGGGGTGTTCCGGGGTGGGGGGATCAGTCCGTGCCGATCGCGTTCAGGATGTTCATCCTTCCGGCGCGGAAGGCCGGGAGGAGGGCGGCCAGGAGGCCGACCAGGGCGGAGCCGATGAACACTCCGATGATCGTGAGCCAGGGGATCTCCAGGACCGTGAAGTTCTCGGCGGCCAGGAGCTGTTGACCCGCCGCTCCCCAGGCCAGGCCGAGGCCGAGGCCGAGCAGCGCGCCGAAGAGGGCGATCACCACCGACTCCAGCCGCACCATCCGCCGCAGTTGGCGGCGCGAGAGGCCGATGGCCCGCATCAGCCCGATCTCCCGGGTCCGTTCGATGACCGACAGGGCCAGGGTGTTCACCACGCCCAGGACCGCCACGATGATCGCCAGCGCCAGCAGCCCGTAGATCATGACGAGGAGCTGGCCGACCTGGCCCTGGATCAGGTCCTTGAACTCGGCCTGGTCGCGGACCTCCATCGTCGGGTACCGGTCGAGCGCCGCCTCCAGCGCGGCGCGGGCCGCGTCCTGCTGTCCGTCGGCCGCCGTGGCGAACATCATCGTCGGCAGCGGCAGCGCGCCGTCCGGGACATGGAGACGGACGGTGTCGACGCCGACATACCAGGCGTTGCCCTCCAGCACGCTGTCGGTGGAGGTGATCGCCCGCACCGCGAGGGTCGTGGTCTCGCCGTCCCGGAACGCGACCGTCAGCTCGTCGCCGACCTCCAGGTCACGGCGTTCGGCCGTGTCCACGTCGACGGAGATCGCGCCGGGCCCGAGCGCCTCCGTCATGTCGCCGGAGAGCACGCTGGAGGTGAAGTCGTCCACATAGCTGAGCGGCGTCACGCTGAAGGTGATGTCACTGCGCCCGCCGCCGGGGAACGTCACCGCGGACTCGATCTGCCGCACCTCGGTCACGTGGTCCAGCTCCGCGACCGAGCGCACCGCCTCGGCCTCGTCGGGCCGGATCGGGCCGAAGTTGGTGGCGGACACCACGAAGTCGGCGCCCAGCGAGTCGTCGATCTCCTCGGTCGCGGAGGCCACCATCGAGGTGCCGACCACCGACAGGCCGGCCACCAGCGCCAGCCCGATCATCAGCGCGGCGGCGGTGGCGCCGGTGCGGCGCGGGTTGCGCAGGGCGTTGCGCTCGGCCAGCCGACCGACCGGGCCGAACATCCGCAGCAGGACCGCGCTGAGGCCCCGTACCACCAGTCCGACCAGGGACGGCCCGACGACGATCAGCCCGATCAGGCTGAGCGGGACGCCGAGGACGAGGTACGGCACGCCGTCGGCGGCGCTGTCGTCCGCCGTGGCCGTCCCGGCGAGGGCGGCCAGGCCGACGACCGTGCACACCGCGCCCACGGCCGCCCGTATCCGTCCGGCCCGCGTGTCGCCGGGGATGCCCGCGTCGCGCAGCGCGGCCATCGGGCTGATCCGTCCGGCCCGCCGGGAGGGGATGTAGGCGGCGACGAGGGTGACGGCGACGCCGAGGACGATCCCGACGACCGGCACGCTCCAGCCGATGGTCAGCTCCTCGGTGCTGAGGTTCATGCCGAGCAGGCCCATCACCTCCATCAGGCCGACGGCGAGACCGATGCCGACGCCGAAGCCGGTGATCGAGGCGACCAGGCCCAGCAGCAGCGCCTCGATCAGCACTGAGCGGTTGATCTGCCCCCGGCTGGAGCCGATCGCCCGCATCAGCCCGATCTCGCGGGTGCGCTGGGCGACGAGCATGGAGAAGGTGTTGACGATCAGGAAGACGCCGACGAGCAGCGCCACGCCGGCGAAGCCGAGCAGCACGTACTTCAGGATGCTCAGCGCCTGGCCGATCTCGTCGCGGTTCTCCTCGATGTACTCGTCGGCGGTCTGGATCTTGTAGGTGCCGTCGCCGAGGGCGGCGGTGACGGCGGCCTTCAACTCCTCGTCGGTGACCGTGCCCGTGGAGTCCACGTAGACCGTGGTGACCCGGTCCTCGGCGTCCAGCAGAATCCGCTGGGCGGTGGGCAGGTCGATGTAGAGGACGGCCGCGCCGGGGTTGGTGACCGTGAAGTCCGCGATGCCGGTGATGGTGACGGGGTAGTCCCCGAAGGCGGTCACGAGGCGGAGCTCGTCCCCGAGGGCGAGGTCCTTCTTGTCAGCGGTGTCACCGTCGATCATGACCTGGTCCGGCCCGGCCGGCGGCTCGCCCTCCGCGATCTCCATGGACCGCGACTCGATGTCCGACCAGTTGGCGACGACGGTGGGGGCGCCGCCGGTCGGGCCTATGTTCTCGTTCGCGGCGTCCACGGCGACCGCGGTGGTGGAGGTGACCGTGCCGGTCACGCGCTCCACGCCGTCGACGGCGGCGACCCGGTCGAGCACCGAGACGGGCAGGGTCTCGGGGACGCCGGTGGTGGGGCCCTCCTCGAAGGCGCTCTGGTCGTCGTCCTCCTCCACCGCGGCGATCATCACGTTGGACGCCGTCTCGGCGAAGAGCTGGTCGAACGTCGTGTTCATGGTGGCGGTGAAGACCAGCGTTCCGCAGACGAACGCGACCGAGAGGACCACCGCCGCCCCGGACAGGAGCATGCGCCCCTTGTGGGCGAGGAGGCTCCGCAGGGACGTTCTCAGGACGGTCATGAGACCCGTCCCTTGGCGTCGAAGCCACGCATGCGGTCCAGCACCCGGTCGGCCGTCGGCTCGCGCATCTCGTCCACGACGCGGCCGTCGGCGAGGAAGACGATGCGGTCGGCGTGGGCGGCGGCGACGGGGTCGTGGGTGACCATGACGATGGTCTGGCCGAGGTCGTCGACGGAGCGGCGCAGGAAGCCGAGGATCTCGGCGCCGGTGCGGGAGTCGAGGTTGCCGGTGGGTTCGTCGGCGAAGATGATCCCGGGGCGGGCGGCGAGGGCGCGGGCGACGGCGACGCGCTGCTGCTGGCCGCCGGACAGCTCGCCGGGCCGGTGGCGCAGGCGGTCGGTGAGACCGACGGTCTCCACGACCCGCCGCAGCCAGTCGGGGTCGGGTGTGCGGCCGGCGATGTCCATCGGGAGGGTGATGTTCTCGCCGGCGCTGAGCGTGGGCAGCAGGTTGAACGCCTGGAAGACGAAGCCGATGCCGTCCCGCCGCAGCCTCGTCAGCTTCTTGTCCCCCAGCCCGGTGATCTCGGTCTCCCCCACCCAGATCCGGCCGCTCGTGACCGTGTCCAGCCCCGCCAGGCAGTGCATCAGCGTCGACTTCCCCGACCCCGACGGACCCATGATCGCCGTGAACACCCCACGCTCGACATCCACCGACACGCCATCCAGCGCCACAACCCGCGTCTCACCCGTTCCGTACGCCTTGACCACACCCTCGGCCCGCGCGGCCACGGCTGAGTGCCCTCCGCCGCCCCCGGTCGCGGGATTCACAACAGCCGTTGTCACGGTGATCTCCTCCAGTGAGTGAAGCTTGGCCATGGAAGCCACAAGGAAAGCCTAGGGACGCCACCCGGCCCGCTCATCGCCCGGCAGGACGAACCTCGCGGCGGCGGGATCGGCGCCACGTCGCAGCCGCCCCTAGGGGACGGCGCCGTCCGCGCAACGGTTCGAACGCGGTCCCGTGCAGGCTGTAACCTGACGCCCCATGAACAACCGGGACTTCACGTTCCGTCGGAGGGAAGTCGAGCGATGGGAAGCGCAGTTCCCCGTGCCGTCGTGCTCGCGGACTCGGACAGCCGGTGGAAGTGGGCCGCCCATGCCGCCCGGAAGCTCGCGCCCCGGCACGCCATCGACGCCCGCTTCCTGCTCACCTCGACCACCCCCACCGAGCGCCAGATCGCCGAGGTCGACGTGGCCCCGGACACCAGCCGCTTCGTCACCTGCGCCGAGCTGCTGGACGACCCCGCGCTGGCCGAGGCCGAGCTGATCGTCGTCGGGACCATCGGCGGCACCGTGCTCGCGCTCATCCACAGCCTGGGGATGGCCTGGGACGGCGCCTCCCGGCGGCCCGTCGTCGCCTCCGGCTACGTGGGCGCGCTCTACGAGAACCTGGTGGACGGCCTGCTGCTGCGGGTCGGCTCCGACATCCTGCTGGCCAACGGCCCGGACGACGCCACCCGCTTCCGCGACATCTACCGGGGCATCGGCGCCGACCCGTTCAGCGTGGTCGAGGCGGCACTGCCGTTCCTCGGCGGACGCCGCTACGACCCCTCGGCGGTCGGCCGCGGCGACCGCCCGTTCACCGTCTGCTTCGCCGTCCAGCCGACCGTCCCCGCCTCCCGCGCGGCGCGCGCCGGGCTGCTGGACAAGCTCCAGCGGCACGCCCGCCGCTTCCCCGACCGCGAAGTGCTGCTCAAATTGCGCGTCCGGGAGGGCGAGACGACCAGCCGGATCGAGCGCTTCCCGTACCAGGAGCTGTACGACGAGCTGCCCGACCCGCCGCCCAACCTCAAGGTCGCGCACGGCGACATGGGCCAGGTGCTGGACCGCACCGACCTGCTGGTCACCGTCAGCTCGACCGCCGCCCTGGAGGCTGTCCACCGCGGCATCCCGACCGCGATCCTCACCGACTACGGGATCCGCGAGGCGCACGGCAACCACTTCTTCCTGCACTCCGGCGCGCTCGCCTCGTGGGCCCAGCTCGACGAAGGGCTCGTCCCCCGGGTCAGCCACGAGTGGGCGGCCCGCCAGGGCATCGGCCCGCGCGACCCGTACGCCGCCGCCCGCACCCGGTTCGCCCAGCTGACGGCGCGCTCCTCGCTGCCGCGCATGCGGCCGTACTACACACCGCGGAACGCCTCGGACTATCTGGAGACGCTGCTGATGCGCCACGGCCTCGGCCTCAGCGGACGCCCGCTGCCCGGCGGCGCGGCGGGCGCGGGCGGTCCGACCGCGATGCGCAAGCTGATCCAGCGCGGCGCCGACGGCCTCTACCGCGTCGGGCGGGCCCGTGTCGCACCCGTCATCCGCCGCCTGGCACAAGGACAGTGAACACGCAGCGGTGCTGACATCGGGTGGCCCGCTGCATAAGATCGATCGACCCAACGGACCATCCACGGGAGTGCCTCAGTGAAGCGCCGCAGCTCCGCACTGTCCGTCTCCGCCGCAGCCGTGCTGGCCGCCGCGGCTCCTCTGCTGCTCACCGGATGCTCCACCGACGCCCACCCGGGCGCGGCGGCCGTCGTGGGCGGCGAGCGGATCGCCCTGGCCACGGTCCAGTCCGAGGTCGAGGCCGTCCGCGACGCGCAGCGCGACCGGCCGGAGGCCGACCAGCTCATCGCCGCCAGCAGCGGGCTCACCCAGGAGCGCGTCGAGTTCCTGGTGTACCTGGAGGTGCTGGAGCGCGCGGCGGACGACGCCGGGGTGAACGTCTCACGCCGCGATGTGCAGACCGCCCGCGCGGAGGCCGAACGGAACCTGGGGGGCGCCGACGCGCTGGCCCAGGCCGCGCTGATGCCGGCCAGCGGCGCCACCCCGCTCGCCGGGGACGAGCAGATCGACCAGATGCTGCGCAGCCAGCTTCTGTTCCAGGGCCTGGCGGAGCGGCTCGGCGTCACGCCGGACGCGGCGGGCGTGCAGCGGATCGCCACCGTGCTGGCCACCACCGCCGAGGAGATCGGTGTCGACGTGAACCCGCGCTTCGGCGAGTGGGACGCGGAGCAGGTCATGCTGACCGACGCCACCGAGCCCTGGCTGCGGGCGGCGAGCGGCGAGCAGGCCGCCGTTACGCTCGGCGGGTGACCACTTCCCCGTCTGATTCGTCCCCCTCCCCCGCATCCCCCGTTTCCGCCGCCTCCCCCGCGCCGTCCGCTCCGGCCGGCCGGATCGTGCTGCTGACCACCACCCACCGGGTGGCCCCCGGGCTGCTGTCCTGGCCCGCCTGGCAGGCCCTGCGCGACGCCGACCTGGTGCTGTGCCGGGACACGGCGCACCCGCAGCTTCCTTATCTGAAGGAGGCCGGGATCGCGGTGGAGGCCGTCGCCACCATCGACGCGGACCGGGTGGTGGGCGCGGGCGCGGGCGGGCGCCTGGTCGTGGTGCTGACCTCGGCCGAGGGCGAGCCGCGCCTGACCGACGGGCTGGCTGCACTGGCCGGCTCCGGCCGGGCCACGACCCTGCCCGAGCTGGAGCTGCTGCCCGGCTCCTATGACCTGCCGGGCGCGCGGCTGCTCGACCTGGTGCAGGTGATGGACCGCATCCGCGCCGTGTGCCCCTGGGCGTCGACACAGACGAGTGAGGACCTCGCGCCGTACGGCGTGGAGGAGATGTACGAGCTGATCGAGGCCATCGAGGCGGGCGACCGGGCGGAGCTGCGCGAGGAGCTGGGGGACGTGCTGCTCCAGGTCGTCTTCCACGCCAGGATCGCGGCCGAGGACACCGAGGAGCCGTTCGACATCGACGACGTGGCGGGCGGCATCGTGGCGAAGCTGATCCACCGCCACCCGCACGTGTTCGGCGACGAGCGGGCCGAGACGGCGGACGACGTGAAGGCGCTGTGGCTGCGCGCGAAGGCGGCGGAGAAGGGCCGGACCTCGGTCACGGACGGCATCCCGCTGGGCCAGCCCGGCCTGGCGCTCGCGGCGAAGCTCTCCGCCCGCGCCCGGACGGCCGGCGTCGACGTGCCGCTGCCCCCCGCCCCGGCCGGCGACTTCGGCTACCGCCTGCTGGCCCTGGCCACCGAGGCGGAAGCCGCCGGCACCGACCCCGAAACGGCCCTGCGCACCGCGGCCCGCGCCTACCGCGACGCGATCCGCGCGGCGGAGGCGCGGCCCGCCCGGCAGGAGTGACCGCGCCCGCCCGCCGGGCGGCAGCGGGCGTGATGAGGCCGTGCGGCCGTGGCGTCATGGGCGTCAGAACGCCGCCGCGGCGGCCACCAGGCGGTGCGGCGCGGCGCCGGTCAGCAGCGTCGTGAGACCGCTGAGCACGTCCGGGCCCAGATACCAGTCGCCCGTGTGGTCCACGCAGTACAGCCGTCCGTCGCGGTCCACCACGAGCAACGCCGTGCCGCCGGCCTCCTCGCCCAGCGGGCACAGCTCGGTGCCCAGCGCGCGGCCGAGTTCGCCCAGGGTGCGGGCCCAGTGCAGGCCGCGCAGCGGGTCGATGACGACGCCGGTCGCCGCGTACGCCTGCCCGGGGCCCTGCGGCGACAGCGTCAGCGCGCCGAGCTCGGCCCACGTCTCGAAGGCGGCCGGGAACAGCGTGTGCGGGTGGCCCTGCGGCGAACGGTGGCCGCTGAGCACGTCCGCCCACCGCTCGGCGCGGGCCGCGTGCCGCCGACCCGGGCTCCAGCCCCCGGCGGTCAGGGCCTGGTCGGCGCTGCCCGCCGACCACGGGCCGCCCGCGGCGGGCGCGTCGGCCGACATCGCCACCGCCACGTCCGGCGCGGCGCTGACGCTGCGCACGCCGAGGCGCGCGAGCAGCACGGCGCAGGAGCGGCAGTGCGGGGCGTACTCGCCGTGCTGCGGGTCGCCGTCCTCGCGGATGTGCCGCGTGGTGATCCCGGCGTCCGCCAGGGCGATCCGGGCGGCGGTGAGGTCGTGGGCTGCCGCCTCGGTGAGGCAGCGGGAGAGCAGGAACGGCTCGGGGCAGCGGCCGAGGTGGCGCTCGCGCTGCCCCGTGCCGAGCCCGTCGAGGATGTCCGCGACCACCGGGTGGAGGTCGGGGGCGGCGGCGGCGCGGCTCGCGGTCCCGGTGAGCGCCTGGGCGCGGGCGGGAACGGACAGCGCGGCGGCCGTGGTCGGCAGAATGCCGTCGCGGCGGTGCCGGAGCACGGGAGGCACCGGGCCGTGGGTATCCGATATCACGTGCACGATCGTGCCACCGACACACGGAACCCATAGGCTGTCCGCCGACAGCGTGATGTAACAGCAGGGGGCGTACCGCCATGACGACAGGTCGGCTCGGGCAACAGGCCGCGCCACCGAACAGGGCCTATGCCGGACAGGTCGTGCAATTCCCCGACCCGGTGCGGGCCGCCCGATTCCCGCACGGAGTCCGCGTGGACGCGGACGGTTTGCCCGATTTCTCACCCTACGCCAGAGCCGCCGCCGAGATCGCTGATCCGCCGGAGGGCTTCGGCGTGGACGAGCTGCGGCTGACCGACTACGTGTCGGCCAACGCCGCGCTGCACGCCGGGGGCCACGAGCTGTGGGCCAACCTGCCGCCCGTCGCCACGCCGCACGGCTGGACCTGGCACCACGTGGCGAACTCGCGGCGGCTGGAGCTGGTGCCGGTCGAGGTGAAGGCGCTGCTGCGGCACCACGGTGGCCTGGCGACGGCGAACGTCGACCAGACCAAGCGCGGCACCCGCCCGCTGGCCGAGACCAAGCCCGTGCACTTCGCCGTGCCGCGCTCGGTCGCCGTGCCGGAGGACCGGCTGCGCGCCGCGGAGGACCGGCTCGGATACCGGCTGCCGGAGGCGTACCGCTCGTTCCTCAAGGCGGCCGGCGGCTGCGCGCCGGTCGGCGTGGCGCTCGACGCGGAGCTGGGGCTGCTGATCGACCAGCCGTTCTTCACGCTGCGCGAGGAGGCCGCGGTCAACGACGTGGTCTACATCAACAAATGCCTGCGCGACCACCTCACCAAGGACTACCTGGGCGTCGCGTTCGCCCACGGCGGCATCCTCGCGGTGAAGGTCAAGGGCGAGGACCTGGGCTCCGTCTGGCTGTGCCCGTACGACGACGCGCGGGACCGGGACGGCCTGACTCTCCAGCAGCGGGTCGCCGATCTGCTGCTGCCCTGCGGCTCGGACTTCGACGACTTCCTGCTGCGGCTGGCGGGGAACCCGCCGGAGCTGGACACGGTGGCGAATCTGATGGTCGACGGCGGATTCGCGCGCGCCGTCCCGGTGGAGGGATGAGCGCGATGGTCACGTTCGCACAGGCGCAGGAGCGCGCGGAGCACTGGGTGAACGGCCCCGGGGGCGGCGATCCGCGCCGCGAGGTCCGGGTGCGGGAGTTCGGTCTCGGTTTCGTGGCCTGGGCCGAGGAGCCGGAAGCGGGCCCGGTCGGCGGCGGCAAGCTGGTGATCGCGCGGGACAGCGGTGACACGACGCTGTGGCCGGCCCTGCCGGTCGGCGACGTCATCCGCGCCTACGAGGAGGAGTACGGCACCCCCGCCACGGCGGCGCCCGCCGAGCCCGAGGAGCAGCGGATCGATCTGAACGTCACCTCGTTCCTGCTGACGCCGCCGCAGTGGCTCCAGGACGCGGCCGACCGCGCGAGCGGCGACGGACCCGAGCCGGTCCCGCCGGTGGCCGAGGCCGAACCGGAGCCAGAGCCCGAACCGGAGCCGCTGCCCGAACCGGAGCCGGAGCCGGAGCCGATCGCCCCACCGCCACCGCCGCCCGCGTCCGACAGCCCGTGGTCCGGCAAGGACATCGAACGGCCCGCGCCCGTCGCGGGCGGCTCGCCATGGGCGGGCGCCGACACCTCGGGCAGCGGCGCCGACGCCGAGTCCATAGCGCCCCCGGCGACCGTGTTCTCGCCGCCCGTGGTGGCCGACCCGGGCGGCCCGCCGTCCGTCGTCGTCCCCTCCGAGGCGCGGACCGCGATCCTGCCGCAGGGCAGCGCCCTGCCGCCCACCGCCATCCACCGCGCGGACCCGCCTGCCGCGCCCGCCGCCCCGGCCGGAACGCCCGTGGGCCCGCCGCCCCGTGCCGGCGGCGGCGCGGCCGACCTCGCCAACGCGGACACCGCCAAATCGGTGACCGGACCGCCGGCCGGGCCCTCCGGCGGCGGCACGCGCGGCGCCCTCCCGGTGCCGCCCCCCGCGCCGCCCGGTGCCAGGCCGGGCGCGGCACCGCCGCCGCCCAGGCCCACCGGGAACAACGCGACCGCCGACTACCTGCCGACGCAGGCCGTCGACCCCGAGTTCGTGAAGTCCCTGCGCGACCCGGGTCGTTCCGGCCGACCCCCGGCGCCCGCACCACCCCCCGCGCCCTCCCCCGTTCCGGCACCGGCACCCGTGCCCGCGCCGCCGCCCCCGCCCGGTGGCCCGGGCTACGGCTATCCGCCGCCCGGCCTGCCGATGGTCGGCTCCGGCTACATGGCGGTACTGCGCTACCGCGCCCCGGACGGCTCGGAGCAGCAGCTCATCCGCCGCTCCGCGCCCGGGATGCCGCACCCCGAATGGCAGTTGCTGCACGAGCTGCACGCCATGAACGTGCCGCCGCAGCAGGTGCTGGAGTTGCACACCGAGCTCCAGTCGTGCGAAGTGCCCGGCGGGTACTGCGCGCGCATGATCCGCGAGACCTGGCCGCAGGTGCGGATCACGCACACCGCCGCGTACGGCCGGGACTTCGCCTCCCGGCAGGCCGGGGTCAGGCATCTGGTGGAACACCAGGACGAGCTCCAGCAGTTCGCGGACGGCCCGGCCCGTTCCGCCCCGGTCCGCGTGCCGTTGCCGCAGCAGCAGCCCGCGCCCGCCGTCGGCCTCGACGTGATCGGCCAGGAGCTGGCGCACGCCTTCGGCCCGCAGGGCGTCTTCCGGTACACCGCGCAGGCCGTCTCGCGCCAGGGCGTGCCGGAGATCGTGGCGCAGACCCTCGTGTGGGCCGGACTCCCGTTGGAGATCAGCCCGTTCTTCTGGGCGCAGGCCCAACCGGGCCGCCCGGTCCCGACCCTGGCCGAGCTGGCGATGGAGCGCGGTGTCCAGCCCGCCCCCGACGCCGGCTCCTACCTGGTGATGGGCACCGACTTCGGCCGCCAGTTGTGCGTGCAGTACGGCACGGCGCACATCGTCGCCGTGCCGCTGGAGGCCGCGCCCGGCGGAGCGCCGGTGCCGCCGCAGTTCGTGAACGCGTCGCTGCCGCAGTTCGCGCGCTGCATGGCGCTGCTGGGCCGGATGTGGCGGCTGCGGCTGGGCCTCAACTCCGAGCAGGCGGGCCGCTGGACGACCGACTTCCAGGCCCAGCTCGCCTCGCTGGACCCGGTGGCGGTGGCCGACCCGGAGAGCTGGTGGTCCGTGCTGCTCGAACAGATGTGGGACGGTCTGCTGTAGGCGGCGGGAGGCGCCCAACGGACGAGCCCCGTCGCGACGGTGGCCGGGTCCGCGCTCGGTCGCGCCCTCAAGTGCCTCTGTAGCACGGGAGTTGACGGTTTACCGGCCGGTTTGGTGGGGTCCGCGTGGCCTGAGTTCCGTTCGAGCGGGGATCATTGCCGTATGACGGGCTTCGGCATGGCACGCGGCCGGGGCTACCGGCCCTCGCAGGTGGATCAACGGCTGGCAGAGCTGGCCGCGGAGCGCGACCTCGCGTGGCGGCGGCTGGCCCGGTTGAGCCTCCGGGTCGAGGAGATGACCCGCGAGGCCGAACGGCTGGCCACCGCCCTGGCCGCGCTGCCGCCACCGTCGTTCGACTCGCTGGGCGAGCGGGCGGGCGATTTGCTCACCGAGGTCGAGACGGAGGCGGCCGAGTTGCGCGCCGCCGCCGAGGCCCGGGCGGGCGAGCTGCTGGAGGCGGCCGAACGGGCGGCACGCGGGCTGCGCGACGACGCCAGGGCGGCGGCGGCCGGGCGGCGCGGCGCGGCGGACGCGGCGGCCGAGAGCACGCTCGCCGCGGCGGAGGCGTTCGCGACCCGGGTGCTGACCGAGGCCCGCCGCCGGGCCACCACGGTCCGGCGGGAGGCCGACGCGACGCTCGCCGAGGCGACCCGGCGCTGCGAGGCGATGGTGGCCGAGCAGAGCCGGAGTCAGGCCAAGGCGGCACGCGCCCTGCACGAGGAGCTGACGGCCCGCCAGGCGGAGACCGACGCGCGCCTCGCGGAGCTGGCGGCGCGCGGCGACACCGCGCTGGCCCGCGCCGAGCGGGAGCTGGCCGACGCCGAGGCGGAGGCGAAGGCCCGCGAGGAGGCGGCCGACGCGCGGCGCGGCCAGTTGCTCTCGGACGCCCGCGTGCGGCGCCAGCGCGTCGACCGGGAGACCGAGCGCGTCCTGCGCGAGCTGGAGGAACAGGCCGACCATGTGCGTGCCCACCTGGCGCACATCCGCGCCACCCTGGCCGCCCTGACCGGCCGCGCCCCGCGCCGGCCCGGCACCGAGCCGCCCGCCGACTCGGCGGGACGCGGGTAGGTGCCGTCGGTATCCTCGGGAATCCCGTTCCCCAGGACCGACCAGGACCGACCGACCGAAGGACGCGATCTTCGTGAGCCCCATTCGCCCGGCAGCCGTCATCGTTCTCGCAGCGGGTGAGGGGACCCGCATGAAGTCCGCGACCCCCAAGGTGCTCCACGAGCTCTGCGGCCGTTCGCTGGTCGGCCATGTGGTCGCCGCCTGCCGCGAGCTGGCGCCCGAGGAGCTCGTCGTCGTGGTGGGCCACGGCCGCGAGCGGGTCGCCGCGCACCTGGCCGACTTCGACGCCGGGGCGCGGATCGCCGTGCAGCGCGAGCAGCGCGGCACCGCGCACGCCGTCCGGGCGGGCCTGGACGAGTTGGCCGCGCACGGCGCCGACACCTCCGGCACGGTCCTGGTGACCTGCGGCGACATCCCGATGCAGCGGCCCGCGACGCTGCGCGCGCTGGCCGCCGCCCACACGGAGCAGGGCAACGCGGTGACGGTGCTGACCATGGAGCTGCCGGACGCCACCGGCTACGGCCGGGTGCTGCGCGGCGCGGGCGGCGAGGTGACGGCGATCGTGGAGCACCGGGACGCCTCGCCCGCGCAGCTCGCCGTGCGCGAGGTCAGCTCGGGGGTGTTCGCGTTCGACGGGCGGCTGCTGGCCGAGGCGCTGGGCCGGGTCGGCACGGACAACAGCCAGGGCGAGGAGTACCTGCCGGACGTGCTGGGCATCCTGCGCGACGCCGGACACCGGGTCGGCGCCGAACGGGCCGCCGACCACGGTGAGCTGGCCGGCGTGAACAACCGGGTGCAGCTCGCCCAGGCCCGCCGGACGCTCAACGACCGCCTGCTGGAGGAGGCCATGCTCGCCGGGGTCACCGTCGTGGACCCGGCGACGACCTGGCTGGACGTGACCGTGACGTACGAGCCGGACGCCGTGGTCCACCCCGGCACACAGCTCCTGGGCGCCACCCACCTGGCCGCCGACGCGGAGGTCGGCCCGGGCTGCCGGCTGCGCGACACCTCGGTCGGCGAGGGCGCCGTGGTCACCCACACGGTCGCGGACAACGCCCGGATCGGCGCGGGCGCGAACGTCGGCCCGTACGCCTATCTGCGCGGCGGAACGATCCTGGGCACGGGCGCGAAGGCCGGGACTTTCGTGGAGATGAAGAACTCCGCGATCGGCGAGGGATCGAAGGTGCCGCACCTCTCCTATGTCGGTGACGCCACGATCGGTGACCACACGAACATCGGCGCGGCGAGCGTCTTCGTGAACTACGACGGTGAACAGAAGCACCACACGACCATCGGCTCCCACTGCCGCACCGGTTCCGACAATATGTTTGTGGCGCCGGTCACGGTCGGGGACGGGGTCTATACCGCGGCGGGGTCGGTCATCACGCAGGACGTACCGCCGGGATCACTCGCCGTAGCGCGCTCCCGCCAGCGGAACATCGAGGGCTGGGTGGTCCGCGAGCGCCCGGGATCGGCGGCGGCGCGGGCCGCCGACGCCGCTCTAGCTGCGGCGGAACACAAGTCGGAGGAGGATTGACGGGGGCGTACCGTAGAGGTGCCCCCATGGGGTGAACGAGCGCTGACGCGGATGCCAAGGAGACGTACTGTGACCGGGATCAAGACGACCGGCGAGAAGAAGCTGATGCTCTTCTCCGGCCGCGCCCACCCCGAGTTGGCGAAGGAGGTCGCCGCGCAATTGGGCGTGGGACTGGTTCCGACAAAGGCCCTCGACTTCGCCAACGGCGAGATTTACGTGCGCTTCCAGGAGTCGGTGCGCGGCGCCGACTGCTTTCTGATGCAGAGCCACACCGCCCCGATCAATAAATGGATCATGGAGCAGCTGATCATGCTCGACGCGCTGAAGCGGGCTTCGGCGCGGAGCATCTCCGTGATCATTCCCTTCTACGGTTATGCCCGGCAGGACAAGAAGCACCGTGGCCGGGAGCCGATTTCGGCCCGGCTGATGGCGGATCTGCTGAAGACCGCGGGCGCGGACCGGATCATCACGATGGATCTCCACGCGGACCAGGTGCAGGGGTACTTCGACGGCCCGGTGGACCATCTGTTCGCGCTGCCGGTGCTCACGGACTACATCGGCAGCCGGGTGGACCGCGCGATGCTGACCGTCGTCTCCCCGGACGCGGGCCGGGTGCGGGTCGCGGACCGCTGGGCGGACCGGCTGGCCGCCCCGCTGGCGATCGTGCACAAGCGGCGCGACCCCAACGTGGCGAACCAGGTCACGGTGCACGAGGTCGTCGGCGACGTGCGCGGCCGGGTGTGCGTGCTGGTGGACGACATGATCGACACCGGTGGCACGATCTGCGCGGCGGCGGACGCGCTGTTCGCCAACGGCGCGCAGGACGTGATCGTGGCGGCGACCCACGGCGTGCTGTCCGGCCCGGCGGCGGACCGCCTGAAGAACTCGAAGGTCAGCGAGTTCATCTTCACGAACTCCCTGCCCACGCCGAGCGAGGTGACCCTCGACAAGATCACCGTCCTGTCGATGGCCCCGACGATCGCCCGCGCGGTCCGCGAGGTCTTCGAGGACGGCTCGGTCACCAGCCTCTTCGAGGGCGACGCCTAGCCCTCGCCGGACGCCCCCGGCCGCACACGGGCCGGGGGCCGTCGGGTGCGATTCGTCCCCTCCGCCGGGGGCGGGTAGACTCGCGGCGTTGCTCGGCGAGGGAGGCCCGCAGGGGTCATCCGTTATCGACGCGCTCTTCGTGGAGGGCCCGCCCTGGGCCGGGTGACCGTTTCTGTTCCGGTCCCCTACGAGGAGTGCCCCATGGCCGATGTGAAGCTGAACGCCCAGGTCCGCGACGAGTTCGGCAAGGGCGCCGCCCGCCGGGTCCGCGCCACCGGGCGCGTCCCCGCCGTCATCTACGGACACGGCACCGAGCCCGTGCACATCACGCTGCCGGGCCACGAGCTGATGCTGGCCCTGAAGGCGGCGAACGTCCTGATCACCCTCGACATCGAGGGCCGCCAGGAGATGGTGATCCCCAAGGCCGTGCAGCGCGAGGCCATCCGCGGCTTCCTGGTCCACCTCGACCTGCTGATCGTCAAGCGCGGCGAGAAGGTCACCGTCGAGATCCCGATCCAGGTCGAGGGCGAGCTGGCCCCGGGCGCCGGCGGTCTGCTGGAGCACGTGCTCAACGCGCTGCCGGTCGAGACCGAGGCCACCCACATCCCCGAGTCGGTCACCATCTCCATCGATGGCCTCCGGCCCGGCGACTCCGTGCTCGCCAAGGACGTGCCGCTGCCCACCGGCACCTCGCTCGCCATCGACGGCGAGGACATCGTCCTCCAGGTGCTCCAGCCGCAGGCCGAGGAGCCCGCCGCGGAGGGCGCCGGGGCCGAGAGCGCGCAGCAGGTCACCGGGGAGTCCGCCGCCGAGTGACCCCGCCCATCGGTGGGAGGATGTGACCGTGGACGAACCCTGGCTGATCGCGGGGCTCGGTAACCCCGGGCCCCAATACGCCGCCAACCGGCACAACGTCGGCTTCATGGTGGCGGATCTGCTCGCCGAGCGGATGGGCGGCGCCTTCAAGGCGCACAAGTCCCGCGCCGCCGTGCTCGAAGGGCGCCTCGGCGCGCCCGGCGCGGGCGGGCCGCGCGTGGTGCTCGCCAAGCCGCTCTCGTTCATGAACCTGTCGGGCGGTCCGGTCACGGCGCTCGCCACGTTCTACCGGATTCCCGTCTCCCGCCTGGTCGTCGTCCACGACGAGCTGGACATCGGCTACGGAGTGCTGAGGCTGAAGCGGGGCGGTGGGGACAACGGGCACAACGGCCTGAAGTCCCTCACCGCCTCGCTCGGCCGTGACTACTTCCGCGTCCGCTTCGGCGTCGGCCGCCCGCCGGGCCGGATGGACGTGGCGGCGTTCGTGCTGCGCGACTTCTCGGCGGCCGAGCGCAAGGAGCTGGACTTCCTCGTGGACCGGGCCGCGGACGCCGTGGAGGCGCTGATCACGGTGGGTCTGGAGAAGGCGCAGAGCACCTACAACGGCTGACGCCGGGGCACGTCCCGGGGACGTGAAACGGGCCACTACCGGATCGTTATCGGGGATTTTTGGGGCGACCGGGAGCCAAGGGGACCGATGAGGACAACTCGCCCTTGTCATGCCCAGCCGCACACATAATGCTGTCCCGGCCTCACAACCTTCATTTCTCTTCCCCGGAGTTGAATGCACTATGCGCAAGCTGTCCATCCTGGGCGCGGTCGCCGCCGCGGCGACGGTGCTGGTCGCGGGTGCCCCGCCTTCCGTCGTCACCGACCACGAGGTCGGGCTGCACCAGGACGATCAACTGCCCATCAGCGCGTCCGATCCCGAGTTCTCGCAGGGCGAGGACTGCCCGCCGATAGGTGCTGACCAGGACGGCTGGCACTTCGTGCTGCCCGGCAACAGCACGACCTTCGTCGAGCTGCGCGTCACCTTCGAGCCTGGCGGCGAGCAGGTCGTGACCGACTTCGGCCCGCCGTCCGACAAGCACGCCTACGTGGCCTCCGAGCCCGGCGCGGAGCTGGTCGCGGCCGAGGCGACCGTGCACGGCGAGGCGGTCGACTTCCGCCTGTCGCACACCTGCCCGGCCACCGAGACGGGCACCACCGGCGGCGAGGACGCGACCGGCGGCGGTGAAGAGGCGGCCAGTGGCGGCGGCGAGGAGTCGTCGTCCGCCACGGGTGGCGACGGCGGCACCTCGGAGGGCGGCGAGGAGGCCGGCGCTTCGGAGGGCACTACCTCGGAGGGCACCTCCGGCGGTGACGAGCCGATCGGCCAGGCCGGCGGGGAAGAGGCTCCGGCCGCCGGCGAGGACGCCGGCGGCGACTTGGCCGAGACCGGGTCCAGTGTGCCGGTGATCGCGCTGTCCGCCGGGGCGGCGGCGCTGGTCGCGGCCGGCGGGTACCTGGCGCTGCGGCGCCGGAACGCCGCCCAGGGCTGACGGCCTCCGCCCGACGACGAACGGCCCCGGCGCGCACCCCGCGCGCCGGGGCCGCCGTCATGTCCGGGCCGGGACCGCCGCCGGGGCGCCCCTGCGGATCACCATGACCAGCACGGTCGCCACCGCGCACAGCACGCCCGCCGACGTCCAGGCCAGATCGTAGGAGCCGGTCGCGTCGCGGATCATTCCGGCGCCGAACGCGACCACCGCCGCGCCCAGTTGGTGCGAGGCCAGCACCCAGCCGAAGACCACTCCGGCGTCCGCGCCGAAGTGCTCGCGGCACAGCGCGATCGTGGGCGGCACGGTGGCCACCCAGTCCAGTCCGTAGAAGACGATGAACAGCAGCATCGGCGGGTGGACGTTCTCCGCCAGCAGCACCGGCAGGAAGAGCAGGGACGCGCCGCGCAGGGCGTAGTAGACGGCGAGCAGCCGGCGCGCGTCGTACCGGTCGGTCAGCCAGCCGGAGCAGATGGTGCCCAGCACGTCGAAGATCCCGATGACCGCGAGCAGCGAGGCGGCGACCGGCACGGGCATGCCGTGATCGTGGGCGCCGGGCACGAAGTGGGTGCCGATCAGGCCGTTGGTGGAGGCGCCGCAGACGGCGAACGAGGCGGCGAGCAGCCAGAAGACCCTGGTGCGGGCGGCGGCGGCCAGCGCGGTGAGCGTCCGGCGTGCCGCGCCGGGCGGGGCGGGCGGCGGGGTGACGTAGTCGTCGCCCGCGCCGTACGGCCGCAGGCCCAGATCCTCGGGCCGGTCGCGCAGCAGCCACACCACCAGCGGCACGACGGCGAGCGCGCACAGCGCGACGGCCAGCGCGGCGGTGCGCCAGCCGGGGCCCTCGGCGAGGAGGCCGACCAGCGGCAGGAAGACGAGGTTCCCGGCCGCGCCGCCCGCCGTGAGGATGCCGGTCACCAGTCCCCGGCGGGCCACGAACCAGCGGCCGGCGATCGTTCCGGCGAAGGCCAGTGCCATCGACCCGGCGCCGAGCCCGACCAGGACGCCCCAGCACAGCACGAGCTGCCACCGCGCGGTCATGAAGACGGTCAGCCCGCTGCCCGCCGATATCAGGAGCAGCGAGCCCAGCACGACCCGGCGGATGCCGTACCGCTCCATCAGCGCGGTGGCGAACGGCGCGGTGAAGCCGTAGAGCAGCAGGTTGACCGAGACGGCGAACGAGATGCTGCCGCGCGACCAGCCGAACTCCTCATGCAGCGGGTCGATCAGCACCCCGGGCGTGGCCCGGAAGCCGGCCGCGCCGATGAGGACCAGGAACGCGACCAGCGCCACCCACCAGGCGGGATGCACCCTCGGCGGCACGACGGCGGCGACGGCCGGGGCGGGGGACGACGGGGTCGACGGGGTCGACGGGGTCGGGGACGACGAGGTCTCGGGGCGGGCAGTCTGCGTCACCCGATGATCCTGCGGCCCGGGCACCGCGGCGAGCGAGTGGCCCGATGGCCAGGATGTGCAAGGATCGGGCCATGAGCGAGACGAGCGCCTTCACCCGGCCGGGCCGCCACCGCGTCGCCGTCCTGGTCCGGCACGGCCTGCTCCCGATCGAGCTGGGCATCGCGCACCGCATCCTGGGCCGGGCCAAGTCGGCGGACGGCAAACGGCTCTACGAGGTCGTGACCTGCGCGCCGGTCCCCGGCGTGATCCGCACCGACGCGGACATCACGGTCAATGTGGCGCACGGCCCGGAGGCGCTGGCCGAGGCCGACACCGTGATCGTCCCGGCCTCGCACGAGACGGACGAGACATACAGCGAGGGGCGGCTGCCCGCGCCGCTGGCCGCCGCCCTGGCCCGCGTCCGCCCCGGCACCCGGATCGCGTCAATCTGCACGGGCGCGTTCGTCCTGGCCGCCGCCGGGCTGCTGGACGGCCGCCGGGCCACCACGCACTGGGCCTCCTGCGACCACTTCAAGGCCCTGTACCCGCGGGTCCTGCTCGACCCGGACATCCTCTACACCGAGGACGGGCACGTGCTCACCTCCGCCGGGGTCGCCTCCGGCATCGATCTGTGCCTGCACATGGTCCGCTCCGACTTCGGCGCCGCGGTGGCCAATTCGGTGGCCCGCCGGACGGTGGTCCCGCCGCACCGGGACGGCGGGCAGGCGCAGTTCGTCGAACGGCTCGTCCCCACGCCCCGCGTCCACTCCACGGGCCGGGCCCGCTCGTTCGCGCTGGCCCATCTCGACCGGCCGCTGACCCTGCGCGAGCTGGCGGAGCGGGAGGCGATGAGCGTGCGGACGTTCACCCGCCGCTTCCGCGAGGAGACCGGGCTGTCGCCGCAGCGCTGGCTCACGCATCAGCGTGTGGAGCGGGCCCGGCAGTTGCTGGAGGAGAGCGACCTGCCCGTGGACCGGATCGCCCGCGAGGCCGGCTTCGGCACGGCCGCCTCGATGCGCCAGCACCTGCAGGCGGCGCTGGGCGTCTCCCCCACCGGGTACCGACGAACGTTCCGCACCTGACCGGCGCGCCGTCCCGTAGCGACGCCGTCCCGTGGCGGCCGTCCCGTAACGACGCTGTCCGCATGCGCATGGTGACGGTCCGTGGTCTCCTGATGCCGTGCCCGCACTCCGCTACGCCCTCCACCCGGGCGCCAGGGCCGCGACCGGCGAGCTCGCCTGGCGATGAGCGGTCCGGCGGCCGTGCGCGCGCCGGGCGAAAAGGAACCGCCCGGGACTCAGCCGGTGTTACGCAGGCCGGCCGCCACACCGTTGACCGTCAGCAGCAGCGCCCGGGTCAAGAGCTGGTCGGGCTCCTCGCCGCGCGCCGCCGCCTCCCGCTGCCGGTGCAGCAGCGTCACCTGGAGGTAGGAGATCGGGTCCAGGTAGGCGTCGCGGATGCGGAGCGTGCGTTGAAGCCCCGGGTGGGCGTCCAGCAACGCGCTCTCCCCGGTGATGCGCAGCACCTCGTCCACGGTCAGCCGGTGCTCGGCCTCGATGGTGGCGAAGACGTGCCGCAGCTCCTGCGGGACGAGCGTGTCCACGTAGTGCCGGGCGACGCGCAGGTCGGTCTTGGCGAGCGTCATCTCGACGTTGGCCAGGAAGTTCCTGAAGAAGTGCCACTGCGCGAACGCCTCGGCCAGCACGTCCTCCAGGCCCGCCTCGCGGGCGGCCTTCAGGCCGGAGCCGACGCCGTACCAGCCGGGCACGATCTGCCGGCTCTGCGTCCAGCCGAAGACCCACGGGATGGCCCGCAGCCCGTCGAGCCCGGCGCCGCTGTCCGGGCGGCGCGAGGGCCGGGAGCCGAGGTGCAGCTCGGCGAGCTGGTCGACGGGCGTGGAGGCGAAGAAGTACGCCGGCAGGTCCGGATCCTCCACCAGCCGCCGGTAGGCGGTGTGCGCGACCTGCGAGACGGTGTCCATCGCCGCGTCCCAGCGGGCCAGCGCCTCCTGCGACTGACGCGGCGCGGTGTGCAGGGCGGACGCCTGGAGCGTGGCGGCGACCGTCAGCTCCAGGTTCTCCCTGGCCAGCGACGGCACCAGGTACTTGTCGGAGATGACCTCGCCCTGCTCGGTCACCTTGATCTCGCCCTCCAGCGTGCCCCACGGCTGGGCGAGAATCGCGTCGTGCGTGGGGCCGCCGCCGCGGCCCACCGTGCCGCCGCGGCCGTGGAAGAGCCGCAGCCGCACCCCGTGCCGGTGCGCGACGTCGCGCAGCCGCCGCTGCGCGCGGTGGATCTCCCACTGGGAGGTGGTGATACCGCCGAACTTGGAGGAGTCCGAATAGCCGAGCATGACCTCCTGCACGTCGTCCCGGAGCGAGACCAGGCGGCGGTAGGACGGATCGGAGAGCATCGAGTCCAGCAGCTCGTCCGCGATCCGCAGCTCGTCCGTCGTCTCCAGCAGCGGCACGATGCCGATCTTCGCCCAGCCCGCGTACAGGTCGATCAGCCCGGCCTCGCGGGCCAGTACGGCGGCGGCGAAGACATCGTCCGCGCCCTGGCACATGGAGATGATGTACGACTCGATGACCTCGGGCCCGAACGTCGCCAACGCCCGGCGGACCGTCTCGAAGACGCCGAGCGTCCTGGCACCGGCGTCGTCCAGCGGCGCCGGGGTCGGGGCCAGCGGGCGGCGCGAGCGCAGCTCCTTCGCCAGCAGCTTGGTGCGGTACTCGCGCGGCATGTCCGCGTACCGCCAGGACTCCTCGCCGAGCCGGTCGAAGAGCTGACCCAGCGCGTGGTGGTGGGCGTCGGCGTGCTCACGCACGTCCATGGTGGCGAGCTGGAGGCCGAACGCGCCCAGCGTCCGCATCACGCGCTCCATCCGCCCGTCCGCGATCAGCTCCCCGCGGTTCTCCCGCAGGGACGTGCGCACCAACAGCAGCTCGTCCAGCAGCTCGCCGGTGCCCAGATAGTCGCGGCCCGGGACGTGCGGGGTGTCCTCCTTCAGTCGGGCCTTGGTGTTGAGCAGCTTCTGCCGGATGCAGGTGACCTTCATCCGGTAGGGCTCCTCGGCGTTGAGCCGCTTGTACCGGGGGGTGATCTCGGGCAGCCGCTCCAGGTCCCGCCGCAGGGAGTCCAGCAGCTCCTGGCTGACCCCGCAGTTGCGGATGGAGCCGGAGAGCGCGCCGCGCAGCTCGTCGATGTGGCGCAGCGCGCCGTTGACGCCGTGCTCGTGCTGGAGCAGCAGCACGTCCCAGGTGACGGCCGGGGTGACGTTGGGGTTGCCGTCGCGGTCGCCGCCGATCCAGGTGCCGAACGTCAGGGGCCGGCCGAGGGAGGGCAGCGGCGCTCCGGCGCGCTCCAGCTCGGCGGCCAGGTCCTCCAGCACGTCCCCGACGGCGCCCGTGTGCAGCTCGTCCAGGTAGTACACCGCGTTCCTGGCCTCGTCGGCGGGCTCGGGGCGGGCCACGCGCAACTCGTCGGTCTGCCAGATGAGGTCGATGTTCTCCGCCAGCCGCAGGTCGGTGCGGCGCCGGTCGCCGCCGTGCTCCACCTCGGGGTGGTCGAGCAGCTCGGCGATCTTGCGGAGCTTGGTGAGCACCGAACGGCGGGCCGCCTCGGTCGGGTGCGCGGTGAACACCGGCCGCACGCCCAGGTTGGCGACGGTCTGCCGCAGGTGCGCGGGGTCGGCGTCCTTGAGCATGTCGGCCGACCGCGACAGCTCGCCGCCCTCGGCCGCCCGCCGCTCGCGCAGCTCACGGCCCCGGTGCACCTGCTCGGCGACGTTGGCCAGGTGGAAATAGGTGGAGAAGGCGCGGACCAGCTTGGCGGCGGTCACCAGATCGGTGCGGCCGAGCAGGTCGGCGGCGGCCTCGCCGTCGCTGCGCGTCAGCGCCCGCACCCGCTCGACCAGCTCCAGCAGCTCGGGCCCGTCCTGACGCACCAGTGTCTCGCCAAGGAGATCGCCGAGCCGGCGGATGTCGGCCCGCAGGGCGCTGTTGCTCTCCGGGGCACCAGCGGCGTCGGGAATCTCGGGACTGCTCACGGTGTCGGATTCGGTCACGGTTGCGGCTCCTCGTGGCGGCTGACGGAGGAAGGTGTGGCGGCGGACCGCGCTGTCCGGCAGAGCCATCGTAATGAGGATTCTCCACAGAACCGATACATAGCGGTCGCCGGGGGTAGAGGGGCTTGTGACCACACGGCGAACCGCCATACTGACGATGCCGTAGGTTACGGTCCCGTAGGTGGCTGGAACTTCTCGATTGTGCCCTCTCTCCCGAGGAACCGCCCATGTCGTCCACTGACCAAGATCTCGTGCCGTCGCCCACATCAGGGGAACGATCCCCCGGCGAGCCACTTCCGTCCGGCACGCTGGGCGGCGAGCGGCGCCGTTCGATGGAGCAGATCGCGCTGCTGCTGTTCATCGTCGTTCCCTTCCTCGCCCTGGTGGTCGCCGTGCCGCTGGCCTGGGGCCGGGGCGTGAGCTGGCTCGACCTCGGCCTCCTGGGGGCGTTCTACTTCCTCGGCTGTCACGGCATCACGATCGGCTTCCACCGGTACTTCACCCACGGCTCGTTCAAGGCCAGGCGCCCGCTGCGGATCGCGCTCGCCATCGCCGGCTCGATGGCCGTCGAGGGGCCGGTCGTCCGCTGGGTGGCCGACCACCGCAAGCATCACCAGCACTCGGACGCCGACGGCGACCCGCACTCCCCCTGGCGGTACGGCGAGACCGTGCCCGCCCTGCTGAAGGGCCTGTGGTGGGCGCACATGGCGTGGATGTTCGACAGCGAGCGGACCGACCAGCGCGCGTACGCGCCGGATCTGCTCAAGGACCCCGACATCGTGCGCGTCTCGCGGCAGTTCGTGCTGTGGACCGCGCTCTCGCTGGCCGCTCCGGCCGCCGTCGGCGGCCTGGTCACCTGGTCCTGGGGAGGCGCGCTGAGCGCGTTCTTCTGGGGCTCGCTGGTGCGGGTCGCGCTGCTGCACCACGTCACCTGGTCGATCAACTCGATCTGCCACGCCACCGGCAAGCGGCCGTTCCGCTCGCGCGACCGGTCGGGGAACGTGTGGTGGCTGGCCGTACTGTCCTGCGGCGAGTCCTGGCACAACCTGCATCACGCCGACCCGACATCCGCCCGGCACGGCGTGGACCGCGGGCAGGTCGATTCCAGTGCCCGGCTGATCCGCTGGTTCGAGAAAGCCGGCTGGGCCTATGACGTCCGCTGGCCGAAGCAGTCGCGACTCGACGCCAAGCGCACCCCGCGCGAGACGAACGGGGACGAAAACCGGAAAGAAAACGCCGCTGCCAACGCGGCATGATGAGGGCGTGGCGACCGAAATCAGCATCAATGACAGTGGCAAGGACAGGCCCGCCCGCCCCGCGCGGCGGGCCCGTCGGCGAATGACCGGCACGGAGCGCCGGGAGCAGTTGCTGGACATCGGGCGCACGCTCTTCGCCGAGCGCGGCTTCGAGGGCACGTCGGTGGAGGAGATCGCGGCGAAGGCGGGGGTCTCCAAGCCGGTGGTCTACGAGCATTTCGGCGGCAAGGAAGGGCTCTACGCGGTCGTGGTCGACCGCGAGATGAGCCGTCTGCTGTCCATGGTGACCGGCGCGCTGACCGCGGGGCATCCGCGAGAGCTGCTGGAGCAGGCGGCGTTCGCCCTGCTCGACTACATCGAGCAGTACACGGACGGCTTCCACATCCTGGTGCGCGATTCGCCGGTGGCCCAGTCCACAGGCACGTTCGCGTCGCTCATCGGGGACATCGCCACGCAGGTCGAGGACATCCTGGGGCACGAGTTCAAGAGCCGCGGGTACGACCCGAAGCTGGCGCCGATGTACGCGCAGGCGCTGGTCGGGATGGTGGCGCTGACCGGCCAGTGGTGGCTGAACGTGCGCCGGCCGAAGAAGGCGGAGGTCGCCTCGCACCTGGTCAATCTGGCCTGGCACGGCCTCCAGGGGCTGGAGCACCACCCGCGGCTGATCGGCCGCCGCCGCACCTGAGCCGCGTCCGAGTCTCATCGAGCCGCGTCCGGGACGACAGCACGACTCCCCCTCCGGAGCTGAGCGCTTCGGAGGGGGAGTCGTGCGTTGCGGAGCACCGGTCAGAAGGCCGAAGAACCCGGAGTCCGCGGGCCGGGCGGCAACGCCGGCGGGTCAGCGCCTGCTCACACCGTTCTCGGAGAGCAACGAGATGTCCGACAGGAGCCTCGACAGCGGGTCGTCGCCCTTGACCTGCGTGGAGTTCTCGGCGCACTCCTGGTCGGGCTGGCCGCTGAGGATGTCGTCGGGGATGGCGACGATCGGGACGGCGCTGCTGATGTCATCGATCGGGACGCAGACATCGTTGAGCGAGCCACTGACCAGGGCGACGTTCGGGCTCATGTAGCCGCCGGTCGTGGTGTTTCCGTACACCTTCTTCGACCCGTTGCCGTTCACCGTGGCGGCGTTGCCCGACTCGTCGTCGCCGCCGATCGCCATGGCGGGGGCGGCGGCGAGGCCCGTCGCGCCGACGACCGAGGCCGCGACCGCGACCGTGGCAAGCGTCTTCTTGATCACTAGCTTGTCCTTCCGGGTTCTGGAATGCCCTGTGTTGGAGCGCCCTGCACAACGCGCCTGGGGGGATTCGGTTGCCGCTGTTCACCCGATTCGCCCAACGTTGTGCCTCAATGGCACTGTCTTGGCGGTTTGGGCATGAGGAACTCCAGCCGGTTGCCGACCGGGGCCTCGCTGAAGAACCACCGGTGGCCCGGAAGGTCACCGTCCCCTTCGACCCGGGCGCCGTCCCCTTCGACCCGGGCGCCGTGCGCGGCGAGGCGGGCGGCGAAGGCGTCGATGCCGGCGACGAGGATGCCGGGGTGGGCCTTGCCCGGCGGCCGGTACCCGGCCTCGATGCCGAGGTGGAGCACGCGGTCGCCCGCGGCGAACCAGCAGCCGCCACGCGCGGCCAAGGCGGGCGGCTTGGGCGGCTCGGCCATGCCCAGGACCCCGGCGCAGGAGGCGCGCAGCCGCTGCTCGCCGCCGGGCGGCGCGGCCAGCGGGACGTGGTCGAGTCCGGTGATCATCGCGCCTCCGTCCGCTGGGCCACGACGAAGACCCGGCGGAACGGGAAGAGCGTGCCATGGCCGCCGGGCGGATAGGCGGCGCGCAAGGCGCCGCGGTACTCGGCGAGGAACGCCTCGCGGGCTTCGGGATCGCCCTCCAGGGCGGTCAGGACGGGCCGCAGGCCGGTCCCGGAGACCCAGTCCAGCACCGGGTCCTCGCCGCGCAGCACGTGGAGGTAGGTGGTCTCCCAGACATCGGGCGCGCAGCCGAGGCCGGCCAGGATCCCGACGTACGCCTCGGGGGTGAGCACCATGTCGGGGTGGGGCGGCACGCCGCCGAGCCGGCCGCGCCAGCGCGGGCTCTCGCACAGCTCGCGCATCAGCACGTGGCTGGGGGCCGAGAAGTTCCCCGGGACCTGGAAGGCGAACACCCCGCCGGGCGTGAGGCCCGCCACCCACGAGGGGAAGCGGTCGGCGTGGTCCGGCACCCACTGGAGGGCGGCGTTGGACAGGATCAGGTCGAACGGCTCGGTGGGCCGCCAGTCGACCAGGTCGGCGTGGGCGAAGTCGAGCGAGCCGCCGCCGGGGGTCGGCCCGGCGTGCGCGGCGGCCTCGGCCAGCATCGCCGGGGAGTTGTCGTAGCCGGTGACGTGGGCGTCGGGCCAGCGTTCGGTCAGCGGGAGGCTGGGGCGGCCCGGTCCGCAGCCGAGGTCGGCGACGCGCGGGGCGGCGGGCGAGGGCAGGGGCGGGACGCGGACGAGGAGATCGAGCAGGGGGCGCCCGCGGTGTCCGCTGTGCCGCTGGTACTGGGCGGGGTCCCACCGGGTCCGCGGTGCGTGTGACATGGGAGGGAGCCTGCCCGCGCTTTATCTTGATGTCAAGAAGCTCTATACCATGAAACTTCAGGTCGTGAGACTTCACATCGACAGAACTACTAGACTGGACGCCATGGAGGACGAGGTGGACCGGCTGGTGGCGGCCTGGCGGCGCGAGCGCCCCGATCTCGACGTGGAGCCGCTCGAAGTGCTCAGCCGCGTCAGCAGACTGGCCCGCCACCTGGACCGGGCGCGGCGCCTGGTCTTCTCCGAGCACCACCTGGAGCCGTGGGAGTTCGACGTGCTCACCGCGCTGCGCCGCGCGGGCGACCCGTACCAGCTCTCCCCCGGCCAGCTCCTGACCCAGACCCTGGTCACCTCCGGCACCATGACCAACCGCATCGACCGGCTGGCCAAGCGCGGCCTGGTCGAGCGGCTGCCCGACCCCAACGACCGGCGTGGCGTGCTGGTGCGGCTGACCACGTCGGGCCAGCATCACGCCGACGAGGCGCTGGCGGACCTGCTCACCCAGGAACGCGCCCTGCTCGGCGACCTGACCACCGCGCAGCGCCGCGACCTGGCGGCCCTGCTGCGCGTCCTGACCGCGCCGTTCGACAACACCCCGGTCTGAGCCCCGGCGGCCCCGGCCGGGACGCCGGGGCTCTCGCTCAGCGGTCGCCCGGAGTGCTGACCACCCGATCGGGGGTGCGGAGCCAGATGTCCTGCTGGTCCTTGGTGACCGTGATCCCGAAGTCGAAAAGGCGCGGCCGGTCGCGGGCGCGCCACCAGTCCAGGGCCCAGTCGACATCCGCCAGCAGGTCGCGCGGGCCGTGCCGGTAGGAGGCGCTGGGCGTGACCCGCGCCCAGGAGACGGTGCCGCCCTCCCCGTCCAGGAAGAACCAGTCGTCGTCGCCCGCCTGCCGGCAGTACGCGACGCCGGGCAGCAGCACGCTCAGCGCGAACTCGCCGTGCGAGTCCACGTCCGACAGATCGACCGCCGGGCCGCTGAACCGTTCCGCCTCGCGATACGTCGCCGCCCATATCCCCCGTGGGTCCCGCCCCGCCACGCACTGGCCGCGCACCGGCATGAACGACTCGCCGCCGTGGAACCAGCCGCGTGCCGTGCCGTCCTCGTTCCTCCGCAGCCAGATCAGACCGCGCCCGTGGTAGTTGGGGTACCAGGGGGTGACGATCTCGCCGCCGGGCCGCACTTGCTCCAGCCAGGCGGGCGGGACGCGCCGAACGGCGGCCGTGGAGATCAGCCGGTCGTAGGGGGCGCCGTCGGGCCATCCCAACTCCCCGTCGCCCCACACCACATGCGGCCGGTACCCGGCGTCCGCCAGCACCCGCACGGAACGGCGGACGAGTGCGGCGTCGATCTCCACGCTGGTGACCTGGCCGGTTCCGACCCTCTCGCACAGCAGCGCCGCGTGGTATCCACTGCCGGTGCCCACCTCCAGGACCCGTTCGCCGGGCCGGGGTTCGAGCGAGGCCAGCATGTTCAGCACGGCGGCGGGCGGGCTGATCGAGCTGGTCGGCTCCCGGCCGCTGGGGTCGAGCTGGGTGACGACGCCCTCCTCGGAGAACACCATCTCCGTCCACCGGTCGGGGTCATCCGTCCAGCGGACCGGCGTCCAGCCGGGCCCGTTGGGGTTGCGGCGCCACACCGTCTCGGGCGCGAACAGGTGGCGGGGAACGCGTTCGAAGACCGCCTCCATCCACCCCGACTGGAAGTGCCCCCCGTGCGCCAGCGCCTCCATCAGCCGTCGGCGCGGCGCCTCCATGTCTACGTCAACGCACACGTGCCACTCCGCGGCCTCGCAAGCTTCGTTTCACAGGAGGAAGGTAAGAACGGTTGGCGAGAACCGGCCACGAACTTGCACCGGTTTTCGCACCAGTCAACTAAGTGAGGCCGCAGCCGCTCCGATGAGCGCGCGCGCTTCGGGCCCGTAGACCGCCAGTCGCGACATCTGGCTGAACGCCCGCTCGTACATGGCCATTTCGCTGGGCGACGTGATGGTGACCTGGGCCGTCAGCAATTCCACGAACGCCTGCTTCGAGTCGTAGAGGCTGAAGGTCTCCAGCGTCCACAGCCGGCGCGCGCCCGCGTTGAACGGGATCACGCCGAGGGACACCGACGGCAGCGCCATGACGGAGAGCAAATGGCCGAGTTGGCCCGCCATCGTCTCCGCGTCGCCGATCTGGTAGCGCAGCACGGCCTCTTCGACCAGCAGCGCGAAGTGGCGACCGCCCTCGTGCACGACGCGGGACCGGGCCAGCCTGGCGTCGACGGCCTCGGTCACGTCGTCCGGCGCGCCGTGGAACTGCGTTATCGAGCCGAGCAGGGCCGCCGCGTACTCCCGGGTCTGGAGCACGCCGGGGATCACCGTCGAGCAGTAGACGCGGAACTTGCGGGTCCGCTCGTACAGCGGGACATAGGACTCCTGGAGCCTGCGCAGCCCGGTGCGCTGCAACCGCCGCCATTCCACGTACAGCGACTCGGCGTTGCGCGAGGCGGCTATGAGATCGGGGATCTCTTCCGGAACGCCGCACGCCTCGCACCACGCGCGGAGGTCGGCGTCCGAGGGCGGCGTCCTGGCGTTCTCTATGCGGGAGGTCTTGGCCTCGCTCCAGCGGCAGCGGATGGCCAGCCCGCGCCCGGTCAGCCCCGCGTCCAGGCGGATGTCCCTGAGGCGCGCGGCGACGGCCTCGCGCGCAGCCTGGGCGCTGGAGGACGGCGATACGGACATGCGGTTGCTCTCGGTGGTACGTCAGACCTGGTACTCCTGATGCGGGACAGCTCGCTCCCACACAGCGGCGAACGCCGCAGAACACAGCTTCCCGACGGGCGAGGTCTGATTCAACTCGGCGCCCGCTGAACCCCCCTTACCAGTGAAATAATTGAACATGACAGTGGTGTCATCGAACAACCAGAAGTCGTTTCCCGGCAGGGCGATGTCGGACGCCCGGCGCCGCGGGAGCCAGCGGACCTCTTCTCCCGCGGCGATGTTCTGGAACGTGCAGGCGTGTTCGTACCGGATGTAGTCCGTGACCGGCTCGGAGACGATGCGGGCCCGGCGGAATGTCACCCCCCGGGCCACGGCGTCCCGCACCCAGGTGTGGAAGTCCGTCCACCACGAGTCCGGATCGCCGGGATCGGGCCGGTGACCGGCCTTCCATGCGGCGAAGGCCGCGTCCTCCTCCTCGATCCCGTAGACGTCTCTCATTTCCAGGTGGACGGCGGAACGACGGCAGTTCGCCAGAAGGTCAACGAACAGCCGATCGCTCTGCGACATCACACGCCTCCCTGAGGGCGGGGACCATGCGGGCGGGAATCCGGATCACCGCCTCGGTCTCGGGAAGCGGACCGAACTTCTCGCACTCCTCCTCGGTGTCCGGGTCGGCCTTCCAGCCCTGGAGCACGAGATCGGCGTTGTGCTCGTCCACCAGCACGGTGGGGCACTGGGTCCCGTTGGTGTTCGGGTCCTTCGCGATGAACCGTAGTGCCATGACTGCCTCCCACGCTCCGCGGTTTGTGCCGGATCGCACGACCATCGCCCACGCGATTGTGCAGCGTCAAGAGGGCGGCACAGTGCGTGACGGAGCGCGGGTCAGGCTCGGGTGGGCACGGGTCGGGCGCCGGTCAGGCGAGGGGCTTGCGTCCGACTCCGCCGAAGGCGTCGACCGCGGCGGGGCCGCCGAATCCGTCGAACTCCGGCCGCCACTCGGGCAGTCGCACCACCCCGGGGGCCACCACCTCCAGCCCCTCGAAGGCCGCCTCGATCTGCTCTGGGCCGCGGACGTAGTACGGCACGGCGCCGCTGGCGGTGTACTCCTCCTCGGCCGCCACCATCTGCTCGGTGGTGTTGGTGCCGTCGTAGTGGACGAGGAAGCTGCCGGGCGCCAGGGGCGCCAGCAGGCGCTGGATCAGGGACTTGGCCTCGTCGAAGTCCTTGATGTGGCCCATGATGCCCATCAGGACCAGCGCGACCGGCTTGCCGAGGTCCAGGGTCTTCTCAGCGGCGGTGAGGATGCCCTCCGGATCGCGCACGTCGGCGTCGATATAGGCGGTGACGCCCTCGGGGGTGCTGGTCAGCAGGGCGCGGGCGTGGGCCAGGACCAGCGGATCGTTGTCGACATAGACGATCCGGGAGTCGGCGGCGGCTCGTTGGGCGACCTCGTGCGTGTTGTCCGCGGTGGGCAGCCCGGTGCCGATGTCGAGGAACTGCCGGATGCCCTCCTCCAGCACCAGGTACCGGATGGCGCGGGCGAGGAAGTGCCGGGAGGTCCGGGCGACATCCACCAGTCCCGGCATGTGCTCCTTGATGTAGTCGCCGACCTGGCGGTCCGGCTCGTAGTTGTCTTTGCCGCCCAGCAGATAGTTCCAGAACCGGGCCGAGTGCGGGACGGACGTGTCGATCCTGTCGGGGATTCCCGAAGGTCCGCTGTTGGCTGGCTGGTTGTCCGTCACTGCCTCGACTCCTGCCGATGTGTGCATGAGATATCTGCTCGCTGACAACTTATCTCTCACACACGCATCCGGCATATGCCACCCCGGCCGCCGCACCCGGAGGCAGGCGAGGGCAGGGACTACTCCGCCGGGGGGACGCCCGCGCGGCGGGCCAGGGCGACGGCGGCGAGGGTGGAGTGGACGCCGAGCTTGCCGAGGACGTTCTGCATGTGGGTGCGGACCGTATGCGGGGACAGATACAGCCGTTCGGCGACCGCCTTGCGGCCGAGGCCCGCCAGCATGCAGCGCAGCACCTCCAGCTCGCGGGGGGTCAACGACTCGACCAGGCGCTCGTGTTCGCTGCGGTGACGGCGGTCACGGTGCAGTTCGTGGAGGACTCCGGTGAGCAGCGCGGGCGCGATGTGGGTTTCCTCGCGCAGCACGCCGCGGAGGACCTGGAGGAGTCTCGCCAGGGAACTGTCCTTGGCCACCCAGCCGTTGGCACCGGCGGTCAGGGCGACGGCGGCCCGCGCCGGGTCATCGCATGCCGCGAGCATGACAGCCCGGAGGCCGGGGTGACGTTCCCGCGCCGCGATGAGCAGCGCACTCTCGCCGTCGAGGTCGACGTCGAGCAACAGGACGTCGAACGGCGCCCGTTCGAGCTGGTGCAGGGCGGCCGGCACGCTCCCGACGGCCATCGCGTCCACGTCCTGCTCCGCGGTGAGCGCGGTGGCCAGTGACTCGGCGAAGATCCGGTGCCCGTCCACCACGAGCACCCGAATTCGATCCACAGCGGCCCCTCGGTCGCCTCGGCAGCGGAAAGGCGGGGGTCGGCGGGCGCGACGCCGGTGTCCCGGCTCCGGGAGACTCCGCACGGCCGCCGCCGCACGGCACCGGTGCCGGGCCATGAGCGTCGCGCCCACCTGTCTCGCCCCCTGAAGCGGCACCGGCCCCCACCGATGCTCCTCCTCAGGTTACGGGTGACAGCCTGAGGCGGAAGTGGTTTCACCGAAGTGCGCGTATCGCAGGCGTCACACCGGGAGGCGTTGCGCGCCGGATGAGGGGATCGCCTCGAAGACACGCGGCGGGTGATGACCGGCCGCGGCGAAGGCATCCTCGATCGCCGCGCGGACGGTGCCGGTGGCGTCGGCGGTGTCCTCGGCCACCAGCACGAGGGCCGAGCCGCCGAAGCCGCCGCCGGTCATGCGGGCGCCGAGCGCGCCGGCCGCGACCGACGCCGAGACAGCCAGGTCGAGTTCGGCGCAGGAGACCTCGAAGTCGTCGCGGAGCGAGGCGTGTCCGGCGGTGAGCAGCGGGCCGATCTCGCGGGCACGGCCGACGTCGAGGAGCGCGACGACCCGCTCGACGCGGTCGTTCTCGGTGACCACGTGGCGCACGCGGCGGCGGAGGGTGTCGTCGGGGAGGCGGGCCAGGGCCCCGGCCAGGCCCTCGATCGGGATGTCGCGCAGCGCGGGCACGCCCAGGGCCGTGGCGCCCGCCTCGCATTCGGCGCGGCGGGCGGCGTAGGCGCCGTCGGCGTGGGCGTGCCGGACGCGGGTGTCGACCACCAGCAGCCGCAGGCCCTCCAGGGCCATGGCGAACGGGATCTGCCGGAGGCCGAGGTCGCGGGTGTCGAGCCGCAGGACGTGTCCGGCGGTGCAGCAGGCGGAGGCCATCTGGTCGAGGATGCCGCTGGGGACGCCGGCGAAGTCGTTCTCCGCGCGCCGCGCGAGGCGGGCCAGGGCGGCGGGAGCGAGGCCCAGGTCGAAGAGGTCGCTCAGCGCCAGGGCGGTGACGACCTCCAGCGCGGCGGAGGAGGACAGGCCCGCGCCGACGGGGACATCGGACTCGAAGGAGATGTGGAGGCCGCCGAGGTCGTGGCCCGCCTCGCGCAGCGCCCAGGCCACTCCGGCGGGGTAGGCGGCCCAGCCGGTGACCGTGCCCGGGGCGAGGGCGTCCAGGTCCAGGTCGACCGGGCCCGCTTCCGGCATCCAGCCGGAGAACAGGAGCAGTCGGCGGTCGGCGCGGCGCGAGACGGCGGCCTTGGCGGTGTGTGGCAGGGCCATGGGCAGCGCCAAGCCGTCGTTGTAGTCGGTGTGTTCGCCGATCAGGTTGACCCGGCCGGGGGCCGACCAGTGGCCCTCCGGGGTGGCGCCGAACAATTGCTCGTGAGTCATGGCCGCGTGTCCGCTCGCCGGGCGAACTCCCAGGCGTCACCGATGATTCCGGCGAGGTCGGGGCGGCTGGGGCGCCAGCCGAGCCGGTGGCGGGCGTGGTCGGCGGAGGCGACCAGGACGGCCGGGTCGCCGGGGCGGCGGGCGGCCGGGACCGCGGGGATGGCGTGGCCGGTGACGCGGCGGGCGGTGTCGATGACCTCGCGGACGGAGAAGCCGTTGCCGTTGCCGAGGTTGCAGATCAGGTGCTCGCCCGCCGTGGCGGCCGTCAGGGCCAGCAGATGGGCCTCGGCGAGGTCGTCCACGTGGATGTAGTCGCGCACGCAGGTGCCGTCCGGGGTCGGGTAGTCCGTGCCGTAGACGGCGATCGACTCCCGGCGTCCCAGCGCCACCTGGAGGATGATCGGGATCAAGTGGCTCTCGGGGTCGTGCCGTTCACCCAGTATCCCGCCCGGGTGCGCGCCGGCCACATTGAAGTACCGCAGCGAGACGGCGGCCAGACCGTGCGCCGCGCACTCGCCGGTGAGCATGTGGTCGACGGCGAGCTTGGTCGCGCCGTACGGATTGCCCGGCGCGGTCGGGGCGTCCTCGGTGATCGGGGTGACGTCCGGCTCGCCGTAGACGGCGGCGGTGGAGGAGAAGACCAGGGTGCGCACGCCCGCCTCGCGCATGGACCGCAGCAGCTCCATCGTGCCGCCCACGTTGTTCCGCCAGTACTTCTCGGGGTCGGCCACCGACTCGCCCACCTGGGAGCACGCGGCGAAGTGCAGCACCCCGGTGTAGGAGGAGTCCAGCACCTTCCCGGCCTCCTGGATCCGGCCCTCCACGAACTCCGCGCCCGCCGGGACCCCTTCGCGGAAGCCGGTGGACAGGTCGTCCAGCACGGTCACCCGGTGGCCCGCCGCCAGCAGGTGCGCCGCCACGGTGCCGCCGACGTAACCCGCGCCCCCGGTCACCAGGTACTTGGCGGTCTCGCTCGTCCCGCTCACGCTGTCACCACCTCTCGAAGCCGGTCGGCCGCCGCCTCCGGCAGTACGTCAGTGCGGTACGTCACTGATGAACGCATCCCGGCCGGAGTCCGATCCGGCCGGGTGTTTCCAGCTTGCCGGGACCGCACCGGACGGTGAGGAGTTCCGGGCTCGGCGCGAAGTCCCCGGGCAAGCGGGGCGTGGTCTTCTTCACCAGCCCCTCCGGCAGGAGGCCGGAGGATCGAGCACGTTCACACAGAGTCGAACATGAAGGAACACGAGCATAGCGCGGCCGGGGCCCGACCGCAGGGGATCAGAGCCCCCGGGAGGCGGCGAGGTGGTCGAGGAGTCCGGTGCGGACGGCCAGGGCGGCGGCCTCCAGGCGCGAGGCCGTGCCGAGCTTGGTGAGCAGCCGCTGGACGTGCGTGCGGGCGGTGCTGGGCGCGACTCCGAGGCCGGCGGCGATACGTCGAGTGTCCTCGCCCTCGACTATGCGCACCAGCACGTCGGCCTCGCGGTCGGTCAGCAGCGCCGCCAGCCGCGCGCCCTCCTCCTGGCCGGCCACCCGGGGGTGCAGCAGCTCCGCGAAGGCGTCGCGCAGCAGCTGCGGCGTCACCGCCGCCTCCCCCGCCTTGGCCTTCAGCATCGCGCGCTCCACGCCCTCGATGCGCTCGTCGTGCCGCACATAGCCGCGCGCGCCCGCCGCGAAGGCCGCCGCCACGCCACGCGGGTTGGGCACCGGACCAAGCACGACGACGGCCACGCGCGGGCATTCGCGCCGCAGGCGCTGCAACGGGTCGAGCGCGCCCGGCACTTCGGGCTCCAGCGAGCCGAGCAGACACACGTCCGGCTGTTTGCCGACCACCAGGTCCGCGCCCCGGGCGATGGGCGCCCCGGCGCCCAGCACCCGGTGGCCGCGCACCCGCAGGGCGGAGGCGAGGGCCTCGGCGACCAGTCTCCTGTCGTCAACGACCACGACCCGAACGCTCATACGTCTCCTCCGCTCGCTCTCGCCGCGCCGGCGGTCACGGTCACGGTCACGGTCACGGTCGCCGACGACGGGCCGGCCGTTCCGTCACCGGTAGACGAGGAGCGCCGGCCTGCGCGCGTCGTCGCCGTCGTAGAACGCCCGGTTGACCAGCACCAGGGTGTTGTCGTGCCACATGGGCTGCTGATTATGAACCATGTACCCCGACATCAGGGCGAACTCCTGGGCGCGGGCTGCCCGGTCCAGCGCCATGACCGGCGAGACGCCCTCCGTTTCCGGGTCGATGGCGACGACCATGCCCTCCAGGGTGTCGCTCGCCGGCTGGTAGGCGAGGATCTTGCCGTCCTGCGTGCCGAACGGCCAGATCTGGCCGCCGTTGATGGCCTCGACCTCGTACAGGGCCTGGCCGGTGGTGAGGTCGAACGCGGCCACCGCGTTGTCGCCGTAGGGGACGTTGGTCGGCAGGTAGAGGAAGCCGTCGTGGACCACGCCGGGCCAGCAGTTGTGCAGGGTGCTGACCTCGCACGGGTTCAGGTACCGGTCGATGTCGTAGTCGAGGTCGTGCGCGACCTCCCGGTGGCGCTCGTCCACGACGAAGACGCGCGAACCCCCGGGGGCGGAGATGTCGTCGCCCACGGTGGCGGTGACCACCAGCGGGTCCACGGAGACGACGGAGTCGACCGACAGCGCCTCGTTCTCGTACGTCCCCTCGTACTCCCACTCCCACAGCTCGGTGCCCGCCTCGTCGGTGGCGCGCACGCTGCCGCCCTCGTCGCCGAGGGAGCCGCAGGTGAGCTTGGAGATGAACATGTCGTCAACGACCATGTACTCGCCCTCGCGGCACCGGTCGTTCGCCCGGGACTCCCACAGCTTCTCCTCGCCGGAGACGCTGTAGCCCATGCCGCCGACGCCGGTTCCGACGGCCACCACGTCGCCGAGGATCGCGGGGTAGGAGGTCGACGAGGTCGGCCACTCGGAGTCGAGCGGCATGCTCATGACCTCCTGGCCGGTGGCGATGTCGACCACCGTCAGCACCTCGCAGTCGCGGCCCTGGAGGAGGGCGACGCGGTTCTCCGAGACGTTCGGCGAGGTCAGGCAGTTGCCCTCGGAGGACTCGAAGGGCAGGCTCCAGTTCTCCTCGCCGGTCGCCAGGTCGTAGGAGACGAGGGCGTCGGGCATGACGCGCACGAAGGCGTCGTCCACGAACCAGGCGCCCTTGGCGTCGATGAGGATCTGCTCCGCGGTGACCCGGGGCGAGGGCAGGTCCCAGGCGAGCGTGGCCTGAATCGGCTCGGCGGGCAGGCCGCCGTCACCCCCACCGTCGCCCTCGCCGCCCTCGCCGCCCTCGGGACCGCTCGGCTGGTCGGCGGCGGTCTCCTGGTCGTCGTCACCGGTGAGCAGCCAGACGGCCCCGCCGCCCGCGAGCAGCAGGGCGAGCACGGCGGAGACGGCGATCACGATCAGCGGCCCGCGCGGCCGGGAGGCCGGTGGCCGCGGCGCGGGGGGCGCCGGGGGCGCCGCCCAGCCGCCCGTGGGCGGCCCGTACGGTCCGGGCGCGGTGGGCGCGCCGAAGCCGCCGCCGACGGCGGGGGGACCACCGATGGTCGGGGACCGGTACGGCTGCGGGTATCCGTAACCGGGCTGTCCTGGCACCCCGCCCGGGACCGCGGGCGGCGCGATCGGCGGGGTCCCGGGCGCGCCGGCCGACGGCCCGAACTCACCCGGCGGCGGCTGATGCGGTGGCTGATGCGGTGGCGGTGGCGGCTGTGACATGTATCCCCCTGGCCGGTTCCGGTCGGGTCCCGGTCCCGGTCGAACGTCCTGCGAGCGGAACTCTTTCTACCATCGGACTTCCGCCCGCCCGCCATGGTTCCTGACCGCCCGCCGTCACACGCCCCGCCCGGCGCCGGTCGCCTAGTCGCCGTCCGCGAGGTCGAGCCAGCGGGTTTCCAGCTCGTCGCGCTCCCGGGCCAGTTCGCGGAGCTGGGCGTCGAGGCCCGCGATACGTTCGAAGTTCGTCGCGTGCTCGGCCATCTCACCGTGCAGGGCGGCTTCCTTCTCGTCCAGGCGCTCCAACTGGCGCTCGATCCGCTGGATCTCCTTCTGGGTCGCGCGGGAGAGCTGGGCCGATTTCGCGGCGGGCGGCGCGGCGGCCGGGGCGCCGGCGGAGGGCGTGTCGCGGACGGTGGCGCGGCGTTCCAGATACTCGTCGAGGCCGCGCGGCAGCATCCGCAGATCGCCGTCGCCCAGCAGCGCGAACACCCGGTCGGTCACGCGCTCCACGAAGAAGCGGTCGTGGCTGACGACCACCAGCGAGCCCGGCCAGCCGTCGAGGAGGTCTTCGAGCTGGGTCAGCGTCTCGATGTCCAGGTCGTTGGTCGGCTCATCCAGGAACAGCACGTTGGGCTCGTCCATCAGCAGCCGCAGGATCTGCAACCGCCGCCGTTCGCCGCCCGACAGGTCCCCGACCGGGGTCCACTGACGTTCCTTGCCGAAGCCGAACTGCTCGCAGAGCTGCGAGGCCGTCATCTCCCGGCCCTTGCCCAGGTCGACGCGGGCGCGCACCTGCTCCACGGCCTGGAGCACCCGCTCGGTCGGGTCCAACTCGGCCACGTCCTGCGAGAGATAGGCCAGCCGGACCGTCTTGCCCACGGTCACCCGCCCACCCGCGATGACCTTCGACCCCTCGGGGTCGGCCAGGGCGCGCAGCAGGGTGGTCTTGCCCGCGCCGTTCACCCCGACCAGGCCGACGCGGTCGCCGGGACCGACCTGCCAGGTCAGATGCGTCAGCAGGTCCCGGCCGCCGACGCGCAGGGTGACGTCCTCCAGGTCGAAGACCGTCCTGCCGAGCCGGGCGGAGGCGAAGCGCGACAGCTCGGCGCTGTCGCGCGGCGGCGGCACGTCCGCGATCAGGGCGTTGGCCGCCTCCACGCGGAAGCGCGGCTTGCTGGTCCTGGCCGGGGCACCGCGCCGCAGCCACGCGAGCTCCTTGCGCATCAGGTTCTGCCGCCGGGCCTCCTCGCCGGCCGCGACACGCTCGCGCTCGGCACGGGCGAAGACGTAGTCGCTGTAGCCGCCGTCGTAGGTGTGGACGGTGCCGCGCTGCACGTCCCACATCCGGGTGCAGACCTGGTCGAGGAACCACCGGTCGTGGGTGACCACCACCAGCGCCGAGCGGCGCTCGCGCAGGTGGGCGGCGAGCCAGGCGATGCCCTCGACGTCGAGGTGGTTCGTCGGCTCGTCCAGCACGATCACGTCCTGCTCCGCGATCAGCAGCTTGGCGAGCGCGACGCGACGCCGTTCGCCGCCGGACAGCGGGCCGACGACCGTGTCCAGGCCGTCCGGGAAACCCGGCAGGTCGAGGCCGCCGAAGAGGCCGGTGAGCACGGAACGGACCCGGGCGTCGCCCGCCCACTCGTGGGCGGGCACGTCCCCGATGACCTCCTGGCGCACCGTGGCGGCCGAGTCGAGGGAATCGTGCTGGGTGAGGACGCCGAGCCGCAGGTCTCCCGAGTGGGTGACGCGGCCGTCGTCGACCTCCTCCAGGCGGGCCAGGACGCGGATGAGGGTGGTCTTGCCGTCGCCGTTGCGGCCGACGACGCCGACGCGGTCGCCCTGGCCGACGCCGAGCGAGACACCGTCGAGGATGGTCCTGGTGCCATAGACCTTGCGGACGGACTCCAGGTTGACGAGGTTCTTGACGGCTTCAGGCATAGGACTCGATGGTAGTCGCGCCGGGAGCGGGCGCGGTCGTGGCCCGGGCCGCGCGGCAGGTGCCGCTGTCGGCCAGCGACTTGGTGATCTTGGCGGCGGACCCGGCGTCGGCGGCGAGGAACGCGCAGCTCGGCCCCGAGCCGGAGACCAGGCCGCCCAGCGCGCCGGCCGCCATGCCCGCCGCCAGGGTGGCGGCCAGCGAGGGGCGCAGCGAAACGGCCGCGGGCTGGAGGTCGTTGGCGAGCGCGGCGGCGAGCGCGGGCGCGTCGCCGGTGCGGAGGGCTTCGAGGAGGGCGGGGTCGGGCTCGGGCGCGGTGACCGGCCGGTCACCGCGCAGACGGTCGCACTCGCGGTAGACCTCGGGGGTGGACAGGCCGCCGTCCGCGAGGGCGAAGACCCAGTGGAACGGCCCGGACACGGCCAGAGCGGTCAGCCGCTCACCGCGCCCCCGGCCCAGGGCCGCGCCGCCGACCAGACTGAACGGCACGTCGGAGCCCAGCTCGGCACACAGCCGAAGGAGCTCGGCGCGGGGGGTGGCCGTGCCCCAGAGGGTGTCGCAGGCGAGCAGGGCACCGGCGGCGTCCGCGCTACCGCCCGCCATGCCGCCCGCGACGGGGATGTCCTTGACGATGTCCAGCCGGACGGCGGGCTCGATCCCGTGCCGGGCGGCGAGCAGCTCGGCGGCCCGGACGGCGAGATTGGAGCGGTCCAGCGGTACGTGCTCGCTGCCGGGGCCGGTGCAGGTGACGGTGACGCCGGGCGCGGCGGGGCCGGGCGCGGCGGGGCCGGCCGGGCTGGTGAGGGTCGCCGTGACGTGGTCGTGGAGGCCGACGGCGAGGAAGACGTTGGCCAGGTCGTGGAAGCCGTCCGGGCGCGGCGGCCCGACGGCGAGCTGCACGTTCACCTTGGCCGGGACGCGAACCGTGACGGACGGGGAGGGTGTGGGCATGCGATCAATCTCGGAGACGGGACAACGGTGCGGTTGGGCCGGTCGGTAAGGCCGGTGCGGCCGGTGCGGCCGGTGCGGTCGGCCGGTCGGTACGGTCCTGGGGCGGCCGGTGCGGGCTACGGGCGGTGTTCGGCGAGGCGGGCGAAGTCCTCGACGGACAGGGCCTCGCCGCGGGCGCCCGGCGAGACGCCGGCCGCCACGCAGGCCGCCTCGGCGGCGGCCGGGGAGCCGGCCCAGGACGCCAGCGCCGAGCGCAGCATCTTGCGGCGCTGGGCGAACGCCGCGTCGACCACCGCGAAGACCTCCTCCCGGCCGGCCGTGGTGCGCGGCGGCTCGCGGCGGGTGAGGGCGACGAGCCCGGAGTCGACGTTGGGCGCCGGCCAGAACACGGTCCGGCCGATGGCCCCGGCGCGCCGGGCCTCGGCGTACCAGGCGGCCTTGACGGACGGCACCCCGTAGACCTTGGAGCCGGGCGCGGCGGCAAGCCGGTCGGCGACCTCGGACTGCACCATCACCAGGGCCCGGTCGATGCTGGGGAAGGTGGCGAGCATGTGCAGGAGCACGGGGACGGCGACGTTGTAGGGGAGGTTGGCGACGAGGGCGCCGGGGGGCGGTCCGGGCAGCTCGGTGACGCGCATGGCGTCCGCGTGCACGAGGGAGAACCGGCCGACGCGCTCCGGAAGCCGCGCGGCGACCGTGGCGGGCAGGGCGGCGGCCAGCACGTCGTCGATCTCGACGGCGGTGACATGCCCGGCGGCGTCGAGGAGGGCGAGGGTCAGCGAGCCGAGCCCGGGGCCGATCTCGACCACCGTGTCGTTCTCGCCGACGCCGGCGGCGCGCACGATGCGGCGGACGGTGTTCGCGTCGATGACGAAGTTCTGCCCGCGCTGCTTGGTCGGGCGCAGGCCGAGGGCGGCGGCCAACTCACGGACGTCGGCCGGTCCGAGCAGGGCGTCACCGTGCTCCACGTGCTCCGCGCCCTTCACCCGAAGGCCCGGACGGTGTTGGCGGCGATGTGGCGGGACAGCTCTTCCTCGCTCAGCCCCTTGACCTCGGCCATGGCGCGCAGGGTCACCGGGATGAGGTAGGAGGCGTTGGGCCGGCCGCGGAAGGGGGTGGGCGTGAGGAACGGCGCGTCGGTCTCCACGAGCAGCAGCTCGGGCGGGGCGGCGGCCAGCGCGTCGCGCAGGGGCTGCGCGCTGCCGAAGGTGACATTGCCGGCGAAGGACATGAAGTACCCCTCGGCGGCGCAGAGTTCGGCCATGGCGACGTCGCCCGAGTAGCAGTGGAAGACGGTCCGCCGGGGGGCGCCCTCCTCGCGCAGGATCCGCAGCACGTCGTCGTGGGCGTCGCGGTCGTGGATGACCAGCGTCTTGTCCAGCTCCTTGGCGAGCGCGATGTGACGGCGGAAGGAGCGCTGCTGCGCGGCGGTGCCCTCGGGGCCGGTGCGGTAGTAGTCGAGGCCGGTCTCGCCGAGCGCCCTGACCTGGTGCAGCCCGGCCAGCTCGGCGATCTCCGCCAGCGCGGCGTCGAGGGCGGCGGCGCCCTCGACGCCGTCGATGCGCGCGGCCTCGTTGGGGTGCAGGGCCACGGCGGCCCACACGGCCTCGTGCTCGGCCGCGGTCTTGGCGGCCCACCGGGCGCGCGCCACGTCGCAGCCGATCTGCACGACGCGCGTGACGCCGACGGCGGCGGCCTTGGTCAGGGCCTCCTCGACGGTGGTGTCCTGCATGTCGAGATGCGTGTGCGAATCGGTGACGGGCACGGCGAGCGGCTCGGGCAGCGGTGGCGGCAGGTGCTGCTCGGCCTTGGCCTTGGCGGACTTGGGCATGCCCACGATCCTACGGCCGCGACATGGCCCGATTCCGACACACCGCAAGGTGCCGCTGGGCCGGGCCGTCGCGCCGAGCCGGGGCCGCTGGGCCGCGCCGCCGGGGCCGCCGGGCCGGGTCGAGGCCGCCGGGGTGCCCGGGCTGGCCGGTGGTCACCCGGGCGGACGGCGGCTCCCCGGGCGGCGACCACGGCGTCGAAGACCCTAAGGCCGCGACAGGGCCCGATTCCGACACACCGCAAGGTGCCGCTGGGCCGCGCCGCCGGAGCCGCCGGGCCGGGTCGGGGCCGCCGCGCCGAGCCGGGGCCGCCGGGCCGCGCCGGGGCCGCCGGGCCGCGCCGGGTCGCTGGGCCGCGCCGCCGAGGCCGCCGAGGCCGGGGTGCCGCCGGGCCGGGCCTCTGCGCCGGGGTGCCCGGGCTGGCCGGTGGTCAGCCCGGGCGGACGGCGGCTCCCCGGGCGGCGACCACGGCGTCGAAGACCTCCCGCTTCGGCAGCCCGGCCGCCCGCGCCACCTCCGCGATCGCCTCCTTGCGGTGCTGCCCCGCCGCCTCGCGCTCCGCGACCAGCCGGGCCAGCGAGGCGGCGTCCGCCGCCCCCGGCGCCGACGGCTCCGCGCCCGCGACCACCACCGTGATCTCGCCGCGCACGCCCTCCGCCGCCCAGGCCGCCAGCTCGGCCAGCGGCCCGCGCCTGACCTCCTCGTACGTCTTGGTCAGCTCCCGGCACACCGCCGCCCGCCGGTCCGGCCCGAACGCCTCCGCCATCGCCGCGAGCGTCGCGGCCAGGCGGTGCGGGGACTCGAAGTACACCAGCGTCCGCCGCTCGCCCGCCGCCTCGCGCAGCCGGGCCGCCCGCTCCCCCGCCTTGCGCGGCGGGAAGCCCTCGAAGCAGAACCGGTCCACCGGCAGCCCCGACAGCGCCAGCGCGGTGAGCACCGCTGAGGGGCCGGGCACGGCCGTCACCCGCACCCCGCGTTCCACCGCCGCCGCCACCAGCCGGTACCCCGGGTCCGACACCGACGGCATGCCCGCGTCCGTCACCAGCAGCACGCGGGCCCCGCCCGCCAGTTCGTCGGCGAGCTCGGGGGTGCGCGCGGCCTCGTTGCCCTCGAAGTACGACACGACCCGGCCGCCCACCCGCACGCCGAGCCCCTGGGCCAGCCGCCGCAGCCGCCGTGTGTCCTCGGCGGCCACGATGTCCGCCGAGGACAGCTCCTCGCCCAGCCGGGGCGGGGCGTCCGCCAGATCACCGATCGGGGTTCCCGCCAGTACGAGCGTGCCTGTCATGCCCCTCATCCTCGCCGATCCCCGAGGATCGCCGAACCTCACCGGGAACCCACCGCCCGGATGCCAAGATGGCCGGTGATGAGCAGCAGCCAGACCGTGATGACGGAGACCCCGCCCGAACCGGCCCACGCCCGCCCTCCCACCTGGGAGCATCGGCTGCGCCGGTTCGGGTACGCCCCCGGCCGGGCAGCCGGGGTGCGGGAGCGGCTGGTTCCGCCCTACCCCGAGCCGGGGACCCGGCTGTGGCGGTACTTCGGGTTCGCGCCGACGGCCGCCGCCCGGCTGGCCCGCTGGAGCGGCTGGGGCGGCCCGCTGCTGGTCGCGCTCTTCGCCGGCGTGCTGCGCTTCGTCAACCTCGGCTCGCCGAACGCCGTGATATTCGACGAGACGTACTACGCCAAGGACGCCTGGTCGCTCCTGAAGAGGGGCTACGAGACCGAGTGGCCCGAGGACGCCAACGACCGCATCATCGCGGGCGACATCCCGTTCGACGACACCGCGTCGTACGTCGTGCACCCACCGGGCGGTAAGTGGGTCATCGCGCTGGGCGAGTGGATCTTCGGGCTGACGCCGTTCGGTTGGCGCTTCATGGTGGCGCTGCTCGGCACGCTGTCGGTGCTGATGCTCTGCCGCATCGGCCGCCGGCTGTTCCGCTCCACGGTGCTGGGGTGCGTCGCCGGGCTGCTGATGGCGGTCGACGGGCTGCACTTCGTGATGAGCCGCACGGCGCTGCTGGACCTGGTGCTGATGTTCTGGCTGCTGGCCGCGTTCGGCTGCCTGCTCGTGGACCGCGACGCGGCCCGCGCCCGGCTGGCCGCCGCGCTGCCGGAGGGGGCGGACGGGCTGCTCCGTTCGGACGCGGCGGTCGGGGAACGGCTCCGGCTCGCCTGGCGCCCCTGGCGGATCGCGGCCGGGGTCTGCCTGGGCCTGGCGTGCGCGACGAAGTGGAACGCGCTGTACGTGCTGGCCGCGTTCGGCATTCTGACCGTCCTGTGGGACGCCGCGTCCCGCCGCACGGCCGGCGCCCCGCACGCGCCCCGGGCGACGCTGCGGCGGGACGCGGCACCCGCGTTCCTGTCGATGGTGCCGGTCGCGTTCGTCACCTATCTGGCGTCCTGGACCGGCTGGTTCCTGACCTCCGACGGGTACTACCGCCAGTGGGCCGCGCAGTCGACGGAGGACGACTCGTACGCCTGGCTGCCCGCGCCGCTGCGCGGCCTGTGGCACTACACGTCGGAGGTCTACCAGTTCCACGTCGGCCTCACCTCGGAGCACGACTACCAGTCGAACCCGTGGAGCTGGCTCGTCGCGGGCCGCCCGGTGACCTACTTCTACAACTCCCGCGATCCGGGCGAGGGCGGCTGCGCCTACGCGAGCGGCTGCGCCCGCGAGGTGCTGGCCCTGGGCACCCCGCTGCTGTGGTGGTCGGCGTGCTTCGCGCTGGCCTACGCGCTGTACCGCTGGCTGTTCCGCCGCGACTGGCGCGCGGGCGCGATCCTGTGCGCGGTGGCGGCGGGGTACCTGCCCTGGTTCATGTACCAGGAGCGGACGATCTTCTACTTCTACGCGGTGGTCCTGGTTCCGTTCCTGTGCCTGGCGGTGACGATGATGCTCGGCGCCCTCCTCGGCCCCCCGGGCTGCGGCGAACAGCGGCGCGTCATCGGCATCGTGGCGGTGGGGGTGCTGGTGCTGCTGATCGTGTGGAACTTCATCTACTTCTACCCGATCTACACCGGCATGGAGATCCCCCTGGACGGCTGGCGCGCCCGGATGTGGCTCGGCACCTGGGTGTAGACACTCCGAACGATCGTCGCGCGCCATCGAGTTCGTGGGCGGACGCGGACGGGCGGCGGATCGCCCGGGCCGTCGCCGCCCGCCACGGCGCCCGGGCCGAGCCCTGGGACCGGCCGACGCGGCCCGGCGCTGGGGCCCAGCGCTGGGGCGATGGTCGAACCCTTCCTCCTCGACCAGACCGCCACCGCCACCCGTGCCCACACCGACCTCGGCTGGCCCCCACACCGCCCGTCGCTCCGGGGCGAGCTACGCCAGAACGGCTGACCCTCAGCCGTTCTCGGCGGTCGTCAGCTTCTCAATGGCGGCGACGATGAGGGCGCGCGCCTGGGCGCCGTGGACGGCGAGGGTGGAGAGTTGCTCGAAGGCGCGGAGGTAGAGGGCGACTTCGCTGGGCGCGGTGATCTTCACCGAGGCCGAGAGAAGTTCCACGCGAACGAGTCGCTGGTCGAACATAGTGAAGGTTTCCAACGGCCACATGATGCCCCGGCGCTCGGCGGCGGCGGGAATGACGCCGAGCGAGACGGAGGGCAGTGACATAAGAGAGAGCAACTGACCGAGCTGGCCTGCCATGACGCCGACATCGCCGATGCGGTAGTGGAGGACCGTTTCCTCGACCAGGGCAGCCAGTCGGTGATTCCCCTCCTGGACCGAACGTGCACGTCGCACACGCACCCCCGCCGCCTCGGCGGCGTCGTTGGGGATGCGGCGGAAGCCGGCGATGGTCTCCAGTAGGGCCGTGGCGTAGGCGGTGGTCTGGAAGAGACCCGGGATCAGATTCGAGCAGTACACGTGAAATCGCCGTGTGCGCTGGTACAGGTCCACGCTCGACTGCTGAAGGTGCCGGAGCCCGGCGCGTTCCAGCCGTCGCCACTCCACATACATGGAGGTGACCTGGCGGTTGGCGGCGATGAGGTCCGCCGCGCGTTCTGGTGTCCCGCACGCCGTGCACCACGCCCGGATGTCGGCGTCGGTGGGGGCAGTCTTGGCGTTCTCGATCCGGGACGACTTGGACTCGCTCCAGCCGCATCTGCCGGCCAGCTCACGTCCGGTGATTTCGGCGTCCATGCGCAGCTCTCGCAGGCGTTCCGCGAGAGCTGCGCGTGCTTTCTGGGCACCGGACAGAGAGGGGGCGGGCACGGCGACTAGCGAATCACGTACTCCTCGTGCGGGATCGCCCGGTCCCAGACTTGCTCGAAGGCGATCGTGCAGTGGGCGATCAGCCCCTGGTCGTCGGTGAAGTCGTACCCGACGAGCTCTCCGTTGCCCGCGAAGTGATGGATGCGCGCCATGTGGTCATCGAACACCCAGAAGTCATTGCCCGGCAGGCTCAGGTCAGTCGCGTTCCGGCGCGGCAGCCAGCGGACCCGTTCACCGGCGCGCACGTTCGCAATGGTGACGTAGTGCTCCCAGCGGATGTACGAGGTCACCGGCTCCGAGACGATGCGGGCTCGCCGCACTTCGACTCCCCGGGCCACCGCATCAGCGACCATCTGATGGAACGGGTGCCACCAGGAGTCACGGTCGTCCCAGTCGGTGAGGTGACCCTGCTGCCAGCTCTCAAATCGCTCAGTGCTGTAGTAAACGTCCCGCATCTCCAAGTGGACAGCGGACGTCTTGCAGTCAGCCAGCAGCTCGGCGAACGTCGGCTCGCTCGATGACATCGCACGCCTCCCTCAGCATCGGCACCATGCGGGCCGGGATGCGGATGATCGTCTCACCCTCCGGAACGGACTCGAAGGCAGGACTGATCGCCTCGCAGGCTGCTTGAGTCTCGGCGTCAGCGTTCCACCCCTGGATCAGAGCTCCATGGCGTCCGTGTCCGTCCACACGGTAACGCAGTTCTCGTAGGTCGTATGGGGGTCGATCCAACGAACTCTAAGGACATAGCGGCCTCCGGTCTTGTCGCTTGCAGTCGTTGTCACAACCTTGCTGACTGTGTACTTGCTCCGTCAAGGGCGCAAAAACGTCTCAGTTCTGATGCAAGTGTCTGCAAGTTTTCTGACATAGGGCACCACCCCTCCGTAGCGTCTCGATTGCGGAGCGGAGCGGGCCGGAGCCCGCGCTGTCGCCTCCGTCGAAGTCCCGTTCTCCGGGCGGATGGATTGGCCCTCCCCCGCCCGGAACGGGTGGTGCATCACCGGCGCGAAACGGACCCGCGCCTGCCTCGGCACACGAAGGAGACGCCCATGCACCTCATCCCGCCATGGATTCCGGGCGCCGCCGACCCCGGTGACGACGAGCCGACCGAGGGTGGTCAGTCCGGCGGTTGTGGGGACGGCGACGGCTGCGGACGCAAGTAGCCACTCGGCCGCCCCCGCTCGGGGGCGGCCCCCACCTGTGCCCACCGAGGACCATGAACCCGCCAACTCATTTCCACGCCTACCGCTGGCAGGGTGAACGCCGGACGCTCGACAGGGAGGCCGACCGGCGGCCGGCCTCCCCCGCGTTCGCCGCCAACCCCTGTCGCCGATGGCCATCAGTCACTGGCTGCTGCGCCCGGCGCAGGCCATCACCCGCACATTCCGCAGTCCCGAGGAGGCGACCGACTGGTTCTGCCACGAACTACGCCGGGCCGCCCCCGACTTCGCCGCCGAACACGAACGTCATCCCGAACGGCTCGACGCCAAGGCCGACTACGTCGGACGCACACTCACCTGGGGCGGCGACACCCACGCCGGCTGGTACCTGCGCGGCACCGCCTTCTTCACCCTGGACATCATCGGCTGCAGCACCAACCGCACCGATCCGAACCTTCCCTGCCCGTTGAGGACGTAAGTTCACGCATACCGATCCGCCGGGTGCCTATTTCATGAGAGGACGCACCATGTCATCGAGCGAGCCGACGTTCGCCGAACTGCTGGCTGATTGCCGTACGACCGCCATCCATCTGGAGATGCGCGATGTCTACTACAGCAACGAGCGCTTCGAAAGCTGGCAGCAGGGACACCTCACCGACTGGAACGACCGTGATTCCTGGAGGCGTTCCTTCCACCAAACGATCGAGGACGCGGTCGCCCGGGGCGTCGAGGTGCGGCGTGCCCGGATCGTCTCGGAGCCGGTCACCCCGTACATCCGCTGGGAGCACTACGTCACCACGGCGAACCTGCTGGCCGGAGAGCAAGTCCGCTGGCTGCCTCGGCGCATGGCGACCGACCTCAGCCTGCCGGGAAACGATTTCTGGGTCTTCGATGACCACACCGCGCGCATCCACCATTTTGCGGGCAACGGCGATTTCGTGGGGTACGACTTCACCAACGATCAAGCGCTGATCACCCACTGCGCCGCCGCCTTCGAACAGATCTGGCAACGGGCCATCCCACACGAGGAGTACGACCCCGCCTGAGACCGGGTCATCCCCTGGCACGGGCGGGGCTTGCCCGCCTTCGCCGTTCGCAGCGGCGCTCTCTAGCCGGGTGCGTACGGATCGACCCCGGGACCACGGAGCGCCGACGCCTCGGCTCTTCCCCGTCGGGGCACGCTCCAGGCGTCGAATTGGCTGGTGAGCCACGTGGCGGAAACGCCGAGACTTCGAGCGAGGCTACTCATCGGCACCTTGCCGAGCACATAACGCGCCACGACCGTTTCTCGGTTGGCGACCACCCAGTTCCGCGCCGCCTTTCCGTTCAGTCCCTGATTCACTTCTCCCCCTTCTCACTGCCCCCAGGCTGCCCCGTGCCCGCCGGCATGGGGCGCTTCCTCGGTAGATAGATGAGCTGATCACAGACCGGGCACCGTTTGCCCTCCGGCGAATCCCTGAGCTCCCCGGGATGCCTGCACTCGCTTCCCATGTTTTGCCCCTCACACCTCTGCGACTGGCTCTGGCCGAAAATTCCGGAAGGGCGCCTTATCAGGATCGGCGATAACGAGTGCTTCACGTCGTCTCCCGCAGGAATTCCACGTTCTCCGGAGCCGTAGGCCACTCGTACCCGCCACCGGGGGGCCGGATGAAGATCTCGGTCCGTTCCCTTTTCTCTCCGTTCCACCAGACCATCACGTCACGCAACGTGCCTTCCTCACCGGTCACGCGGTCACGGACTCTCCGTCGGTGGAAGGGGCCGAGCCGGGGCCACTCGCTGCCGTAGACACGGTGCAGGAACGCCACTTCGTCGGCCGCCGCTCGTCCCGGTGCTGTCTCTGCCATGGCTGCCTGTCCTTCGTTCAGGTGATCTGCGCCTCCGGGCCGATAGCCCGGCGGCACCGGAGTGTCGGCGGAGTGGCCGTTCAGCAAGGAAACCGGGCCGCGCCTTTCCAAGCCACGGCAGACAAGCGGCATCACTGCCGCGGGAAAGCCGCAGCGGATACGCTGAGCTGGGCAGACGGCACTCGGACGGAGGACCGGCATGGCGATCAAGCGTCCCGGACTGGCCAAGCGCCGGAAGGCGTGCGGCTTCACGCAAGAAAGATTCGCGGAAGCGCTCGGGACGGATCGCACCACGGTGCAGCGCTGGGAGAACGGCTCCAACGAACCGCAGCCATGGCTCCGCCCCCGCATCTCCGAACTGCTTGAGATCACCGCCACCGAACTCGACTCTCTCCTCGCGGGCGACGAAGCAACGCTGAAGCGGCTTTCCGAGAGTGCCACCGCCTGCCACCACGACCACGAGCACGAGCACGAGCACGACGAGCTGGACGCACTGGAATTGGCACGGCGAGTCGAGGCCAGCGATGTAGGACGAGAGACCCTGGACCGCCTGGCGAGCGCCTTCGATGACCTGGCCATCGCCTATCCAAAGGCACCGCCTCAGGATCTACTGAACGACGTTCGCCGTCACCTGCGCTATGTGGCCCATCTCATGGATGCTCGGAAAACCCTTCGTGAGCAGCGCCACCTGCTGGTCATCGGGGGATGGTTCTCTCTCCTCGGAGCCACCCTGCATATCGATCTCAACCAACAGAGTGCCGCCACAGCCCGATTGCGTACCTCGATCTCCCTGGCGCGGCAGGCCGAGCACTCGGAGATCCAAGCGTGGTGCTTCGAGACGGACGCCTGGCGGGTGCTGACGGATGGCGAGTACAACCGAGCCCTGGAACTGTCCCAACGAGCCCAGCGATACGCCCCTCGGGGAAGTTCCGTGGCGATACAGGCCGTCGCCCAGGAGGGACGGGCGCGAGCACGGCTCGGGCAGACGCAGGAGACCTACGCGGCCATCGGCCGAGTTCAGCACATGTCCGCCAAGCTCGAAGTGCTCAATCGCCCGGAGCACCACTACCAGTACGACCCCCGGAAGTCCCTCGCTTACACGGCTACGACGCTGGCCTGGGTGGAGGACCCGGCGGCAGAGCGGTATGCACGCGAGGTCATCGCCCGACTCTCGCCGCCGGGCGATGTGAGCCGATGGCCACGCAGAGTGGCCTCCGCTCATATCGATCTCGCCTTGGCCTTGCTGGGGAACGACCGTGTCGATGAGGCGTCCGACGCCGCGGCGCAGGCCATACTCTCCGGCCGGGTGGCCCCCTCCAACTACTGGCGGGCCCTGGAGGTGGTCCGGGCCATCGAGGCCAGAGCCCTCCGGGGAGCGTCCGACCTGCGTGACGCGTACCAGCAGATGCAACAGCTTCCCCGCTGACCGGCCGGGCTCGGCGGGCCGTCCGGCGCACACTCCGCCGCCCCGTGGCGACCGCCCTGTCCATGTCGCGGCGCGCGTGAAGGCCCGGGGCGCGTAGCGGGTAGGCTGCGCTTCCCGGAGGGGTCTTCATTTAGGGCAGGGCAGGGCGAACATGCGCAACGGGCAGCGGGTCGCGGTCGTTTCGGGGGTCTGTGTGGCCGTCGTGTCGGCTGTGGGGTTCGGGGCGTACGCCCTCATCGGGGGTGACGACGCCGACAAGGCGGGCACCGTCGCCGCGACCTCGGACGAGCTGCCGGGCGAGACCGGGCCGGAGGTCGAGACCGGGCCGCCGACCGCCGACGAGGTGCTGGCCACCGCCGGGGCCTTCCTCGACGCCTGGGCGGGAGGTGACGCCGCCACGGCCGCCGCCCTCACCGACGCGCCCGACAAGGCGGAGGCCGCGCTGACCGCGCTCGCCGCCGACGCCGGGATCGAGGAGCTGACGCTTGAGGCGGGGACGCCCAGCGACGGCGAGGTGCCGTTCTCCGTCAACGCCGCCGTCGCGTACGAGGGCGAGCGGGGCGAGCTGGCCTACGACTCCGCGCTGACCGTCGTCCGGGACAGCGTGAGCGGCGAGGCCGTCGTGGCCTGGGCGCCGACCGTCCTGCACCCCGACCTCGCCGAGGGTCAGTCCATCCAGACCGGACCGGTCAGTGAGGTACCGCCGGTCGAGGTGCTGGACAAGAACGGCGAGGTGATCGACGGCGAGGAGTATCCGTCGCTGGTCCCCATACTCGCCGATCTCCAGGAGCGGTACGGCGAGCAGGCGGGCGGCAGCGCCGGGGCCGAGACGCGGATCGTGGACGGGGAGGGCGAGACCGTCGCCTCCCTGCTGGAGATCGCCGAGCCGTCCCCGGGGCAGGTGCCGACCACCATCGACCCGGCGATCCAGCGGGCCGCCGAGGAGGCGGTCGCGGCCAGTAGCCGGGCCTCGGTCGTCGCGATCCAGCCCAGCACCGGCGCGGTCCAGGCGGTCGCCAACAACCCGGCCGACGGCTTCAACGGCGCGCTGGAAGGCAGTTGGGCGCCCGGCTCGACGTTCAAGATCGTGAGCTCGTCGCTGCTCATCGACCGGGGCCTGGCCTCGGCCGGCAGGGCGCACCCCTGTCCCAAGCACTTCGAGTACGGCGGCTGGCGGTTCCAGAACGACGACGAGTTCGAGATCCCGAACGGCACTTTCGCGGACAGCTTCGCCCGGTCCTGCAACACCGCCTTCATCAGCCAGGCACCGGAGTTGGGCGACGCCGACCTCGGCAACCAGGCCCGGGACGCCTTCGGGCTCGGCCTCGACTGGCAGGTGGGCGTGACGACGATGGACGGCGCGGTGCCCACCCAGTCGGACGCGCAGATGGCCGCCTCACTCATCGGCCAGGGCGGCGTGCGGATGAGCCCGCTGACCATGGCCTCCGTTTCGGCGACCGTGAAGAACGGCGGCTTCCGCCAGCCGTATCTGGTGCCGGCGGAGTTCGACGGGCGGCAGCTCGCGCAGGCGTCGGGGGGGCTGTCCGGCGCCACCGCGCAGGAGTTGAGGTCGCTGATGAACCGGACCGCCGTCAACGGGACGGCCGCCGGCGCGATGGCGGGTCTCGGCGGCGATGTCGGCGCCAAGACCGGTTCGGCCGAGGTGGACGGGCAGGACAAGCCGAACGCCTGGTTCACCGCGTACCGCAACGACCTGGCGGTGGCGGCCGTGGTGCCGAACTCCGGGCACGGCGGCGAGTTCGCCGGGCCGGTGGTGGCGGACGTGCTGCGGGCGGGCTCCTGAAACGGGCGGTTCCGGCGGCACAGTAGGGTTGCTCCGGGCCCATGAGGAGGTACCGGACCGTGCGCGAGATAGCCGTATTCAGTGGCAGCGCCCATCCCCAGCTGGCCGCCGAGGTCTGCGCGCATCTCGGTGTGCCGTTGCTGCCGACCCGGGTGGACCGTTTCGCCAACGACTGCCTTCAGGTGCAGCTCCAGGCCAACTGCCGGGAGCGGGACGTGTATCTCATCCAGCCGCTGGTCCGGCCGGTGCAGGAGCACCTGGTGGAGCTGCTGTTGATGCTGGACGCCGCGCGCGGCGCCTCGGCGGCACGGACGACCGTGGTCATGCCGCACTACTCGTACGCCCGTTCCGACAAGAAGGACGCGCCGCGCATCTCGATCGGCGGGCGACTGATGGCGGATCTGATGGTGACGGCCGGGGCGAGCCGGGTGCTGGCCATGACGCTGCACTCGCCGCAGGTGCACGGCTTCTTCAACATCCCGGTGGACCACCTGCACGCGCTGCGGGAGCTGGCCGCGCACTTCCGGGGCCAGGACCTGGCCAACACGGTGGTGGTCTCCCCCGACCTGGGCAACGCCAAGGAAGCCGCGGCGTTCGCGCGGATGCTGGGTGTGCCGGTGGCGGCGGGCGCCAAGCAGCGGTTCAGCGACGACCGGGTGCAAATCAGCTCGGTCATCGGCGAGGTCGCCGGGCGCGACGTGATCGTGCTGGACGACGAGATCGCCAAGGGCAGTACCGTCATCGAACTGCTCCAGCGGCTGCGCGAGTTCGGCGTCGGGTCGATCCGGATCGCCTGCACGCACGGGCTGTTCTCGAACGGCGCGCTCAAGCGGCTGAGCGAGGAGCCCGGCGTGCTGGAGATCGTGTGCACCAACACGGTCCCGATCCCGACCGAGGAGCACACCGGCAAGCTGCGGGTGCTGTCCATCGCCCCCGCGCTGGCCGAGGCGATGCGCCGCATCCACAACGGCGAATCGGTCAGCGCCCTCTTCGACCAGAACCAGTCCTGAGAGCCGGGGGCTGAGGAACCGCGGCCGAAGGGCCGGGGGCTGAGAGCCGGGGGGCCGGGGCTGGGGACTGGGGGCTAGGGGCAGAAGCCGCTCACGCTCGTCGACTCGCCGATCGTCAGCGCGCGGTCGGACATCCTGCCGGACCAGTCGAACGTCGCGCCCGAGGCGTGCACATCGATCCCCGTGACGGCCGAGCCGCCCCAGGCGTGGGCGAACGCGCCGCGCGCCGTCAGCTCACGGCAGGTGCCCGCCGCGGTCTCGAAGACGACGGCCGCGCGGCCGGTCGCGACGTTCATGTCGGAGCCGGACTTGCGCGGCTGGAGCAGGAACGCGACGCCGTACGGGCCCACTTCGGCGGCGTCCTCACGGCTGGCGTTGGGGAACCGGGAGGTGCTGCCGCTGTAGTGGACGACCTGGAGGATCGGGGTCACCGGCACGTTGAACCAGGTGGCCACGGACTGCGCGCCCGGCATCGGGTAGCCGGGCATGGTGTCCCACTTCCAGTCGACGATCGCGACCCAGCGCTCGCGGCCGTTGACGATGCCGATCACATGGACGTCCGGCGGGGACACGTACACGCCGTCGGCGGCCGGGAGAAGGGGATCGCTGACCATGATCAGGCAGCCGAGCCCGACCAGCGTCTCATCGGTGCTCAACGTGGCGCTGCTCAGCGTCTCCGGGGCCGCGCCGGCGGCCGGGATGTCGGGTCCGCAGCCCTCGTCCCCGGCCCGCGCGGGCGGGCCGACCGAGGCCGCCAGAGTGAGGACGGCCGCGAGGCTGAGAGCCGCCGTTGATCTGCGCCGCACCGCCGCCTCCAGAGATCCGCTTCCCCAGCCCCCCGCCGGGAATGGCGTCGCATACTAGCAGGCCGCCGGGCGGCGTCAGCGACGGGCCGCCGAGGGATCGAAGCCGAACGGGAGCTCAAGTCGGTGACGCTTCAACAGCTCGTCGTTGGACAGGAGTTCGTGCGTCGGGCCATCGGCGGCGAGCACGCCCTCGCTGAGGATGACCGACCGCGGGCACAACTCCAGCGCGTACGGCAGGTCATGGGTGACCATGAGGACCGTGAGGTCCAACGAGAGCAGGATGTCGGCCAGTTCCCGGCGGGCGGCCGGGTCCAGGTTGGCCGAGGGCTCGTCGAGCACCAGGATCTCCGGGTCCATGGCGAGCACAGTGGCGACGGCGACCCGCCGCCGCTGCCCGAACGAGAGGTGGTGCGGCGGCCGGTCGGCGAAGCCGACCATGCCGACGCGATCGAGCGCCCGCGTCACCCGGGCGTCCAACTCGGCACCGCGCACGCCCGCGTTGGCCGGGCCGAACGCCACGTCGTCCCGGACGGTCGGCATGAAGAGCTGGTCGTCGGGGTCCTGGAAGACGACGCCGACACGGCGGCGGATCTCCCCCATGGTGTCCGCGCGGACCGGCAGCCCGGCGACGTGGACGCTGCCCGCGCCGGCCGTGAGGATGCCGTTGAGGTGGAGCACGAGGGTCGTCTTACCCGCGCCGTTGGGGCCGAGGAGCGCGACGCGCTCGCCGCGCGCGAGGGTGAGGTCGACGCCGAACAGGGCCTGATGCCCGTCCGGGTAGGCGTAGGCGAGGCCGGCCACCGCGAGCACGGGGCTGTCGGCGGGCTGGGTCATAGGGTCCATCCCAGCACACAGGCCACGAGCGCCGTCGCGGGGAGGGCGGCGGCGCGGGCCCAGGTGGCGCGGCCGGCCGTGAGCCGGTCGATGACGGGCGCGGTCCCGGTGTATCCCCGGCTGAGCATGGCGAGATGGACGCGCTCGCCGCGCTCGTAGCAGCGGATGAACAGCGCGCCGGCGGTCTTGGCGAGCACGCCCCACTGCCGGACGCCGCGCGCGGTGAAGCCCCGCGATTCGCGGGCGACGCGCATCCGGCGCAGCTCGTCGGAGATCACGTCGGCGTAGCGGAGCATGAACGCGGCGATCTGCACCAGGAGCGGTGGCAGCCGCAGGCGCTGGAGCCCGAGGAGAACGTCGCGCAGCTCGGTGGTGGCGGCGAGCAGCACGGAGGCGGCGACGCCGATGGTGCCCTTGGCGAGGATGTTCCACGCGCTCCACAGCCCGGACTCGCTCAGCGAGAGCCCGAGCCAGGTGACCCGGGAGCCCTCGGCGAGGAACGGCAGGAGCAGCGCGAAGGTGACGAACGGCAGCTCGATGAGCATCCGCCGCAGGACGAAGCCCGGCGTGAGGCGCGCGGTCGCGGCGACGGCGGCGAGCAGCGCGGCGTGCGCGCCGAACGCCCAGACCGCCTCGCGGGGCGTGGCGACGACGACGAGGACGAAGCCGAAGACGGCGACGAGCTTGCAGTGCGCGGGCAGGGCGTGCACCGGGGAGTCACCGGGCCGGTAGAGACCCCGCGCCCCGGCGGGCACCCGCCGCTTGGTGGGAGCGGACAGAACGACGCGCCGGCCCGGGTCGGCGGAGGCGGGCCGGGACGTGGCGTCGGCCGACGACGCCCCCGAAGCGCTCACCGATCGGGCGGGCGGGACGTCCATGGCGGTCGTGGCGGCGCTCCCGCCCGGGAGCGCGGCCGGATCGTCGCGTGGCGGCACCCGGTCAGACCCTTTCCGGCTCGGGCCGGGGCTCGGCCCCGTGCTCGGGGGTGGGGGCCGGGACGGTGGTGCGGCGGCGGACCACGAGGAAGATCCCGGTGCCGGCGGCCAGGGTGAGGGCGACGCCCGCCGCGCCGGCCAGGCCGACCGAGAGGCGTTCGTCGTCGATGTCCTCGACGCCGTAGTCGGCCAGGGGTGAGTCGGCGAGGTCGTGTTCCTCCGCCCGCTCGGCTATGCCCTCGTCGGTGGCGACCCGCTCCAGGCCGTCCGGGGCGGCGGAGGCGTAGAAGCTGACGAACGCGGCGCAGACCAGCGTCACCGCGACGCCGGCCAGCCACAGCGGGCGCGGCGAACGACGCGGGGCCGCGGCCGGGGCCACCGCGACCGGCACGGCGGCGGGGGCGGGGGCGGGGGCGCCGCCGCCGCGGATCTCCAGGGCCGGGCGGACCAGGCCGGACGCGGCGCGCACCAGGTCGGGGCGGACGGCCAGCACGGCGCCGACCGTGGCCGTGGTGATCGCGGCCTCGCCGAGCCCGATCAGCAGGTGCACGCCCGTCATCGCGGCGAAGACCCGGCCCAGCGAGACGTCGGCCGTGCCGCCGATCGCGTAGAGGCCGGTGAACGCGATGGCGGAGCACGGCACCGAGAGGAACGCGGCGGTGAACGCGGCGATCCCGGCCGAGCGGCGACCGCGCGGCAGCACGCGCGCCAGGCCGTGGAAGACGGCGTGCGCGACGACGACGGTGACCACGCCCATGAGCGTGATGTTGGTGCCGAGCGCGGTGAGGCCGCCGTCGGCGAAGAGCAGGGCCTGTGTCAGCAGCACGACGGACAGGCAGAGCACGGCGGTGAACGGTCCGACCAGGATGGCGGCGAGCGCGCCGCCCAGCAGGTGTCCGCTGGTCCCGGCGCCCACCGGGAAGTTGAGCATCTGGACGGCGAAGACGAACGCGGCGACCAGGCCGGCCAGCGGCGCGGCGCGCTCCTCCAGCTCGCGGCGGGCCCCGCGCAGCGAGATGGCGACCGCGGCGGCGGCGACCGCGCCGGTGGCCAACGAGACCGGTGCGTTGAGGAATCCGTCGGGGACGTGCATGGCGGTCTCGCTCTCCGTGGCACGGGGCGGTCAGTGGGTCAGTGGGGGGGCGCGGGCGCGGCGGGACCGCCCGGCGGCCACCACTCCTTGATAATAAAGCCCTGTTGCGAACTCCTTGCAAGAGCGTCCGTCACACATCTGATGACGGAATGAAGATACGAAGATGTGTCGAAGCCCGGCACCGGGACGCCACGGGGGCTCCGGTGCCGGGCTTCGTCACAAGACCCGGTCAGCGCGAGGGACCGGTCAGCTCACGGAAGCGGGCTCCCGATCGCGCTTGACGGCGTCCCGGCCCTTGCCGTTGGCCTTCAGGTACTTCTCCAGCGAATCGCCCTCGACGTCCACGTTCGGCATGACGCGGTCGATCCACTTCGGCAGCCACCACGCCCGCTCGCCGATCAGGCCCATGACGGCCGGAACGATCGTCATCCGGACCACGAAGGCGTCCAGCAGAACGGCGACGGCCAGACCGAAGCCGATCATCTTGACCATGGAGTCGTCGGTCGGGATCGCGAAGCCCGCGAAGACGCTGATCATGATGATGGCGGCGGCCGTGACCACCCGGGCGTTCAGGTTGAAGCCCGTGACCACCGACTGGTGGGCGTCCTCGCCGTGCACATGCGCCTCGCGCATGCGGGTCACGAGGAAGACCTCGTAGTCCATGGCGAGACCGAAGATCACGCCGACCATGAAGATCGGCATCATGCTCATGATCGGGCCGGTCTCCTCGACCCCGATGAGCCCGGCACCCCAGCCCCACTGGAAGACCGCCACCACCGCGCCGAGCGCGGCCAGGACGGACAGCAGGAAGCCGAGGGCGGCCTTCAGCGGCACCACGATCGAACGGAAGACCAGGATCAGCAGGAGGAACGCCAGGCCGACCACCAGGGCCAGGTACGGCACCAGCGCGTCGGTCATCACCTGCGAGAAGTCGATGTTGATCGCGGCGGCGCCGGTGACCAGGATGTCCGTGCCGGTGTCCGACTCCAGTCCGGGCACGACGACGTCGCGCAGGTGGTGGACCAGGTCGGCGGTGTCGTGGTCGGAGGGGCCGGTGGACGGGAAGACGAGCACCGTCGCCATCGTGCCGTCGCTGTTGAACATGGCGGGCGCCGTGCCCACGATGCCCTCGGTGCCGTCCAGCTCCGCCGACACGGTGTCGGCGGCACTGGCCAGGTCCGTGCCGTCCCCGGCCTCCAGCGACAGCATGAGCGGGCCGTTGAAGCCCGGGCCGAAGCCCTCGCTCAGCATGTCGTACGCCTTGCGCTGCGTGGACTCCTCGGGCTGGGTGCCGTCGTCCGGCAGGCCCAGCTCCATCCCGGCGACCGGCGCGGCGAGCACGCCCAGGCCGATGATCGAGACCGCCAGCACGAGGGCCGGACGGCGCAGTATCCCGCGGGCGTAGCGCACGCCGCGGTTCTCCTTGCCGTTCTTCGTCAGGCCGGTGGGGACGCCGGTCCCCGGGTTGGCCTGGCGGACCCGGCGGCCGAAGATGCGCTTGCCGGTGAGGGCCAGCGCGGCGGGGACCAGGGTCAGCGCGATGAGGACGGCCAGCGCCACGGTGGCGGCGGCGGCCAGACCCATCTTGGTCAGCAGCGGGACGTTGACGATCGCCAGACCGCCCAGCGCGATGACGACCGTGAGGCCCGCGAAGACGACCGCGGAACCGGCGGTGCCCACGGCACGGCCGACCGCCTCGTCGCGCTCGTGCCCCTCGATCAGCTCCGCCCGGTACCGGGAGACGATGAACAGCGCGTAGTCGATGCCGACCGCCAGGCCGATCATGCTGGCCAGGATGCCGGTGGTCTCGGTCAGGTCGAAGACCGTGCTCAGCGCGGTGATGCCCAGCGTGCCGGCCATCACGCCGATGAAGGCCGTGATGACGGGCAGCCCGGCGGCGATCAGCGAGCCGAAGGTGATGAAGAGGACCACCAGGGCGACGCCCAGGCCGATCATCTCGGCGGCGCTGCCCATCTCCTCCTCGCCGAGGGCCACCTGACCGCCGGCCTCGACGGTCATCCCCGCGTCACGGCCGGTTTCGAGGGCGGCCATGAGCTGCTCGTGCATCTCATCGGTGATGTCGCCGAAGCCCGCGTCGTAGTCCACCGTCGCGTAGGCGATGGTCCCGTCTTCGCTGACATTGGCGTTGTCGTCGGCGTAGGGGTCGGTGACGCCGACCACCTTGTCGCCGGACTCCAGCTCGGCGAGCACGGAGCGCACGGCCTCCGCGTACTGCGCGCCGGCGATGTCCTGACCTTCGGGGACCTCGAAGACGACGGTGCTTTCGAGCGCGTCCGCGTTCGCTTCGGGGAACTCCTCCTCCATCAGGTCGAGGGCTTCTTGCGACTCGGTGCCGGGCAGTGCGAAGTCTTCCGCTACCGCCCCGCTGGACGAGGCCGCGCCGGCGCCGATGCCGAAGAGCAGCGCCACCCACAGCAGCACCACCCACCAGCGGCGTCTGAAGCACAGGCGGCCGAGTTTGTACAGAAACGTAGCCACGGGGCAGGTTCTCCTGTCCGGGTGTCGTGGATCAACAAAGCAAAGAGCAGAAAAGAGGTGTCAGCTCATGGCACGAGACGCGCCACCAGCACCGCAGGATGAGCGGACAGGGCCAAATGTGACCCAGATCACACCCGCCGCCTCTTTGTGACTTGCCGGGGCTATCGGCGAACCGAAGCATGGAACCGTGAGCGACGAATCCAACTCATCCGCCGTCCCCCCGAAACAATCCGAGGAGTGTGACGGATATCTGCGTTTCCCGCATCTTCATGGTGAACTGCTGTGTTTTGTCGCCGAGGACGATCTCTGGCTGGCACCGCTGCCCACCGCCGACCGTGACGTCCCACGGGCCTGGCGGCTCACGGCCGATCGTACCCGGGTCGGTCCGCCGCGCTTTTCCCCGGACGGGCGCCACATCGCGTTCACCAGCTGGCGGACGCTGGATCCGGAGATTCACCTCGCCCCGGTGGACGGCGGCCCGGTCCGCCAGCTCAGCCACTGGGGTTCCTACGACACCAGGGTCTGCGGCTGGACACCGGACGACGGCCCCGGCGTCAGCCGCGTCCTGGCCGTGGGGTCGCACAATCAGCCGTTCTCGCACTTCACCTGGGCCTACACGGTGCCGGTCGAGGGCGGTCCCGGCGAGCAGCTCCCGTGGGGGCCGGTGGCCGACATCGCGGTCAACGGCTGCGGCGGCGAGCGGCGCACGCTGCTGCTGACCGGGAAGGCGCCGCACGAGCCGGCCGACTGGAAGCGCTACCGCGGTGGCGCGATGGGCAAGCTGTGGCTGCACGGGCAGCGGCTGCTGCCGGACCTGAAGGGCCACCTCGACAGCCCGATGTTCGTCGGTGACCGGATCGCCTTCCTTTCCGACCACGAGGGAGTGGGGAACCTCTATTCCTGCCGCCCGGACGGTTCGGAGCTGTGGCGGCACAGCGATCACGACGCCTTCTACGCCCGGCACGCCGCGACGGACGGGCGGCGGGTGATCTACCAGTGCGGCGGGGATCTGTGGCTCGCGGAGAACCTCGCGCCCGGTTCCGTCCCCCGTCGGCTCAACGTGCGGCTCGGCGGGCCGCGCACCGGCCGCCGCCCGTACCAGGTGCGGACCTCGGGCACCATCGACGCGCTCACCGTGGACGCCACCGGCCGGGCCAGCGCGCTGAGCGTGCGGGGCGCGCTGTACTGGCTCACCCACCGCGACGGGCCGGCGCGTGCCCTCGCCGCCACGCCGGGCGTGCGGGTGCGGTCGCCGGAGATGCTCGGGGACACCGGGCGGATCGCGTACGTCACGGACGCGGCGGGCGAGGACAGCATCGAGATCGCCTACCTGCCCCGGGCCAGCGGCGGACAGGACCCGCGCCGGCTCGGGCTGTCCCCCGGGGCGCTGGGCCGGGTGCTGGAGCTGACCGCGTCGCCGGACGGCCAGACGCTGGCGGTGGCCACGCACGACGGACGGCTGCTCGTCATCGGCGTGCCGGAGACCCCGGCGCTGCCGGAGGACGAGCCGGAGGACGGGCCGGAGGACGAGCCGGGGGGCGAGCCGGAGGAGGCGGCCGGAGAGGGAGAGGCCGAGGAGACCGAGGGGCCTGAAGAGGAGACCCGGGAGACCGAGGGGGCCGGGGAAGCCGGGGAAGCCGGGGAGACCCGGCAGACCGAGGGGGCCGGGGACGGTGCGGTGTCCGCCGAGGGTGAGGTCCGGGAGCTGATCCGGTCGGTGAACGGGCCGGTGCGGGATCTCGCGTTCTCGCCCGACTCCGCCTGGCTGACCTGGGCGCACCCGGGCATCGGGCGGTCGCTCAGCCAGATCAAGATCGCGCGCCTGACGTCCGCCGAACCGGTGATCCTCGATGTCACGGACGGCCGTTTCGAGGACGAGGAGCCGGTGTTCACCCGGGACGGCCGGTATCTGGCGTTCTTGTCCTGGCGCGGCTTCGACCCGGTCTACGACGTGCACACCGGCGACCTGTCGTTCCCGCTGGGCTGCCGGCCGTATCTGGTCCCGCTCTCCTCCGCGACCCGCTCACCGTTCGCCATCACGCCCGAGGGCCGGCCGGCGGCCGGCGGGCTGGATCCGGCCGACACGGGCGGGGAGGAGGGCGCGGTGCTGGTGGAGGCCGAGGGGCTGAGCAGCCGCGTGACGCCGTTCCCGGTGGCGGCCTCGAAGTACTCCTCGCTCCAACCGGTCAGCGGTGGCGGCCTGGTGTGGCTGCGCTGGCCGATCTCGGGCGCGCTGGGCGAGACGTTCGTCAATCCCGACGACACCTCGGGGAAGCCGACGCTGGAGCACTTCGACCTGGCCAAGGCCAAACGGACCGAACTCACCGACGACGTGGACTGGTTCGCGCCCAGCGGTGACGGGACGCGGCTGGTGGTGTGCGAGGACGAGAACCTGCGGGCGGTGCCGGCCGCCGAGAGCGGCGACAGCGACTCGACGGTCCATGTCGACCTGCGGCGGATCGTGCATGTCGCGGACCCGGCCGCCGAGTGGCGGCAGGCGTTCGACGAGGCGGGCCGGATCGTCCGGGACTACTTCTGGGAGCCGGGGATGTGCGGCGTGGACTGGCCGACGGTGCTCGCCCAGTACCGGCCGCTGGTCGAACGGGTCGCCAGCCCCGACGAGTTCGCCGATCTGCTCTGGGAAACGCTGGGCGAGCTGGGCACGTCGCACGCCTACGTGTACTCCGCGCGCCGCGACGAGGGCCCGCCGCACTATCAGCGGGCGCAGGGCCTGCTGGGCGTCAACTTCGCCCGCACCAAGGACCGTTCCTGGCAGGTCGCGCGGGTGCTGCCGGGTGACTCCTCGGACACCAAAGCGCGATCTCCGCTGGCCGGCAGCGGCGTTCGCGAGGGCGCGGTACTGACGCACGTCGGCGGGCGGCCCGTTGACCCGGACGCCGGGCCATGGCCGCTGCTGGCGGGCACCGGGGGCACCAGCGTGGAGCTGACGTTCGCCGAGGAGGACGGGCGGCGGCGCCGGATCGCGGTGGTGCCGCTGGTGGACGACCGGCCGCTGCGCTACCAGGACTGGGTGACCAGGCGGCGCGAGGTGGTGCGGGAGCTGAGCGAGGGCCGGTGCGGGTATGTGCACATCCCGGATATGGGTGGCTCGGGGTGGGCCCAGTTCAACCGGGACCTGCGGATGGAGTTCTCGCGCGAGGCACTGATCGTGGACGTGCGCGGCAACGCGGGCGGGCACATCAGCGAGCTGGTGATCGAGAAGCTGAGCCGCACGATCATGGGCTGGGACCTCACCCGCAACGCGCAGCCCGTCAGCTACACGTCGAACGCGCCGCGCGGGCCGGTCGTCGCGGTGGCCGACGAGGCGACGTCGTCCGACGGGGACATGATCACAGCGGCCTTCCGGGTGCTCGGCCTCGGGCCCGTGGTCGGCTGCCGCACCTGGGGCGGGGTGGTCGGGATCACCGGGAACCACCGGCTCGTGGACGGCTCGCGCATCACCGTTCCGATGAACGCCGCCTGGTTCGACGCCTACGGGTGGGACGTGGAGAACCACGGCGTGGCGCCCGACATCGAGACGCTGCGCTCGCCCGTGGACTGGGCGGAGGGCCGCCCGGCGGTGCTGGAGACGGCGGTGCGGGTGGCCGTCGATCTGCTGGAGAAGCACCCGGCGTCCTCGCCGCCCGGGTACCGCGACATCCCGGACCGCTCCCGTCCGCCGCTGCCGCCGCGCACGGCGACCTAGCGCGGAAAGTCCGGAATGCGAAGAACGCGGGGCCGTGCCACGCTGGTCACGGCCCACGTGGCCCACCCGGCCGAGGCGGCCCACCCGGCCGACACGGCTCACCGGTCTCACACGTCAGGAGTGCACATGGGCATGGCAGACCAGTTCAGGGAGAAGGCCCAGGAGCTTCAGGAGCGCGCCCGGGACGCCATGAGCAACAAGGGCGACCAGAAGGAGAAGGGACAGAGCCCCGACGAGATGAAGAAGCGGGGCAAGGAGGCCGGCCAGAAGGCCATGGACCGGGCCAAGCAGCGCCGCGAGAACGACTGAGTCCGACCCCGCGGCGGGGCGCGTCCGAACGCGGGCGCGCCCCCTCCGCGTTCCGTGCTCCGATGAGCTTTTGCTCACCCGGCGGTCAGTCCTCATGAAAAGCGGTCAGTCCTCATGAAGCGGGAAACGAGAGCACACCAGGAGAAGCGATGGTCGGCGACGAGCCGTTGACGACGGATCTGGACGAGCGGTACAGCGAGCCGGGGGCGGCGGCGACGCCCTGGGCGGAGGCGGTCGAGCGGCTGACGACGGCGGAGGTGTTCTGGCTGTCCACCGTCCTGCCGGACGGCGGCCCGCACGTCACGCCCCTGCTGTCCGTCTGGCTGGACGGCGCGCCGCACTTCACGACGGGCGCCGGGGAGCGGAAGGCGCGGAATCTGGAGGCGAGTGGGCGGGTCGCGCTGACCACCGGGACGGACACCCTCGGGCACGGCCTGGACATCGTGGTGCGGGGCAGCGCCCGGCGGGTGACGGACCACACGACGCTGACGGCCGTCGCGAAGGCGTACCTGGCGAAGTACGGCGAGGAGTGGTCGTTCACCGCGCGCGACGCCGCCCTGCACCTCGCCGAGGGGGGCGCGGTCCTCGCGTTCCGGATCGAGCCGGAAACAGTCTTCGGGTTCCGTAAGGGCACCTACAGCCAGACTCGTTGGCGTTTTTGAACCAGATGTCAGTAGGGGTCGTTATGCTCCGAAAGCATGGAGAGCCGGCGACTGCTGGGGTTGATCGCCGAGGCGTCCAGTGATGACGCCTCGGTCAGGGAGACGGCGCGCGGCGAGCTGATCGCCCTGGGCGCCACGGCGGTGGGGCCGCTGCTCGCCGCCCTGTGGGACGACGAGGCGCCCGTCGCCTGGTCGGACGCGGCGTGGCTGCTGCGCAAGATCGGGCAGCCCGCCCTCGATCCGCTGGCGGACGCCATCTCCGCCGCCCCGACGCCGACGGCGCTGCGGCGCGCCCGGTGGGCGTTCACCGGTCTGGACGTGCCGGGCCTCGGGGTCTATGCCGCGGCGCTGCGGCATCCGCATCCGCAGGTCAGGCAGAGCGCGGCGTTCGTCTTCCAGGGCCGTGGCCGGGACGCGCTGTCCGAGGCGCACCTGCTGTTGCCGTTGCTGGCCGATCCCGTCCCCGAGGTCCGGGAGGGCGCGGTGTGGGCGTTGCGCGAGGTCGGCCCCGGGGTGGTGCCGCTGCTGCACGCGGTGCGGCGCGGCCGGTGGCCGGGGTTCGCGCGCTCGCGCGCGGGCGCGCTGGAGGTGCTGGCGGCGGTGGGCGGTCCGGCGGCGCTGGACGAGACGGACCTGGCGGCGGTGCGGCGGCTGATCAGCGTCAAGTCGCGGAGCGAGATCCCCGAGCCGATGCACACGTGCGGGCCCTGGTTCGCGCTGCCGACCAGCGATCAGGAGGCCGTGCTCGACGCCTTCGGGCTGACCGATCCGGTGCCGGTGACGATGCGTCTGGGCGCCTCCGCGTGGTGCCACGACCTGCACACGGGAAACGGGCCGCGCGCGCGGCACGGCACCTGCGCGCGGGTGTATGTCAGCCCGGTGCTGGACGGGTGGACGCTGGTGTTCGGCATCCCGTCCGGGGACGCCCACCCGGCCGACGGGCGGCCCCTGGGGCACCGGGTCCGCCGCCGGTGCGCGGCGCTCAGCCGGCGTTTCGGGGTGACCCACTGGTACGGCATGCGGTGCGGCGACGAGTGGACCGCCTGGTGTTTCGGGGAGCGCGGCAAGGTCGTCCGGTTCTACGACGCGGCCGAGCCGGAGGCCGAGATCGGGACCGAGCACCCGGCGGAGGCGAGGTGCTGGCTGCCGTACGAGAGCGAGTTCTCCCGTCGCCTGCTGGAGGGCATCGACGCGGCGGACGCCGAGGCGTTCCTCGCCTGCTACGAGCAGATCCGGCGAGAGCTGTGGCTGCCGGGGCAGCGCACCGCCGTGGAGGTCGCCGGGCAGGCGTCGGTCGATCCGGCGTCGATCGGGCCGCAGACACGGGTGACGGGCCGGGCGGTGCTCGCGCTCACCGCGTGCGGCCGGGAGCACGGGCACCCACGCGGCGCGCTGTGCGTATGAGCGGCGCGGGTGAGCGGCCCCCGCCCGGGCCGGGGCCGGGCCGTGGCCGGACGCGGGTGAGCCGGACGAGCCCGCGCGGGTGAGCCGGACGAGCCCGCGCGGGTGAGCAACACCGGCCCAGCGGCGCGGGCCAGCGGCGCGGGCCGAGCAACACCGGCCCAGCGACACGGGCCGAGCGACGCCGGCCGAGCAACACAGGCCCAGCAACACAGGCCCAGCGACGCCGGCCGAGCAACACAGGCCCAGCAGACACGGGTGAGCAACGCGGGCCCAGCAACACAGGCCCGGCGGCGCCGGCCCGGCGCGGTGCCCGGGCGGGGGGCGGGCCGGGCGCGGGTTCGCCGTCCGGACCGTTCAGTGTCCGGTCTTCTCCCGCTCGGCCGCCTCGCCGCCGGCGCCGACGAGGCCACGCCGGGACAGCTCGGAGAACCGGGGCATGAGGCGCCGGATCTCGCGCTGCCCGAAGTACCCGCCGATGACGGACGGTAGGTAGCCGCGCAGCGGCACCACGCCGCGCACCCAGGGCTGGGCGTAGACGTGGACCGAGCGGCGCTCGATCCCCGACACGATCCGCTCGACGGCCGGGTCCAGCGGGTAGGTGCGGTTGGCCGGCCAGGGCAGCCGCTTGCGCATGTCCCGCATCACCGCGTCCTCGTCCGCGCCGCGCACCATGTCGGTGTCGGTCCAGGTCAGGTACGCGACGCCGACCCGCACGCCCAGCGGCCCGACCTCGGGCCGCAGGCTGTGGGCGAACGCCTCGACGCCCGACTTGGAGGCGCAGTAGGCGCTCATCATCGGCGCCGGGGTCATCGCGGCGAAGGAGGCGACCTGGAGGAAGTACCCCCGGCTGTCCTTCAGCGCGGGCAGGAACGCGCGGCAGGTGACGGCGGAGCCGATGAGATTGACCTCGATGACCCGCCGCCAGGTGGCGTCGTCGGAGTCGATGAACGGACCGCCCGTCGCGACACCCGCGTTGGCGACCACGACATCGACCTTGCCGAAGCGGTCTGCCACCTGGCCGGCGACCTCGGCCATGGCCGCCGCGTCGGTGATGTCGGCGTGCCAGTACGCGGACTCGCCGGTCAGCGACTCGCTGACGTCCTTCAGCGCGGTCGGCTCCAGACCGACCAGGGCGACCTTCGCGCCCCGGGCGGACAGCTTCCTGGTCAGCGACTCCCCGATGCCCCGGGCGGCGCCGGTGACGACGACGACCTGTCCGACCAGACTTCTCCGGTTGCTCACAGTGCCTCTCCGCTCTCTTCTCCGCTCGCGCGGCGGCACGCGGCCATCGTTGGCGTGTACGGCCCGGCAGCCGCGCGGGCGTCGCTCACAGGTATTCCTTGGCCAGGCCGCGGATCGTCTCGGCGACCTTGTCCGTGGCCTCTATCGGGGTCATGTGGCCTATGCCGGGCAGCTCGGCGAACTCCTTGAGGTTCGGCAGCCGGCCGGCCATGCGGTGGGCGTGCACGACCGGGGTGAGCCGGTCGGCGGTGCCGTGGATGATCGTGACGGGGATGTCGAGGCGGCCCAGGCTCTCGGAGATGTTGAGCTCGTAGAGCACTCCGCCCCACTCGGCGCGCGCCTTGCGCGGCGCGGCGACGACGATGCGGGCCACCTCGGTGCGCTGCTCGGCGGTGGCGCCCTTGCCCATCGTGATGTAGCGGATGACCGCCTTGGTGACCGGCGTGACCGGTCCGTAGGAGAGCTTGGTGGTGAGGAAGGTCCGGCTGCCCCGCTTGCGCAGGCTGCCCGGCCGCAGCGGCAGCGCGGTCGCCTCGCCGGCCAGCCGGTCGGTGCCGGTGCTGCACAGCACGGCGGCGACGGCCCGGTCGCGGAACTCGGGGCGGTCCGCGGCGGCGACTATGGTCATCGCGCCCATGGAGTGGCCGGCGATGACGGCGCGCCGACCCGGCCTGAGGGTGGCGTCCAGCACGGCGGCCAGGTCGTCGACGAGCGCCGCGGTGCCGTTCGCGCCCGGGGTGGCGGGCGTCCGGCCGTGGCCGCGCTGATCGTAGAGGACCACGCGGTAGTCGGGGACGAGGTGGCGCAACACCGGGTACCAGAACGTGGTGTTACAGGTCCAGCCGTGGGCGAGCACCACGGTCGGCGCCTCCTCCGGGCCGAAGATCTCGGTGTGCAGACGGGCGCCGCCCGTGGAGGTCACGGTCAGCTCGCTGGCGGTCGGTTCAGGCATGGCGCAGCACCTCGTATTCGTTGAGCTCGACGTTTTGGGTGACGCGGCGGAACTCGCCGGTGGTACCGGGCCACACCGTGCTGTTGCGGCCGTTGGGACCCAGGTACCAGCTGTCGCAGCCGCCGGTGTTCCACACCGAACGGCTCAGCCGGCGCTGCATCTCGTCGTCCCAGGCGCTGACCGCCTCGGGGCGCGCGGCCAGGGCCGCCCGGCCGGGCTCGCCGAGGGAGTCCAGCTTGGTCATGAAGTCGGCCAGGTAGTTGAGCTGGGCCTCGATGATCAGGATCATCGAGCTGTTGCCCAGGCCGGTGTTGGGACCGATGATCGTCAGGAGGTTGGGGAATCCGGTGGTGGTCGTGCCGCGCAGCCCGACCATTCCGCCCTGCCACTCCTCGGCAAGCGTGGTGCCGCGACTGCCCTTGACCCGGCTGGCGATCGGCATGTCGGTGACCTGGAACCCGGTGCCGAAGACGATCACGTCGGCCTCGGTCTCCCGGCCGTCGGCGGAGATCAGCGTGGAGCCGCGTATCTCGCGCAGCCCGGCGTCGACGACGTCGACGTGCGGCCTGGCGAGCGCCGGGTACCAGTCGTTGGAGAGCAGGATGCGCTTGCAGCCGACGCGGTAGTCGGGGGTGAGCCGGCGCCGCAGCGCGGGGTCCTTGATGGCGCGCCGCATGTTGAGCTTGCCGACCACCTCGACAGGGCGCATCAGGTCGGGCCGCTTGGCGAACGCGCCGACCTGCAACTCCCGGAGGCCCCAAAGAACTTGGCGGCGCATGGTGCGGGTGACCGGCAGCTTGTCGTGCAGCCACCTCTCCACGCCGGTGATCTTCCGGTCGGCCCGGGGCAGAACCCAGGGCGCGGTGCGCTGGAAGACCGTGAGGTGCTCGACCTCCTTGACGATCTCGGGCACGAACTGGATCGCCGAGGCACCGGTGCCGACGACGGCGACGCGCTTGCCGCGCAGCGAGTAGTCGTGGTCCCAGCGGGCGGAGTGGAAGACGTGCCCGGGGAACTGGTCGAGCCCGGGGATGTCCGGCAGCCTGGGGTCGGACAGCGGCCCGCAGGCGGAGACGACGACGTCGGCGGTGTAGGTGCCGCTCGCCGACTCGACGACCCAGTGCAGCTCCTCGTCGTCCCAGCGGGCCGACTCGACCTCGGAGTTGAACCGGATGTGCGGGCGCAGGCCGAAGGTGTCGGTCACCCACTCCAGGTAGGCCCGGATGTGCGGCTGGCCCGAGAAGTTCCGCGGCCACCGCGCGTTGGGCGCGAAGGAGAACGAGTAGAGGTGGGACGGCACGTCGCAGGCACAGCCCGGGTACGTGTTGTCCCGCCAGGCGCCGCCGACCGATTCCGCCCTCTCCAGTACGACGAAATCCGTGATGCCCATACGGCGCAGCCGCGCGGCGGCGCCGAGCCCGCCGAATCCCGCGCCGATCACCGCCACTCTCACATGCATGCCAGCCTCCCGAAACCGACCCGATCCAAAGCCGTTAACCCTGCCAGCGTTCACTGGCATGATTGGAGAGTAGAGGAGAAGCCTACTCATGGGTAGGGGGTAGGCACTCCTAAACTGCGGGTGTGGGAATACAGGGAGAAGGCACGGAGAGATCCGCCGACCGGCCGCGCGAGTACCGCGCCGCCGAGCTGGCCGAGGCGGCCGGGATCACCGTCCGGACCCTGCGGTTCTACCAGGAGCGCAAGCTCTTCTCGCCGCCCCGCCGGGAGGGCCGGATCGTCTGGTACGACGAACACCACCTGGCCCGCATCCGGACCATCACCGAGCTGCTCGCGCGCGGTCACACGCTGGGCGGGATCGCCGAGCTGATCTCCGCGTTCTCCGCCGGCCGGGACGCGGGGCAGGCCGCCGAACTGCTGGGCCTGTCCGAACCCCACCCCTGGAGCGAGGAGGAGCCGGTCCGGCTGACCCCCGAGGACCTGGCCGCGTACTACGGCAGCGAGTCGGACGCGGACAACCTGGCCGCCGCGCTGGACATCGGCTATATCGCGGTGGACGGCGACGAGATCGTGCACCTCAGCCGGGACCTGCTGGAGTCGTCCTCGGCCATGGTCCGCGAGGGCATCCCGCTGTCGGCCATCCTCCGGGTGGGCCACGAGCTGCGCGACCAAGTGGACACGGCGGCCGAGGCGTTCACCGAGCTGATGCGGCGGCACGTGCTGCCGGAGGCGCTCGGGCCGGCCGCCGGGGCGGACGGGCCCGTGTCCGAGGAGGACATGAAACGGCTCGGCGAGACGCTGGGCCGGCTGCGCCCGCTGGTGAAGAAGGCGGTGTACGCGGAGATCTCGCTCGCCTTCGACCGGAAGCTACGCGCGGAGCTGCACCTTTCGGAGCCGGCCGAGGACGGGTGAGAACGGCTCAGGCGCCGGCCGCCGGGCCGACGGCCTGATCGGGGGCCTGGCCGGGAGCCTGGCCGGCGGCCTGATCGGGAGCCTGATCGGGAGCCTGATCGGGAGCCTGGCCAGGGGTCTGGCCGACGGCCTGATCGGGAGCCTGGCCAGGGGTCTGGCCGACGGCCTGGTCTGGGGCCTGACCGAGGGTCTGGTCTGGGGCCTGACCGGAAGGAGACTCGGGGACGGACCCCGGATCGGGGCCGTCCACCGCCTGGGGGCGGTCCCGGTTCATGGACATCAGACCGCGCAACCCGTCCCTCAGGACCTCGACTTCGAGCGGGCCGAGCAGGGCGCGCTGGATGAGGAAGCCCTGGGCGCAGGCCAGCAGGACGCGGGCCACGTGCGCGGGCGGCACGTCGGCGCGCATCAGGCCCTTCTCCTGGTACGACGCCACGACCTTGGCCCACGAATCCGCCATGGCCATCAGGGCGCCGTGCAGGATGCCGGCGAGCCGGGGGTCGCGGAACGTCTCGGACCACACCTGGATCACCAGCGGCGGCGGGAAGAGCAGCATGTCGTCCACCCGGCGCAGCGCCTCCGCGATGATCTCGTCGGGCCACGCCGGGCGTGACCCGGCGAGGGCGTCGTCGAACGCGCCCCTGACGGTGGTCAGCACCTCGTTCGCCAGGGCGGCGATGATCGCCTCCTTGCTCGGGAAGTACCGGTAGACAGCGCCTGCGGATAGGCCGGTCTCCTTGAAGATGTCCTGCATCGACGTGCCGTGGAAGCCGTCGCGGGCGAAGCAGCGAGCGGCGCCCTGGATGATCTGGCGTCTTCGGGCTTCGAGGTGTTCCTGGGAAACGCGGGCCATGGAGCGGAGCGTAAAACGAACGTTCTCTCTTGACAAGGGAGGGCCGCGGGAGCACGGTGGTCAAGAGATAAAACGAACGATCCTTCTCTTTGACCGGCATCAATCTCCGGAGGTCAAGTCCCGTCATGTCCATTCTTCGCCACTCGTCGTCCGCCCGCACGGCGGCGCCGCGGTCGGCACCGGCGCCGGCTCCGACCCCCGAGGCGGCGCCCGAGCCCGGGCGGGCCGCGCGCCCCTCTGGGCTTCCGCCGACCCGCGCCATGGCCATCGTGATGCTGGCGATCCCGGCGTTCGTGGCGTTCGCCCTGTGGGCCTTCGCCTGGCCGGCCGCGCGGAGCGCGCCCAACGACCTGCCGGTCGGCGTCGCGGGTCCGCCCGCCGCGGCCGAGCAGGTCGCCGGCCATCTGCGCGCCGAGGACGGCGCGTTCGACGTGCACGTCTACCCGGACGCGGGCGCCGCCCGGGCTGCCATCGAGGACCGCGACATCTACGGCGCGTTCGTCGTCGGGGAGTCCGGCGACACCGAGCTGCTCACGGCGCGGGCGGCGAGCGCGGCGGTGGCCGACCTGCTGGCGCACGTCGCCGAGGAGGCCGCGCCGGAGGGCGCCACGGTCCCGGTGACGGACGTCGTGCCCCCCTCGGCGGGCGACCCGCGCGGCTCGGTGTTCAACACCACGATGCTGCCCCTGGCCCTGGCCGGGATCGCCGTCGGCGCGATCGTCACCCTGACGGGACTGCGCGGCGGCCGGGCTGTCGCGGCCGTGATCGGCGCCGCCCTGCTGGCCGGCCTCGGAGGTGCCCTGATCGGGCACAGCTGGCTGGGGATCTTCGAAGGTTCCTGGCTGGAGGTGGCCGGGGTCCTGGCGCTGATCGCGCTGGCCGGAAGCGCCACGGTGGCCGGCGCGGCGGCCCTGATCGGCCCGCCCGGGATCGGCCTCGGCGCGCTGTTCGTGATGCTGCTGGGCAACCCATGGTCCGGCGCGGGCTCGGCCCCCGAGATGCTGCCCGACCCGGTCGGCACGATCGGCCAGTACCTCCCGACCGGCGCCGGCGCGACGGCGCTCCGCTCGGTGGCGTACTTCGACGGAGCGGGCGCCGCCCTCGCCTTCACCGTGCTGGCGACCTGGACCGTGCTCGGCCTGACCTCCCTGGCCCTGCGCGGCCGCGGCAAGCCCCAACCAGCCAACTGACACACCGCGGCGGTCGGTGCCACCCCCCTCGGGCACCGACCGCCGCCCACCCCGCCACCCACCGGGCGCCGCACCCGCCGCACCCGCCGCACCCGGCAAGCGATACGGAACGGCTCCGCCACCGACCGGACGGGACGCGCGAAGCGACCGATCCGCTCACACCGAGGCCGGAGCCGCCTCGGTACGAGACGGAGCGATGCCAGGCCGGCGGCAACCGCCGGGAGGCGGGCCGGCCCCGGCCGCACCCCGGAGGGTGAGCGGGCTACGGGCGCGGCACGACGACGATCTGCCGCTCGTCCTTGTAGACCCCCGGCCCGGATCGGCCGAGCGGACGCACTCGACGGGCACCCCGTGCGCGGCCAGGATCGCCAGACAGCCGTCGACGCGCTCGATCAGATGGGTGGCGGTCACCTTGAACCAGGCGACCGCGCCCGGGTTCACCTCGGGGTCGTAGACGGCCGGATCCACCGTGGACGGGTCGCGGTACGCGGCGTCGTACCAGTCGTTGTTGGCCCGCCGGAACCGCTCCTGCTCCTCGCTCAGCACGCCCTTCCGGGCCAGGCCGTTGACGAGACCCGAAGACGCCGGTGCGCACCCCCCGTTGATGCGGCACCGGGCTCTGGAAACGTATGTACTCGCCCACCGCGCCAGGGTGCCGCCTACAGCGCGTTGGCGCGGGTGATCTCCGCGTACCAGCGTCCGCTGTCCTTCAACGTCCGCCGCTGCGTCTCGAAATCGACGTGCACCAGGCCGAACCGCTGCGCATACCCGTGCGACCACTCGAAGTTGTCCAGCAGCGACCACACGAAGAAGCCCCGCACGTCGACGCCCTCGGCCAACGCCCTGTGCGCGGCGGCGATATGGCTCTCCAGGTACGCCCGCCGCCGCTCGTCGTGCACCCGGCCCTCCGGCGTGACCCGGTCCTCGAACGCGGCGCCGTTCTCCGTCACGTACAGCGGCAGCGGCCCGTACTCCCGCCACACCCGCGTCAGCGTCCGGTACAGGCCGTCCGGGGCGATCTCCCAGCCGAGCCCGGTTTCCGGCAGACCACGCCCGACGCTCTCGACACCGGCCGCGCCCACCCACGGCGACGGCCCGCCGGACCCGGGGGCGTCGCCCCGCCGCACCACCAGGCGCGTGTAGTAGTTGACGCCCAGGAAGTCCAACGGGGCGCTGATGACGGCGAGATCGCCGTCGCGCACGTGCTCGCCGCCGATGACGTCCGCCACGTCCGCGAGCACATCGGCCGGATAGGCGCCGCGCAGCAGCGGGTCGAGGAAGATGCGGTTCATCAGCCCGTCGACCCGGCGGGCCGCGTCCCGGTCGGCCTCGCTGTCCGGCGTGGCGGCCTCCACCGGGGCCAGGTTGAGCGTCACGCCGACCTGCTCGGCCCCCTGCTCCCGCAGCGCACGGGCGGCGAGGCCGTGCCCGAGCATCAGGTGATGGGCGGCGCGCACGGCCGCCGCGCCGTCGGTGCGGCCGGGCGCGTGGACCCCGGCCGCATAGCCGAGGAAGGCGGAGCACCACGGCTCGTTGAGCGTCGTCCAGTGCCGCACCCGGTCGCCGAGCCGCTGGTGGACGAGAGCCGCGTACGCGGCGAAGTGCTCGGCGGTCTCGCGGCGCGGCCAGCCGCCCGCGTCCTCCAGGGACTGCGGCAGATCCCAGTGGTAAAGCGTTACCCAGGGTTGGATGCCGTGGCCGAGCAGGCTGTCCAGCAGGCGGCTGTAGAAGTCCAGGCCGGCGCCGTTGAGCAGCCCGTAGCCGTCGGGCTGGAGGCGCGGCCAGGCGAGCGAGAAGCGGTAGTGCGTCACGCCGAGATCGGCCAGCAGGGAGACGTCCTCGGGGTAGCGGTGGTAGTGGTCGTCGGCCAGATCGCCGGTCTGGTCGCGGTGGATCCTGCCCGGCGTGTGGGAGAAGGTGTCCCAGATGGAGGGCAGCCGCCCGTCGGCGCGCACGGCGCCCTCGATCTGATAGCTGGAGGTCGCCGCTCCCCAGACGAACTCCTCGGGGAACCGGGCCGTGCTCGGGTCGTGGCTGTGGGGATCTGTCATGTCATCGCCACCCTGGGTGATGAGCGGATCAACCCGTCGAGCGTAAGACAGATCCCGGGGACCCGCCGCCCGGCGCGCGCTCAGCGGTGCGGGCGCTCAGCGGGCGGGCGGGCTCAGTGATAACGATCAGCGGTGGGGCTCAGTAGTGGGCCTCAGTAGTGGGGTGGGCGGTAGTTCTCCGCCTTGTCGAGGATCGCCGTGAAGCGCTCCCACTGTGCCGCCGCCTCCGCCGTGGGCCCCACGGTGAAGTCCTCCGGATCCAGGAAGTCCAGTCGCTCGCGCGTGGCCGGGTCCAGGTCCCGCCACGCGGCCTCATCCTGCGGTGACCGAGCCACAGTCGTCGCACACCCAGTTGCCGTTGTTAAGCCTGCGGCCCTCACTCGACCCGCATGATGGACACTCCACAGGGCTGCCCCCTCACGCATCCCTAGCTGTGGGGCACCGACTGTAGCGTGCGCCGACCGGGCACGGCAGCCCCCGCCGCGCCGACGGGACGGTACCCGGGGCGCGGCGGGGGGGGCGGCGGCGGCTCAGCCCACGCGGGTGAGGCGGTCGGCGAAGCCGGGCTCGCCGAGATCCTCGGCCAGCGCGACCGGCACGGTCACCCGGTCGGGGCCGCCTCCCACGGTGAGGACACCGACCTGGGTGCCGGCGTCGGCGGAGCCGGGCAGGCCGCCCTCGCCCGTCGACAGCTCCATCTCCACCTCCAGACCGGCCCAGCCGACCGCCTGGACGTCCTCGGTGGCCACGACCGGTGTCCGGCCGCCGAGCCCGTCGTCCACATACCCGACGACATCCCCTTCGCTCAGTACGGTCTCGTCTCTCAACTCCCCCTGCCCGAACCGGATCAGCGCGTCGCTGGCGGTCAGCGCACCGGTCAGGATGGAATTGTCCGAGGGATGCGGCGGCTGGTCGAGCACGGCCCCGATGATCAGCTGCCGGGTGCCGCCGACCTCCTGTTCGGCGGCGAACAGCAGGTTGCCGCCCGCGGCCGAGGTGGTGCCGGTCTTGATGCCGATGACGCCGTTGACCGGGACCAGATGGTTCCAGTTGCCGTGGACGTCACCGTTACTGTCCTCATAGCTGGGCATGGCCACGATGGCGCGGAACACCGGGTCGTCCATCGCCGCCTTGGCCAGGATCACTTGATCCTCGGCGGTGGAGACGGTGTCCTCGTTCAGGCCGCTGGGGTCGGTGTAGGTGGTGTTCTCCATGCCCAGCTCGGCGGCGGTCTCGTTCATCTCGGCGACGAAGTCCTCCTCCGAACCCGCGTCCCAACGCGCCAGCAGGCGCGCCACGTTGTTCGCGGACGCGATCAGTATCGCTTGCAGCGCCTCGCGTTGGGTGATCGATCCCCCGGCCTCCACCTCGACGGTCGACTCGCCGTCGTCACTCAACGCTGCCTCGTCCTCGGCCAGTTGGTCGACCGGAACGCTCTCGCCGTCGCCATCCTCGGCCATCGGGTGGTTCTCCAGGATGACGTAGGCCGTCATCACCTTGGCCACGGACGCGATGGGCACGGGCTCCTGCTCACCGGAGGAGCCGAACGTGCCCAGCCCCTCGACATCGAGCACCGCCTGCCCTGAGTCCGGCCAGGGCGCGGTCGGCGACTCGCCGTCGAACGTGTAGGTCTGAGTGGCCGTCATCTCCAACGTTGGCTCGGGCAACGGGCGAAGCGACTGGGCGATGACGAACGCGACCACGAGCAGGACGACCAGCGGAGTCCAGATTTTGACACGGCGTCCGAATGTCCGCAGCGGAGTCGGCGGCGGCGCGGGCCGGTTGGTCAGCTGGGCCAGCAGGTCGAGCGGATCGCGCTGCGCGTCCGGCACGGGCGGCGCCGCGACTGGCTTCGGCGGGGCGGCGGGAGGCTCGACGGCGGGCGGCAACGGCAGCACACCGGTCGGCTGTTCGACGTCCTTGGCCTTGGCGCCCACCGGCGACGGAATCAGGCCGGCCGAGTCGCCCCCGCCGCCCACCGGCTTCTTGTCCTCCGGCTCGTCCTCCGGCTCCTCGGCGGGCACCCGCAGCGACGTCGTCCCCCGGTCACCGGCCGGAACGTCGTCCTCCGCGTCCTCGGCGTCCTCCGGCTCGCCCACCCCATCCTCGGCGGGCACCCGCAGCGACGTCGTCCCCCGGTCACCGGCCGGAACGTCATCCTCCGGCTCCTCGGCGGGCACCCGCAGCGACGTCGTCCCCCGGTCACCCGCCCTGTCCGGAGCCTCCGGCAACCGCAACACACTCGTCGCGTCATCACCAGCCGGAACGTCGTCCTCCGCGTCCTCGACGTCCTCCGGCTCGCCCACCCCATCCTCGGCGGGCACCCGCAGCGACGTCGTCCCCCGGTCACCCGCCCTGTCCGGAGCCTCCGGCAACCGCAACACACTCGTCGCGTCATCACCAGCCGGAACGTCGTCCTCCGCGTCCTCGACGTCCTCCGGCTCGCCCTCCGGCTCCTCGGCGGGCACCCGCAGCGACGTCGTCCCCCGGTCACCCGCCCTGTCCGGGGCGTCCGGCAACCGCAACACACTCGTCGCGTCATCACCGGCCGGAACGTCGTCCCCCGGCGCGGGCGGCTCGCCGGCGCTGGACCGGTCGGTCTGGTCCGGAATCCGCATCGCCATCCTTCTTGGGTCCACAGGCCGTTCCGGCGTCTCCGACGCCCCCTCCCCGTCCTCGCCGCCCGCTGCTTCCTCGTCCCCGGGAACCTTCGCGCCCTGGGGAACCCTTCCGGGGTTCCCAGGCGTCTTCTCCGATGACTCCTGCTCCCGATCCCGGTCCGAAATATCCGGGGACTCGCCCGCCACCCGTACCTCCCTGCTCATCGTTCCAGAACTGGCCGCTGGCCCTACCAGTTTGCCGGGTCCTGTGCACCTCGGTACGCCATGCCGGTCGTGGCAAGAACCTGCCGCCCACCCCTGGGGACGACAACGACATATCTACGGGTTCCCTCTTAAATCAACCACGCGCCCTCGACAGAACATGTGAGAGGCGTCACCCTGTCTTTCATCCACGCGGGGAGGCATGGATGGGCAGGAGTCGTAGAACCATTCCGGAAGAGCTGCTGCTGCTCGCTCTGGACCCGGCCACGGGCACCACGGCGCAGCCACAGTCGCTCGACCTCGGCCTTGCCGGGGCCCAGCTCGTCGAGCTGGCACTGGCAGGACGGATAGCCCCTGATGGGGACCGAATAGCCGTGGTGCTGCCACGGCCGACCGGAGATCCCACGTTGGACTCCGCTCTGGAGCTGCTGCGCAGGCGTGGCAGTCCGGTGCGGGCGGTCAACTGGATCGGCGGACCCAGACTCGGGCTCCGCCAGACGTATCTCTCGCATCTGGAACGCTGCGGCATGGTGCACGCGGTGGAGAGCCAGATGTGCGGAGTGCTGCCGACGACCCGGTACCAAGCGACGGAAACCACGGTCAGCAGGCAGATCCGGGCTCGGCTGGACACCGCGATCCGTACCGGCACTCCACCGGACGCACGGACCGCGGCCCTGGCGGCACTGGCCCACGCGGTGGGCCTGGGCAAGCATCTGTATCCCGGCAACGAGGGGCGGTCCTCCCGTTCCCGGCTGCGGGATCTGATCAGGCACGACCCGATGGGCGGTCTGGTCGCACACGCCGTGATGGACGTGCAGAACGGTGTGGCGGGCCAGGCAGCCGCGGCGCGACGCCCGCAGCAGCAACAGCAACAGCAGAGCGGGACGCGCAAGACGGGGCGTATGCCGGTGTCCACGGCTATGGCTGTGGTCGGACAGTCTCAGCAAGTCGCCGAAACGTCACGGCGGAGAGGAGTGACGAGAGCCACGGTTCGTACCTCGCTGTCGCACTAGACGCACGGCGCGGACACAACGGCACTTTTGACCAACCGGGAGCCGCATTCAGGCAAGGGGTGTGGTGTCGGTCGAGACAGGCCGCCGCCGCACCCCATGCTTGTGATTGGCCACTCCGTGACGCTATTTCCCAGCGGACGCCCCGTGCCGGATGGCACTCTGCTCACAGCAGCAGCGGTCTTTCCAGATCGACGGAGGTGCACAGGTCCGTGGCGGGAAACGTCAATCCCACTGTCCGGCGGCGCAGGCTCGGCCAGGAGCTCAGGCGGCTCCGTGAGGAGCGCGGTATGACCGCGGAGGAGGTCGCGGACAGACTGCTGGTCTCGCAGTCGAAGATCAGCAGGCTGGAGAACGGCCGCCGCAGCATCAGCCCGCGCGACGTCCGGGACCTGTGCGGGGTCTACGAGGTCGAGGACGCGAAGCTGGTCGAGTCCTTGATGCAGATGGCCAGGGAGTCCCGCCAACAGGGCTGGTGGCACGCCTTCGCCGAGCTGTCGCCCAGTTACAGCGTCTACATCGGGCTGGAGACGGACGCCTCCTCGTTACGTGTGTACGAACCACAGGTGGTGCCGGGACTGCTCCAGACCCAGGCGTACGCCGTGGCCGTCATATCCGGCGCGCTGCCCGAGGTCGGCCAGGACGAGGTCGACAGCCGGGTCCAGGTGCGGCTGCGGCGCCAGCAGCGGATCTGGGACGAGAAGAACCCGCTGCGGCTGTGGGCCGTGGTGGACGAGGCGGCCCTGCGCCGCTCGGTGGGTGGGCCACGCGCGATGGTGGAGCAGTTGCACCGGCTCGTGGAGTGCTCGCGGCTGCCGCACGTCACGCTCCAGGTGATGCCGTTCTCGGCGGGAGCGCACCCCGGCGTGAACGGGCAGTACGCGATCCTGGAGTTCCCTGAGGCGACCGACTCCACGGTGATCTACCTGGAGGGCGGGACGAGCGATCTCTATCTGGAGAAACCGCACGACGTCCAGCACTACAGCGTCATGTACGAGCACCTGCGGGCCCAGGCGCTCAGCCCCGAGGCGACGCGCCGCTTCATGGTCAAGCTGTCGGAGGAATACCGGGATTCGATGCCCTGACCCGCGCCCCGACCCGTGCCCTGACCAGCTCAAAGGGCGGGGAATATACACCGCGGTGACAACCGCGGGAAGGGAAGTACCAAACGGTCCATCCGGTCGAGTGAAGCGGGACATCATATGGCGATCCGGACTAGTACGGTCACGGCAATCACACCCGACCGACAAGATCCGGAGCGGACATGGCCGTTGAGCGAGACAGCACGCACACATGGACGAAGTCGTCGTATTCAGGGGGGAACGGGGCCTGTGTGGAGGTGATGTCGCCGCTGCGGGACGTTCTGGCCGTACGCGACTCCAAGACCCCCACCGGGCCGCTCCTCGGGTTCCCGGTCGGTTCCTGGGCGGCCTTCCTCGGCACGGTGGACCGGGAGGACTTCACCGGCGTCTGACGCCCGGGATGTGGCCCGCGCCGAGCGCCGTTTGAGACACCACGCGATGCCTCGGGCGGCGCCGCGGTGCGACCGGGCCCGCGCGGGTGGCGGCGGCGACGGAGCGCTGGCCGGGGAGGTGCGGGTGGAGTCGCTCGCCGGGGAGGCGGACCTGTGGGGCGGACCTGTGGGGCGACCCGGTGGACGACGAGCCCTATGTGCTGCCGGCGCGGGCCGGCGGCCTGCCCGCGTAGTCGACCGCGCTGGCCACGATGGCCGCCAGACGCGCGTGGTGGGCGCCCCGCCAGTAGACGCGCTCGCAGGTCACGCACTGGGCGAACACGTCGTAGGTGCGGCGGGTGCCGCCTTCGAGACGGGTGACGACCGACTCCTTGTCGGCGTGGCGCAGCCGTCCGTTGCAGGCGATGCACCGGGTCCACGGCGCCAGCTCCGGGGCGAACCGGTCCAGGACGTCCCGCAGCTGCTCCTCCGGCCGGTCGCCGCGGACGAACGCCCCGGCCCGGATCTCGCGGCGGCGGAGCAGACCCCGGTCGCGCGAGAGGAGCACCCGCCGCTCGGCCGCCGAGCGGGCGGCCAGGGCGGCGTCGCCCGGGTCCTCGCTGTCGTAGGCGGCGTCCACGCCGAGGAGGCGCAGCCGCCGGGCCAGCGTGCCCAGGTGCACGTCGAGGAGGAAACGCGGCGGGCCGCCCGGGACCCGCTGGGGGCGCGCGACCGCGCGCACCTCCACGTCGTCGCCGGCGCGCGGCGGGTGCGAGGCGGGCACCTCGCGGCCGTTCACCAGCAGTCGGCCGACCTCGGTGCGCGGGACTCCGAGCGACTCGACCACGTGCTGAAGGCTGGAGGTGCCGTCCACGGTGAGGCGCGTGCGGCCCCGGCGGCGCTCCCGGGCCGCGAAGAACCGCAACTCGGGCGCGAAGTCGATGGTGATCTCGGGCCGGTGCTCCATGCCTTCCATGCTCCTCCCCCGCCCGATCGCGCGCCCGCCCGGCAGCGCCTAGGCTGGCGGACTGGGAGGTGTCGCAATGTCCGAATCGTTCGAATCAGACGAGCAGCGCTCCACCGATCGCCCGACGCCCGACCGCCTGCTGCACAGCGGCGGTGACCGGCCGATCGACCCCGAGGACCTGGTGCGGCTCAGCGGCCGGGAGCCGACGCCCGAGCGGGTCGAGGAGGCCCGCCGTGTGCTGGAGGAAGAGGGCCCGGCCGCCGTGGAGCGCTATTTGCCGTAAGCGGCCGGAATGATCCGGCGGGCGTTCTGGTTGGTGCTCCAGGCAGCAAGTGGTGGCTGGAGCACGGACAGGAAGGCGGCCCCGGGTGAGCGACGAGACCCACGGCGTCGATGGGAACGACGCGACCGACGGGATCAGGGGAGTGCGGCGGGGCTCGGCGCCGGTGCCGCTGTCCGTGCTGGACCTGGCGACCGTGGGCAGCGGCCTGACGGCCGCCGACGCGCTCCGCACCACGACCGCGATCGCGCGACTGGCCGAGCGGCGCGGCTTTCACCGCTTCTGGGTCGCCGAGCACCACTCGATGCCCGGCGTCGCCAGCTCGGCCCCGGCCGTGATCCTGGGCCACCTCGCGGGGCGGACCGAGCGGATCCGGCTCGGCTCCGGCGGCGTGATGCTGCCCAACCACCCGCCGCTGGTGGTGGCCGAGCAGTTCGGCACGCTCCAGGCGCTCGCGCCCGGCCGCGTCGATCTCGGCCTCGGCCGCGCCCCCGGCACGGACGGCGCCACGGCGGCGGCCCTGCGGCGCGGGCGGACGGACGGCGCCGACGAGTTCCCCCAGCAGCTGGCCGAGCTGGTCCGGTTCCTCGATGACGACTTCCCGGCCGGCCACCCGTACGCGGCCATCCACGCCGTGCCGGGGCCGGTGCAGGGCAGCGCGCCCGGCGGCGTCCAGTCATCCGCCCGGCCGCCGGTCTGGCTGCTCGGCTCCTCCGGCTTCAGCGCGGAGCTGGCGGGCCGCCTCGGCCTGCCGTTCGCCTTCGCCAACCACTTCTCCGCCGCCAACACCGTCCCGGCCCTGGAGCTGTACCGGCACACCTTCCGCCCGTCCGCCGTGCTGGACGCCCCCTACACGCTGATCGGCGTCTCGGCGCTGGCCGCCGACGACGAGCGGGAGGCCCACCGCCAGGTTCTCACCGGCGCCCTGTCGATGATCCGCCTGCGCTCCGGCCGCCCCGGCCTGGTCCCGACGCCGGAGGAGGCCGAGGCGTACAGCTTCGGCCCGCTGGAGACGGACTTCGTGGACAGCTGGCTGTCGAACGTCGTCTACGGCACGCCCGGCACGGTCCGCGACGGCCTGGACGCCCTGGCCAAGCGCACCGGCGCCGACGAGCTGATGATCACGACGAACGCCCACACCCCGGCGGCGCGGCTGCGCAGCTACGAGCTGATCGCGGACGCCTACGCGCTCCCGGCGGACTCGGGCAGCGTGTAGGCGACGCTGAAGACGTGCTGCCCGCTCTCCTCGCGGGTCAGGACGAACGCGCCCCGTGTCCCGGCCGGCTCGCCGCTCCCGGAGCCCGGGACGATGGCGCCTAGGGTGATGCGCGGGACGCCGTCGTCGACCACCCCGGCGCGGTGGACGGCGAAGCCGCCGGTGCGGCCGTCGAGGGTGCCGGTCAGGTGGTCCGAGGCGACAGAGCCCGCGTTCTCGTCGTCGGACTGGCACATCAGCAGGACCGCCGTGCTCTTCCCGGCCTCGCCCAGCGCTGCCAGGAGAGCGACGGATCGTGGTGGTACGCGGTACGCACCTCGGTCTGGAGGCTCAGCCGGTACGGACGGCAACCGGCTGGCCGCCGAGCCGTCGACCGTGGTGAAGCCCCCGGCGAACGAGCGGGTGATCTCGGCGCGCAGCAGCCGGGGGCCGTCGGACGGCCCGTCGGACGGCCCGGAGCCGGGCATGGGCGTCTGGTCCCAGGAGGCGATCTCGAAGGTGCCGTCGGCGTGGGTGCTCTCGCTCAGGCTCGCTCAGGTGGGCACCCCAGCGAGCGGCACCGACCGTCACAGGTCGTAGACCACGGTCACCGGCGCGTGGTCGGACCAGCGCTCCGGGTGGCTCGGGGCCCGCTCGACCTCGGCCTTCAGGGCGCGGTCCGCGAGGCCGGGCGTCGCCACGTGGTAGTCGATGCGCCAGCCCGTGTCGTTGTCGAACGCGCGGCCCCGGTAGGACCACCACGTGTAGGGGCCGTACTCGTCGGCGGGATACAGGGAGCGGACCACGTCCCGGTAGCCGCCGTCCGCCGGGTCGAAGGCCCGGGTCAGCCAGGCGCGCTCCTCCGGGAGGAAGCCGGAGCTGCCGCGGTTGGCCCGCCAGTTCTTCAGGTCGGCCTCGCGGTGGGCGATGTTCCAGTCGCCGCAGACCAGCACCTCCCGGCCGCCCGCGGCGGCCCGGCGGCGCAGGTCCGTCAGGTAGGGGAGGAAGGCGGCCATGAAACGCTCCTTCTCGGCCTGCCGCTCGGTGCCCACCTCACCGGACGGGAGGTAGAGGCTGGCCACGGTCACCCCGGGCAGATCCGCCTCCAGGTACCGGCCCGCGCCGTCGAACTCGGCCGTGCCGAACCCGACCCGGACCGCCTCCGGCGCCCGCCGGGTGAGCAACGCCACGCCCGCCCGCCCCCGCGCGGCGGCCGGCGCGTAGACCGCGTGCCAGCCGCCCGGGGCGCGCACCTCGTCCGGGAGTTGGTCCTCCTCGGCCCGCACCTCCTGCAGGCACACGACATCGGCCTGCGCGCCGGCCAGCCAGCCCAGGTAGCCCTTCTTGGCGGCGGCCCGCAGGCCATTGACGTTCACGCTTGTCACGGTCAGCACGGCATGACCGTACCCCAGGGGCAAAAATGGGTTGCCCCTCTTTCCTAGGATGAACGCCATGAATCTCGGCACGACCCTCGTGATCGCGCGCTTCGACCATCCGGACGCGGTCAAGCTCAACGACATCGTCCAGGCCGAGTACGTGGAGCGCTATGGCGACGGCGACGCCACCCCCCTCGACCCGGCGATGTTCGATCCGCCGCACGGCCTGTACCTGATGGCCTACGACGCGGCCGGCCGCCCGGTGGCCACCGGCGGCTGGCGGGCCCGGAGCGCGGCGGGTGAGGGCTACGCGGACGGCGATGCCGAGGTCAAGCGGATGTTCGTGGTCCGCGAGGCGCGGGGTCAGGGACTGGCCCGCCGCGTCCTGGCCCGGCTGGAGGAGACGGCCCGCGCGGCGGGCCGCGTCCGCATGGTGCTGGAGACCGGCTTGATGCAGCCCGAGGCGATCGCCCTCTACGAGAGCAGCGGCTACCTCCCGGTCCCGGACGGCGGGAAGTTCGGCCACTACCGCCACGCCGCGAACAGCCGCTGCTTCACCAAGCTCCTCTGAGCCGAGCGAGCTGAGCCGAGCCGAACTGAGCCGAGCCGAGCTGAGTTCGGCTGAGCAGAGGCGGCTCAGGCCGGGGGCGGCTCGGCGGTCTCCGCCAGCAGGGCGCGGATGAACTGGAGGGACTCCTCGGGGGACAGAGCCATGTCGCGGAGCAGGTCGAAGGAGAGCTTCAGCTTCTCGACGTCCGTCGCGTTCTCGTACAGGTCGCCGTTCCTGCTGCTTTCGATGTAGGCGATCGACGTGCCGTTCGGCATCCACAGGATCGTGAGCGAGCCGCCCAGCAGGTCGTGCAGACCCGCCGACAGGGGGAGGACCTGGATCGTGGTCCGGGGCTGGGCCGCCTGGTCGGCCAGGTGGGTCAGCTGGCGGTGCCAGGCCGCCGGGTCGGTGGTGGGTCTGCGCAGGACCGCCTCGTCCAGGATCGCGCGGTAGTAGGGCGGATCGTCCTGGCGCAGGATGTCCTGGCGGCTGATGCGGACGGAGACCTTCTCCTCCAGCTCGTGCTCGTCCTCGGGGCGACCGGCGGCCAGCAGCTCGCGGGCGTACTCCTCGGTCTGGAGCAGGCCGGGCACGGTGCTGGGGGTGTACTCGTAGCGGACGTTGGCCTGGCCCTCCAACTGCATGAAGCGTTTGTACTTGTCCGCGAAGGCGTCCTGGCGGGCCAGGGTCCACAGCAGTTGGAGCAGGGTGCCCGTGCCGTACACCTCGTCCAGCGCCTTGACCGTCGGCAGGTCGCCCAGCCGCGCGCCCGTCTCCAGCTTGTGCAGATAGCTCCGGTCGAAGCGCACCTTCTCGGCGAGTTGGGCCAGCGACCAGCCGGCCTCCTCCCGCAGCCGCGCCAGCTCGCGCATCAGCATCTTCCTGGCGTTCGGCCTGCGGTCGGGGTCGGACTTGCGTACGGCCATCGACAACTCCTTTGTGGGCGCTGCGGTACGGGACACGGGCGGACACTGGTCAACGTCCGGACGCCATGCGGATGCTGGTAACCGCCCCTTATGGAGAGCCTAGAGAGGTCACGCCGGATGACGGCCAGCAGCCAGGAGCCGCACAGTGAGGAGATCGAGGTCGGCGCGCTGGCGCGTGACACCGATCTCGACCGCGTCGGCGTCGTCATGGGCCGGGCAGGCGCCCATTACCAGCTCAGGCCGATCAGGGGCGGCACGGCGTGGAACGTGCGACCCGAGGCCGTCCAGCCGCTGAACGCCAGCGACTTGCTGCGCGAGAAGGTCCGCCAGGTGAACCGCCGCAGCGCGGGCGGGCTGGCGTAGCCGGCGGCGTGCTGGTGTGCCCGGGCGATCGTTGAGTCCGCGGCGACGTCCCAGGTGATCCGTCCGGCCGGGTCCGCCGGGTTCGCGGGGCGGTGACGATCCGCGCCCCTGCCCCGGCCGGCCGCCACCGCCGGAACAGCGCATACACCGCCCGCCAGGAGCCGTAGCGGTCCGGAACGTCCCGCCAGGGCGCACCGACCCGCACCCGCCACCTGATCCCGTCGATGAGCCGCCGTTTCGTCCGCGCCGACGGCCGACCCGACCCCGTGGGTCCCGGCAACAGCGGTTCCAGCCGCGCCCACTGCTCATCCGTCAGGTCGGGCCGTTCTCGTCACCGCTGGGGTGGCCACGAGGTCTCCGGTGTTCAGGTTCTTCTTGATCGATGAACCCTCTACCGGAGACCTCACTCACCTCACGATCACGACGCCCCCGCCACACCGGACTTAGAGGCAGACCCTGGGCACCTGGTGCCGAGGCGTGACCGATGAGCATCAGAGTGGGTCGAGGCGGGCCTTGAGCAGGCAGAACTCATTGCCTTCGGGGTCAGCCAGGACGTGCCACTGCTCCTCCCCTGTCTGGCCGATGTCGGCCGGGCGAGCACCGAGCTTCAGAAGGCGTTCGAGCTCGGCGTCCTGATCGCGGTCGGTGGCGTTGACGTCGATGTGCAGCCGGGATTTCCCCTTCTCCGGCTCATCCCTGCGGCTGAGGATGATCGTCGGCTGCGGACCGCCGAACCCTTCGCGCGGCCCGATCTCCACCGTGCCGTCGTCCTCGCGATCGAGCACGACGAAGTCCAGGACCTCGCACCAGAACCGCGCCAGCGCCTCAGGGTCGCGGCAACCGAGCACAAGCTCACTGATACGACATGCCATGACGAAACCCGCTCTCAGCCTGGGAACCGCCGAAGAAGCCCCACGCGAACGTCGTGGGCTCCCAGCAGTGAAAACAATCCCGCGACCGTACCGGACGAGGCGAGCTTGGCGAAATGATTTCGGGGCCGCCCCTGTCCGGGCAGCCGGGCAAGGCCGTTGGCCATGCGGGAGGGAAGCTGACGCGGAGACACGACCTGGGGACAGTGGCGCCGGAGCGCTACGCGCAGGTGTCGAGCAGCGCGGTCAACTCCTCGTGTTCGGCCTCGGTGATCGTGAGCTCGTAGGTGTGCTTCACGGAGGTCCAGGCGAGCGCGTAGGTGCAGTGGAACGCCTCGGCCGGGGGCAGCCACTCGTCCGGGGACTGGTCGCCCTTGTCGCTGTTGACGCGGTCGTTGACCGCGATGAGCTGCGGGTGGGTGAGGTCGTTGGCGAACGTCTCGCGCTCGTCGTCGGTCCAGCTGTCGGCCCCGGAGCGCCAGGCGTTGGCCAGCGGGACCATGTGGTCGATGTCGATGTCGGCCGGGTCCGAGTACTCCTGCTCCTCGTACGGACTGAACCATGTCCCGGACACGGGCTGGCAGTCGTCGTCCACCTCCACGTTCTCGCCGTCGCGCCGCAACACGAGCTGGCGAACGGTGCAGCCGTCCTGGTCGGCCCAGTGCGGGAAGTGGTCCCGTGAGTACCCGGTCATCGGCCGTGGTTCGGCGACGGTGAGGGCGGCGAGCTGGTCACGGGCCTCGTCGGGGGTCGGCAGCCCGGGAAGGGTGGACTCGGCGCCGTCCGGCGGGACTTCGGCGTCACCGCCCTGCTCGCCGCCGCTCTCCGTTGCCGGGGGATCGGACACCGTGGACTCGGTGTCACACCCCCCCAGTATCAGCACCGTCGTCGCCGTGACCGCCGCCGTCGTCACTGTCATCCCCCGGGCAGGCATACCGCGCATAAGCCCCGCCCCTCCTAACGCACCGTAGTACCAGCAGGTGAAACCGTAACCTTTTGGATGCCCGCCGGATTAGCAGAACGAACACTCACCAGAGAAAGGATGCGACAGGATGAAGCGCGCACGGTGGCCCTTCGCGGCGGCAGTGACGGTAGGGATCTCGGCGCTCGCGGGCGGCGTGGCCCAGGCGGACGAGCACTACTCGGGGAACACCACCATCGGGCCGCGGTTCGGGCTGATCCAGACCGGACAGATCGACGACCCGCTGGAGGACGTGCTGGAGCACGCCTCCATCCTCGGCGGCGACACCGTTCAGTACGACTGAGCCGTCACCACCACCTTCCCCATCCGCGCCCCCGGCTCCAGGTGGCGGTGCGCGGCGGCGATCTCGTCGAGCGCGACGACGCGGTCGACGACGGGGGGTGAACACCCCGGCGCGCGGCCCGGCGTTGATGAAGCGTTCGGCGCGGCGCGGCCGGGGCAGGACGCGGGCGAGGCTGAAGACCTCGTCGACGCGGATGGTGAGCGAGAGCGGGTAGGTGGTGGACATCGGCAGCGGCGCGGCTCGCGGGTCGAGAAAGCCGTAGGCAGATCAACGGGCCGCCGGGCACGACCGCGTGGGCCAGTCCGGCGAGGCCGGGGCCGGGGCCGGGGCCGCCGATCGGGGTCGATGACCAGGTCGGCGGCCCGCCCGCCGGGCCGTCCGGTGGCGGCGGCGAGACCGTCCGCGACGGGGGTGGTGGAGATGTCGATGACCTGGGCGGCGCCCAGGTCCCGGAGCCGCCGCCGCGTCGCGGGGTCGCGCCATCAACTCCCCCAGCGGCGCGTCGGAGTCCGCCGCGTCCTCCCAGGGCCGCGATGACGGCGAAGGCGACGGAGAGGTAGATCAGCCCGACGACGACCACCGCCGCGGCGGTGGCCCGGAGCTGGGCGTGGACCGGCTGCTGCTGTACCCACTGCCGTTCGAGAACGCGGACGCGGTCGCCGCGTTCCTGGAACGGCACGACGGCCAGTTCGCCCGGCGGCACCTCCCTCACCCGGACGCCACGTCCGGTGGCGGGGGCACGCGAGGGCGCGAACCCTGGGCGTACGAGGGAGGTGCGTACGCCGTGGGTATCGCTAGCGGTCTCGACACGGACCGGCTCGGTGTGGTGCCGCTGGACGGCGAGCGGGCCCGTGACCCGACGCTGGCCGGCGGCAAGGCCGCCAATCTGGCTCGGGTCCGCGCGGCCGGACTCCCGGTGCTGCCCGGCTTCGTGATCATCCGCGCGCCGGGCGGCGACGGCGGCGAGGCCGCGCTGCGGCGGGCGTGGCGGGAGCTGGCGGCGGACGGCCGGCCGCTGGCCGTCCGGTCCTCCTCGGCCGTCGAGGACGCGGCCGACTCCTCAATGGCGGGCCGCTTCGCCTCGGTGCTGGACGTGCGCGGCTGGGCGGACTTCACCGCCGCCGTGCGGACCGTCCTGGACTCGGCGGCGGACGAGGACATGTCCGTGCTGGTCCAGCCGATGGCGCGCGCGGTGGTGGGCGGCGTCATGTTCGGCGCCGACCCGGTGTCGGGGCGGCGCGACCGGATGCTGGTCAGCGCGGTGCGCGGCGGACCCGACCGGCTGGTCGACGGATCGGCGCAGGGCGTCCGTTACCGGCTCACCCGGCTCGGCCGCCTGGTGTCCGTCGAGCCGCCGGAGCCGCACCGGCACCGCCGCCGCGTGCTCGGGCGCCGCCGGCTGGCGCGGCTGGTGCAGCTCGCGCGGCGGACCGAGCGGGCGCTCGGCGCGCCGCAGGACATGGAGTTCGGCTTCGACGGCGAGGACCGGCTGTGGCTGTTCCAGGCCCGGCCCATCACCGCGATGGCCGTCCGGGCGCCGCGCGGCGCGCGGCTGCTGGGGCCGGGCCCGGTGACCGAGACGTTCCCCGACGTCCTCCAGCCGCTGGAGGAGGACCTGTGGGTGAAGCCGATGGCGCACGGGCTGACCCTGGCACTGGACATCGCCGGCGGCGCGCCGCGCCGCACGCTGCGCGCGTTCTCCCCGGTGACGACGGTCGACGGGCGGGCCGCCGCCGATCTGCGGATGCTGGGCGCGATCCCGTCAGCCCATCCGGTGCTCGACTTCATCAACCCCGTCCCCGGCGCCCGCCGCGCCTCGGCCGCGTGGCGGGTCGGGCGGCTGCGCACGGCGCTGCCGATGCTCGCGCTCGATCTGATGGCCGACGTGGACCGGGAGCTGGCCGGGCTGCCGGTGCCGGGGGCGATGCTGAGCGGACAGCTGCTGACGGCGCTGGCCTGGGGGCGTTCGGTGCTGTCCGCGCTGCACGCCCAGGAGTCGCTGGCCGGGGCGCTGCTCGGCCCCGGCCCGGGGGCCTCGGCCGCCGGGGAGGCGCTCGCCCTGCTGGCCGAGGTCCGAGCGCTCGCGGGCGACGGCGGGCCCGGCGACGCGGAGCTGATCGCCCGGCATCCCGTGCTGCTCGCGCTGCTGCCGCCCTCGCTGACCGGGACGCCCCGGCTGCCGGAGCGCACCGGTTGGACCGGCGCGCCGCGCGGGGTCGGGGCGCTGCCGACGCGGGAGGGCCTGCGGCTGCGCGTCCGGTGGGTGCAGGAGATGCAGGCGCGGCTGGTGCGGGAGTTCGCGGCGCGGCTGACGGTGGCCGGGCGGCCGGACGCGCTCGCCCGGCTGTCCGTGCTGCGCTGGGAGGAGCTGACGGCGGCGCTGGACGACGGCGGACTGCCGCCCGATCCGCCGCCGGGCCGGGAGCCGCGCCCGCCCGCGCCGGAGCTGCCCGCCGTCTTCCGGCTCGGGGCGGACGGCCGGCCGGTGCCCGAGCGGCTCGGGCGCGGCGCGCCGGACGGCGGGGGGCAGGCGGCGGGCGGCGGCCTCGGCACCGGGACGGCGTGGCACGGCACGGGCGAACGCCCGCCCGGCGCGGTGCTGGTGGTGCGATCCCTCGATCCGGCGCTCGCGCCCGAACTCCCCGGCCTGGCGGGCCTGGTGGCCGAGACCGGCAACGTGCTGTCGCATCTGGCGGTGCTGGCCCGCGAATACCGGGTGCCGACCGTGGTGGGCGTGGCGGGCGCGCTGGAACGTTTCCCGGCCGGCGCCGAGGTCTCGGTCGACGGCACCACGGGCGCGGTGACCTGACGCCATGCGGCCCGCGACCTACCTCGGCTATCTCCTCGGCGGGCTGTCGGCCGGGGGCGCGGCGCTGTACATGGTCGTCTACCTCTACCGGTGGGAGTGGCAGCGGGCACTGATGTGCGGGGTGCTGCTGCTGGTGCTGGAAATGCTGCTGATCGCGTCGGTGCTGCTGGGCCGGATGGGACAGCTGAACCGACGGATGACCGACGCCGACGCGCGGACCGAGGCGGTACTGCGGCGGCTGGAGCAGTCCCGGGAGCCGGACCCGGCCGGGCACCGTTTCCGCTGGCTGGAGGGGAACGGCCCGGCGGGGGGCGGCCCGGCCGGGGGCGGCGGGCGGACGTTCGTCTTCGTGCCGGTGCTGATGGCGGCGGGCGCGGCGCTGGCCGGGGTGGCGCTGCTGGTGCAGAAGCTCGCCGGCGTGACGGCCAGGCCCGGCGCGGAACGGCGGCTGGCGGGCCGACTGGCGAGCCTGGCCGCCCCGCCGGACGGGGTGCGCGGGAACGGGCCCTCGACGCTCGGCGAGCGCCCGCCGGTGCCGCCCGCCAGACCCCGGCGGGTCGTGGTGGTGGCCGCGCTGCTGGCGGGCACGACGGTGGGCGCGGCGCTGCTGGTGGACGTGCTGTCGGACGCCACACAGACGCGCCGCTCCGACACGCCGGACGCGGCGGCCAGCACGGTGGTGTTCCGGGTCGAGCTACGGGATAGGGACAGCGGCTCCGGCGCCGCCCGGGACCAGGCGGCCCGCGCGCTGTGGGAGGGCTGCCGCCGCTCCACGTCCGTGCTGCGCGAGCACGCGCCGCTGGCGGACCTGGACTCCGGCGTCTTCGTGGGCGTGCTGCGGCCCGCGCTCAGCGAGCACGACCTCCATCGGCTGCGCGGCTGTCTGAGCGACGCCCGGGCGGACCGGGTGCGGGCCGAGGTGCTGGGCGACGGCCAGGCGGGCTGAGCGGGCCGCGGGGACAGGCGGGCCGGAGGACGGGTGGACCGCGGAGGGCCGGAGGGCCGGAGGTCGATCATGTGATGACCAGTTGGATTGGACACATCACTCGATGTCGTGCTGAGGTGCCGGGTTAACGTGTCTATTCGTCCCCGATGTCCCCGGTGGTGATCTTGTGCCCGTTCTGTCCGCTCCACCCGCCCCGACCCCGGTGCTGGCCCCCGCTCCTCCCGAGCGCCCGCGGCTGACCCCCCGGCTCGTGGCCCGCCGGGCGGGCAAGGCCGTGGCCATCTGCGCCATCGGCTACGTCGCCCTGTGGCTCCTCGCCGTGCTCGGCACGCTCGGCGTGTCGTTCCTGGCCAAGCAGCAGTACTCGTCCGGCGAGCGCGTCGCCGGGATCAACCACTTCCTCCAGGTGGACGACAGGCTGTGGCGCGGCTCGGCCCCGGGCCCCGACGGATACGAGGAGCTGGCCGACCGCGGCGTCGCCACCGTGATCGACCTGCGGGCGGAGGACCTGTCCGAGCGGCAGCTCGCGCTGCCGGGGGAGGCGGGTCTCGATGTGGTCCGGATGCCGATCCGGGACGGGCAGACGCCGACTTCGGAGGAGGTCGCTCTGTTCACGGCGACGGTCGAGTCCTCGCCGGGGCCGGTCTTCGTGCACTGCGGCGCGGGTGTCGGCCGCACCGGCTCGATCACCGCCGCGTACCTGGTCCGGACGGACCAGGCGGACTCGGGCGAGGCGGCGCTACGGACGCTGGCCGTGGGCCCGCCGTCGCTGGAGCAGGTGTATTACGTCCTGACGGCGGACCCGGAGGAAGCGAACCAGCCGCCGTCGGCCGTGCGGGCCGTCAGCCGCCTGATGGACGCCCCGCGCCGGATCAACGCCTCGCTGTCGCTCTTCTGACCCCGACCCGGGGACGGCGCGCGCGGCGGCGTGGGGTCACTCCACGACGAGGGTGACCAGCACGTTCCCCCGGATCGCCATGGCATACGAGCACGCCCGGCGGGCCCACTCGACGAACCGGCGACCAGGCTCGTGCGCCAGGAGCACGCCGCCAACGACGAGCGCTCCCTCACCGTCCACCTCACGCACGCGGGCGCCGCGCCGCGCGCGGGGCCGAGACCGTCCCGCTCCGCATCGCGGAGGCCACCGGGCTGACACTGGCGGGGGTCACCGATCCGCGCGACCGGCTCACCCGGCTGCCCGGACCCTGGACGCGGCGGCGCGCTGACGTCACCGCACCGGCTCTCCAGCGCGCCCGCGCGGGCGACGAACCCTGAGGCATGCCCGCGCACTTTCACGCCTACCACTGGCAGGGCGAACGCCGCCTGTTCGACCAGGAGGCCGACCGCAGGCCCGGGGCGCCGCCCTCCCCCGGCTTCCTCACCAACCCGTGCACGCCGCTCCGGATCTGCCACTGGCTGCTCCGCCCCGCCTCCGCGGTCACCCGGACCTGCGCCGACGCGGCGGAGGCGGCGGACTGGTTCCGCCGCGAGACGGAGCGGGCCTCCCCCGCGTTCGCCGTCGACCACGACCGGGAGACGGCGGCCCGCAGGATCAGCTCCGCCGCCGACACCCTGGCCCGGGGCCGGGACGTCCACGCCGCCTGGTACCTGCGCGGCACCGGCTTCCTGACCCTGGACACGATCGGCTGCTCCCCCAATCACACCGACCCCGCGCTCCCCTGCCCACTGCGCCGCCCCAGCCCCCTTCACCCCTGACCGGGGCGGCGGACGCGAGCCCCGGCGGAGCTCCCGGCGGGGCTCCGGCCGGGTCCGTGCCGAGGAGGTCGCGGATCGCGGGGACGGCCAGGAGGGAGCCGCTGGTCGCGACGGAGACCACGGCGCCGGTCAGCAGGATCTCGTGGGCGCCGAACGCCGCCGAGGCGGGCCCGGCCAGTCCCTGGCCGATCGGCATCATCGAGACGGAGCCGGCCATCTCGTAGGCGTGGATGCGGTTGAGGACCGGGCCCGGGACCCCGGTCTGGACGCTCGTGGCCCACATCACGCTCCAGAACGCCAGCGCCGCGCCCGCGACCACACAGCCCGCCATGATCATTCCCACCGGGAGCCCGCCGCCGATCGCGGCCGGATGGAGGCAGAAGCCGAACAGGGCCACCGCCCCCGCGCGCAGCGGGCGGCGGGGGCGCAAGCGCATCGCCAGCAGGCCGCCGGTGGCCATGCCGACGCCGAGCGCCGAGCTGACGGCGCCGTACGCCCGCTCGCCGTGCGCGGTGATGATCTCGGTCGCGGCCAGCGGGACCGCCGGGCCCCAGACCGCCAGCACGAACACCATCCAGATCGCGATCCCGCCCCACAGCCAGGGACGGCCCCGCACCTCCCGCCACCCCTCGGCCAGCTCCGCCCGGAACGTGCCCGGTGCGGCACCGGCACCGGCACCGGCATCACCATCGGCGCCGCCGCCATCGCCATCGGCGCCGCTGCCATCGCCATCGGCGCCGCCGCCATCGCCATCGGCACCGTGCGCGGGCGGCAGCCGCAGCAGGAGCAGGCACACCGCGCTCACCAGATACGTCGCGGCGTGCGCGGCGAAGACCGTCCAGACGGCGGCCAGCCCGACCAGGACGCCCGCCACGGCCGGGGCCAGGATCGCCATGCAGGACTCGGCCGTCCGGATGGCGCCGTTGGCGCCCCGCACGTCGCGCGCCACGCGCGGCACGGTGCTCACCACGCCCGGCTGGAACATGCCCGCGCACGCCCCGTTGACCGCGCTGACCGCGCACACCTGCCAGAGCACCACATGGCCGGTGAGGAACAGCGCGGCGGCCACCGACTCCAGGCCCACCCGGGCGAGGTCGGCGCCGATCATCAGCGTCCTGGCGTCGAACCGGTCCGCGATGACCCCACCGAGAAGCACGGACCCGGCGAAGCAGGCCGTGAACGACGCCAGCGACGCGCCGACGGCCGCCACTCCGCCACCGTGCCGGATCAGGCCCGCCGCCAGCGCGACGGGGAGCATCATGTCGCCGAACTTGGCGACTGTCCTGGCCGTGAAGAAGAGCCCGAAGTCCCGCGACCACAGCCCCGGCGGGGCGACCCGCACGCCCCTGGCGGCGGCGTCACGGGACCGCTGCGGCAGGGCCGACGACGTCACCCCTCCACTATCACCCGGTCCGGTGACGCCCGCCCGCCAGGACCGCGCGAGCCCCTGCCGCCCCTGCCGCCCCTGTCACCTCCGCCGCCCCTGGTGCCCCTACTGCCCTTCCAGCTCCTGAAGCCACAGGTGAACGACCCGCGCGGTGGTCTCGGCGTGCTCGTTCATCATCGTCTGGTGGTTGCCCGTCGCGTCCAATGTCTCGTGCTCTATTTCCCACGCGGTCGTCCAGCGCCGGCCCGCGCCGGCCGCCTCCTCGGCGGACGCCTGCTGCGGCATCCGTTCGGTGGCCCGGACGAGCGCGACCGGCACGTCGACGGCCACGGGCTGCCAGCCCTCGAACAGCTCCAGATACGCGCCCTGCGCCGTCACCTGGGCCTCGGTCATCAGCGCGAACGCCTGGTCGTTGACCGCGATACCGCGCAGCTGGCCCTGGATCTGCTCCTCGGGGATCTCGTCCTTCGGGAACCAGGTGTCCAGCAGCACGACCCCCTCCGGCGCCAGGCCGCGCGCCTCCAGCCGGGCCGCGATGGCGTGCGCCAGCCAGCCGCCCGACGAGTACCCCGCGAGCGCCACGGGCTGACCGGCGAACTCCCTGGCCACGGCGTCGGCGTGCATGTCCACCACCATGTCGCCGGTGGCGGGCAGCAGCTCGCCGTCGCCGAAGCCGGGGTGCGGCAGCGCGTAGACGTCCCGCAGGCCGTGCAGGTGGAGGGCGAGCCGGGCGAAGTTGTGCGGGCCGGAGGGGGCGACCATCGACGGCAGGCAGACGAGGGTGGGCGCCGCCGGTCCCGATGCCAGCTTCACCGGCTCGGCGGGCTTGCCGAACTCGGCGGGGCTGTGGAAAACGGGCCGGAGCTTGGCGGCGGCCTGGAGCACGCCGATGCCCTCCGTGAACTTGCCGATCGCGCACGCCTGCCGGTACAGGTCCCGGACCCCGATCGGCCCGGGGGCCGCCTCGGTGGCGGCCGGGCGCCGGGCGGCGATCAGCGTGCCGAGGTGGCGGGCCAGCTCAGCGGCGGTCGGGTGCTCGAAGACGACGGGCGTCGCCAGCGTCAGGCCGGTGGCGGTGACGAGGCGGCGGCGCAGCTCCACCGAGGCGAGGGAGTCGAAGCCCAGCTCCAGGAAACGGCGCTCGGGGTCCACGTCGTCCGGCGAGGCGTGGCCGAGGACGGCGGCGGCCTCGGACCGGACCAGGTCGAGCAGGGCGCGGGCGCGCTCGGTCTGCGGCAGGGCCGCGTAGTCCACGGCGCCCGAGCCGGCGGCCCGGTCCGCGTCCCCGGCCCCTCCGGCCCCGGCCCCGGCCGTGTCCGGCCCGGCCGCCGGGCGGCGCAGCGCGTCGAAGAAACGGCCCGGGCGGGCGGAGGTGAGCAGCGGCAGGAAACGGTCCCAGTCGACGTCCGCCACCGTGACGGCCGTCTCGTCGGCGGCCACGGCCCCGGTCAGGGCGGCGACGGCCGCGCCGGGGGCCAGCGGGATCAGGCCGCGCCGGTCCAGGTGCGCGCGCAACCCGGGCTCGGCGCCCATCCCGGCCTCGGCCCAGGGACCGAAGGCGACGGCGGTGGCGGCCAGGCCGCGCGCGCGCCGGTGCGAGGCGAGGGCGTCGAGGAAGGCGTTGCCCGCGCTGTAGGCGGTCTGGCCGCCGCTGCCCCAGGTCGCGGAGATGGAGGAGAGCAGGACGAACGCCTCCAGCTCGGTGCCGCCGAGGTTGTCCAGCAGCGCGTCCAGATGCGCGGCGCCGACCACCTTGCCCGCCACCACGTCCGCGAACTCACCCAGCTCCAGATCGCCCAGCGGCGCGATCCGGCCGCTGACACCCGCCGCGTGCACGACGGCGGTCAACGGCTCCTCGCCGTCCGTGAGCGCGACCAGCAGCCCGGTGAGCTGTCCGGGGTCCGCGATGTCGCAGGCTTCGACCGTGGCCTCGGTGCCGAGCGCGGCCAGCTCCTCGACCAGCTCCTCGGCGCCGGGCGCGGCCATGCCCCGGCGGCTGGTCAGGACGAGCCGCCGCGCGCCGTCGCGGGCGAGGCGGCGGGCGGCGTGCGCGCCGAGGGCGCCGGTGCCGCCGGTGATCAGGACGGTGCCGCGCGGGCGCCAGGGACCGGCGGGCGCGGCGGCGGGCCCGGCCTCCACCAGGCGCGGCGCGAGCAGCCCGCCGGCGCGGGCGGCGAGCTGGTCCTCGCCGCCGGGCGCGGTGAGGGCGACGCCGAACCAAGCGAGCGTCTGGTCGTCCAGGTCGGCGGGGATGTCCACCAGGCCGCCCCAGCCGCCCGGGCGTTCCAGGGCGAGGGCGCGGCCCAGGCCCCACACCATCGCCTGGGCCGGGTCGGTGACCGGGTCGGCGGCGCCGGTGGTGACCGCGCCGCGCGTGGCGCACCACAGGGGCGCGGCCACGTCGAGGTCCCCGAGGGCCTGGGCGAGGGCGCAGGTGAGGGCGAGGCCGTCGCTGAGTGCCGGGTGGTCGCGGTGCGGGGTGGTGTCGAGGGCCAGGAGCGACAGGACGCCGCCGATGGCGCGGCCCTCGGGGATGCCGCACTTCTCCAGCAGCTCGCCGAGGCGGGCGCGGTCGGCGCGCGCGTCGTCGCCGGTCAGCGGCAGGTGGACGACCTCGCCACCGAGGCGCTCCATGATCCAGGAGACGCGGGAGACCAGCTCGTCGTCGGCTCCGGCGGGCGGCGTCAGCAGCGGCCAGACGCCGGACAGCACGGGCGTGGCGGTGGCGCCCGCGGCGAGCGCGGCGGCGGCGGCGTGGTCGGCGGGCAGCGGGCGCCACTCGGTCCGGTACCGCCACTGGTCCGGGTCGGCGGGGCGGCGCGCGGCGGGAACGGCGGGTACGGCGGCGGCCGGGACCGGCGCCGCCGGGGCCTGCGCGGCGGCGGCCTGCTCGATCCAGTACCGCTTGCGCTGGAAGGCGTAGGTGGGCAGCTCGACGTGGGTGGCGCCGCGTTCCTCGTAGACGGCGGGCCAGTCGACGGGGATGCCCCGGACGTTCAGCTCGGCCAGCGCGGTCAGCAGGGTGGTGGCCTCGGGGCGGCCGGCGCGGGAGGCGGCGGCGAGCACCAGGTCCCCGGCGTCGGCCGCGGCGGCGGCCTCCTCGGGCAGGCAGGCCGGGGCCAGCGCGGTCAGCACCGCGTCGGGGCCGATCTCCAGGCAGGCGGTGGCGCCCTCCTGGTGCAGACGGCGCATGCCGTCGAGGAAACGCACCGGCTCGCGCACGTGCCGCGCCCAGTACGCGGGCGAGGACAGCTCGGCGTCGGTGGCGGGCCGCCCGGTCAGGGTGGAGACGATCGGCAGCGCGGGCGGCCGGAGCGTGACGCGCTCGGCGACCTTGCGGAAGGCGTCGAGCATGTCGTCCATGTGCGGGGAGTGGAAGGCGTGGCTGACGGTGAGGCGCTTCGTCTTCCGGCCGCGTCCGGCCCATTCGGCGGCGATCCGTTCGACGGCGGCGGCGTCCCCGGCGATCACGGTGGCGGCCGGGCCGTTGAGGGCGGCGATCCCGACCTGGTCGGCGGGAGCGGCGAACGTGGCGAGTGATTCGAGGACCTCGGCCTCGGTGGCCTGGAGCGCGGTCATCGCTCCGCCGGGGCGGCAGGACTGCATCAGCCGGCCGCGCGCGGCGACCAGCTCGCAGGCGTCGTCCAGCGTGAGCACCCCGGCGACGTGGGCCGCGGTCAGCTCGCCGATGGAGTGCCCGATGAGGATGCCGGGGGTGACACCCCAGGACTCCACGAGCCGGAACAGCGCGGTCTCGAAGGCGAACAGCGCGCACTGCGTGTACGCGGTGCGGTCCAGCTCGGCCGCGGCCGGGGTGCCGGGGGGCGCGAACATCACGTCGCGCAGCGGGCGTTCGAGGTGCGGTGCGAAGCGGACGCAGATCTCGTCCAGCGTCTGCGCGAAGACCGGGTAGGCGGTGTGCAGTTCGCGGCCCATGCCCGGGCGCTGGCTGCCCTGGCCGGTGAACAGGAAGGCCGTTCTGCTCGGTTCGACTCCGGGCCGGACCGCGCCACGCACCGTTCCGGGGGCGGTCCGGCCCTCGGCCAGCGCGGCCAGGGCTCGGGTCAACTCGGCGCGCCCATCGGCCCGTTCACCGCCATGCCCGTCGGTCCGGCCGCTGACGACCGCGACGGCGCGGTGCTCGAAACGGGTGCGGCCGGCCAGCGAGAAGCCCGCGTCGAGCGCGGCGAGGTCCGGGTGCTCGGCCAGGTGGGCGCCGAGCCGGGCCGCCTGGGCGCGCAGCGCGGCCTCGGTGCGGGCGCTCAGCACGACGGGCAGCGGCGCGGGCTCGGTGCGCGGCTCCTCGGCCGGCGCCTCCTCCACGACCGCGTGGGCGTTGGTGCCGCTCACGCCGAACGCCGAGACCGCCGCGCGGCGCGGCCGGCCGTCGGGGCGCTCCCAGCGGGTGCTCTCGGTCAGCAGGACGACGTCCCCGGCCGACCAGTCCACGTGCGGGGACGCCTCGGTGACGTGCAGCGTCCTGGGCAGCAGGCCGTGCCGCATCGCCTGCACCATCTTGATGACCCCGGCGACGCCCGCGGCGGCCTGGGTGTGCCCGATGTTGGACTTGAGCGAGCCCAGGTAGAGCGGCCGGCCGGCGGGCCGGTCCTGGCCGTAGGTGGCGATCAGGGCCTGGGCCTCGATGGGATCGCCGAGCGCGGTGCCGGTGCCGTGGGCCTCGACCGCGTCCACGTCGGCGGGGCGCAGCCCGGCGTTGGCCAGGGCCTGGCGGATCAGCCGCTGCTGGGAGGGGCCGTTGGGCGCGGTCAGGCCATTGCTGGCGCCGTCCTGGTTGAGCGCGGTGCTCCGCAGCACACCGTAGACGCGGTGGCCGCGGCGGCGGGCGGTGGAGAGCCGCTCCAGCAGCACGACGCCCGCGCCCTCGGCCCAGCCGGTGCCGTCGGCGTCGGCGGAGAACGCCTTGCACCGCCCGTCCGGCGCCAGGCCGCGCTTGCGACTGAACTCCAGGAGCATGCCGGGCGTCGACATCAGGGTGACGCCACCGGCCACCGCGAGGTCGCACTCGCCGGAGCGGAGCGCCTGGCCGGCCAGGTGCATGGCCACCAGGGACGAGGAGCACTGGGTGTCGACGGTGAGGGCGGGTCCCTCGAAGCCGAACGTGTAGGCGATGCGGCCGGCGACGACGCCCAGCGCGTTGCCGGTCAGCAGCTGGCCCTGGGCCTCGTGCGGCGCCTCGTGCCAGGCGGGGCCGTAGTCCTGGAGGGAGACGCCCGCGAAGACGCCGGTGCGGCTGCCGCGCAGCGAGTGCGGGTCGATGCCGGCGCGCTCCAGCGCCTCCCAGGAGACCTCCAGCATCAGCCGCTGCTGCGGATCCAGGGCGGTGGCCTCGCGCGGGCCGATACCGAAGAAGCCGGGGTCGAACTCGTCGATGGCGGGCAGGAATCCACCGTGCCGTGTGTAGGCGGTGCCGGACCGCTCGGGGTCCGGGTCGTAGAGCGCGTCCAGATCCCAGCCGCGCCCCTCGGGCAGGCCGCCGATGGCGTCGCGGCCCTCGCGCACCAGCTCCCACAGCGCCTCGGGCGAGTCGACGCCGCCGGGCAGCCGACAGGCCATGCCGACGATCGCGATGGGGTCGCCGACGGCGTCCGTGCCGAGTCCCTGGGCCTCGGGGGCGACGACCTCGCCGTCGATGCCGAGCACCTCGGCGCGCAGATAGGCGGCGACGGCCTCGGGCGTGGGCTGGTCGAAGAACAGCGTGGCGGGCAGGCGGACTCCGGTGGCCGCGGACAGCTCGGCGCGCAGCCGGTCGGCGAGGTGCCGGTAGATGCCGAGGCGGCGCCAGGGGGCGCGCTTCTCGACGGACGCGCCGCCGCCCTGGCCGGTGACGGCGGCGACCTGACCGGTTATCAGATCGAGCAGGACTTCGTGCTGCGCGGGGACGGGAAGGGCGGTGAGCCTGCTCCGCCACACCTCGCACACGTCCTCGCACACATCACCGGGTCGCCGCTGCTCGAATTCCCCGGAGTCGTTTGTCATTGCACCCAATTCCCTGGCGTTTGCCGACGAAATGACGAAGAACTCAACTCGATCAGAGTTGGCCCTCTTTCGGTCCGAGACGGACACATGTGACACACCGACCCGATGGCAACCCGATGACCTGCGACGATGCAGCGGCTGAGCTGATGGCCAGCGGCCTTCGCAGCCTAGGCCCAGGGGGTTCCCATTGTCGAGTTAAAACGGCGTGAATGTTACTCCGACGGAGACGGGACGCCACTTGTGAGACTTATTCAAAGAATTCACTGATTCGGACACCGGACGTGAAGCAATCGCACCCGACGCGCTGCGTCGTGGGTACGACAGTTTCACTCAGGGGGATGAAGTGTGATTGCCCGGTTCGAGTGGCGGCGCACTGACCGCGCAGTGGTGGGCGCACTGCGGGGACGGGACCTTCTCCCGGCCGTCGGGCGGCGTCAGCGTGTGCGGCACGGTGAACCACGCGATCACCGCTCCCAGCGCCATCAGCCCCGCGCAGATCAGCACCGCCTTGCCGAACGCCGTGTCCACCGCGTCCGCCGAGCGGTATTCGTCGGTGGACAGGCCGATCGCCAGCGGCAGCGCGGCCACGGCGACGAGCTGCGCGACGCGCGCGGCGGCGTTGTTGACACCGCTGGCCACACCCGCCCGCCGGGTCTCCAGGGAGGCCAGCACGGTCGCGGTGAGCGGCGCCACGAACAGGCTTATCCCCAGTCCCTGCACGACGACGGCCGGGAAGACGTCCGTCCAGTAGGACCCGCCGGGGTGGACCCGGCGCAGCAGCAGCAGACCGGCGGCGGCCACCAGCGGACCCAGCGTCAGCGGCACCCGCGGACCGATGCGCTGGGCCAGCTCGCCGGCCGGCCCGGACAGCACGATCAGCAGCACCGTCACGGGCATCGTGGCGACGCCGGCGGTGAGCGCGTTGTAACCCAGGCCGTTCTGGAGCTGGGTCGGCAGCAGGAAGAACACGCCGCCGATCGCCGCGTACAGGCAGAGCGTCACCAGATTGGCCGCGGTGAACAGCCGGGAGCGGAAGACCCCGAGCGGCAGTATCGGCCGCGGTGTGCGGCGTTCCCGCCACACGAACAGCGCGCCCAGCGCCGCGCCGCCGGCCAGCGCCCACAGCGCCGGGGCGTTGATCAGCGCGTAGGTGATCCCGCCCAGCGACAGCGCGGCCAGCGCCGCGCCCGGGATGTCGAACCGGCCGGTCGCCTCCCAGTCGCGGCTCTCCGGCACCTCGCGGGCCAGCACCAGGATCGCCACGGCGAAGGGCACGTTGAGGTAGAAGATCCAGCGCCAGCCGGGACCGTCCACCAGCCAGCCGCCGAGGAACGGCCCCAGCGCCGTCGCCACCCCGCCGAGCCCGGACCACAGGCCGACCGCCTTGGCCCGTTCCTCCGGCCGGAACGAGGACTGGATCAGCGCCAGCGAGCCCGGCGTCAGCAGCGCGCCGCCCACACCCTGGAGCGCGCGGGCGGCGATCAGGACCGGGGAGGTGGGGGCCAGCCCGCACAGCAGCGAGGCGACGGTGAACCAGGCGACACCCCAGACGAAGACGCGCCGCCGCCCGAAGCGGTCCCCCAGGCCGCCGCCGAGCAGGATCAGCCCGGCGAGGGTCAGCAGGTAGGCGTTGAGGGTCCACTGCAGGTCGGAGAGCGGAACGTCGAGGTCGGCGCCGATGCGCGGGAGCGCGACGGTGACGATGGTGCCGTCCAGCATGGCCATGCCGGAGCCGAGGATCGCGCAGGCCAGGACGCGGCGCCCGCCCGGGGACCGGGTGGTCAGCCGCCCGGCGTCGTCGGGGGCGTCGGCCGGGTCGGCCGGGTCGGGGCGGTCGGCCGGGTCGGGGCGCGGGGTGTCGTGAGGGGACATGCGGGCTCCTATGGGGGTCCTGGCGGCGGGTCCCGGCGGGGCGGAGCTGATCGTCGTTCCCGGCCATGATCGCGCGCCCGGCCCCGGAGCCGGGGAGACTCGGAACCGGGCGCGTCCGGTGGGTGCGGGAGGTCAGTCGACGCCGAGCAGGTCCTCCAGCGGGACGATCGCGAAGTACGCCAGGAAGAGGGCGGCGACGATCCACAGGAGCGGGTGGATCTGCCGCGCGCGACCCTGGCACACCTTGATCACCACGTAGCTGACGAGGCCCGCGCCGATGCCGTTGGTCACGGAGTACGTGAACGGCATGACGACCATGGTCAGGAACGCCGGGATCGCGACCCCGTAGTCCTCGAAGTCGATGGTCCTGATCTGGGTGAGCATCAGGAACCCGACGACGACGAGCGCGGCACCGGCCGCCTCGGACGGTACCACCGACACCAGCGGGGTGAACAGCGTGGCCAGCAGGAAGAGCACGCCGGTGACGACGCTGGCCAGGCCGGTGCGCGCGCCCTCCCCGACGCCCGCCGCCGACTCGATGTAGGTGGTGTTGGAGGAGGTGGAGGCGGCGCCGCCCGCGACGGCGGCCAGCGAGTCCACGAACAGCACGGGCCCGATGCCGGGCAGCCGGCCGTCCTTGTCCAGCAGCTCCGCCTCGGCGCCGACGCCCACGACGGTGCCCATGGTGTCGAAGAAGTCGGCGAGGAGGAGCGTGAAGACGAAGAGGAGCGCGGCCACCGCGCCGACCCGTTCGAACGAGCCGAGCAGGCTGAACTCGCCGAGCAGCCCGAAGTCCGGGGTGTCGACCACCTTGTCGGGCATCTCCGGCACGATCAGGCTCCAGCCGCCGGGGTTCACCGATCCGTCCGCGCCGAACACCGGGCCCGGCCCGGCGACGGCCTCGACCACGATGGCCAGCGCCGTCGTCGCCACGATGCCGATCAGGATCGCGCCCGGCACTCTGCGCACGACGAGGACGGCCAGCAGCAGCACGCCCGCGGCGAAGACGAGGACGGGCCAGCTGTGGAGGGTGCCCCCGGAGCCCAGCTGAACGGGCACCGGGGTGCCGGCCGCGTCCGGGACGCGGCGGACGAACCCCGCGTCGACCAGGCCGATGAGCGCGATGAACAGCCCGATGCCGACGCCGATCGCGGTCTTGAGCTGGGTGGGGATGGCGTGGAAGACGGCGGTGCGGAAGCCGGTCACCACCAGGACGGTGATGATCAGGCCCTCCAGCACCACCAGGCCCATCGCGTCGGCCCAGGTCATCTCGGAGGCCAGGCTCGTGGCGACGAACGCGTTGAGGCCGAGCCCGGTGGCGATGGCGAACGGATAGCGCCCGATCACGCCCATCGCGATCGTCATCACCCCGGCGACGAGGGCGGTCACGGCGGCCACGGCCGGGATGCCGAGGACCGCGCCGGTCGCGTCGGGGGCGGTGCCGACGATCAGCGGGTTGAGCACCACGATGTAGGCCATGGTGAAGAACGTGGCGACACCGCCCCGGACTTCACGGGACCAGGTGGACCCGCGCTCGGTCAGCTTGAACCAGCGGTCGATCGCGTTCGTCATGGCGTCGTCTCCAGCAGGTGGTCGACCACAACGGAGCCGACGAGGTAGGCGTTCTCCAGGGACGGCCGGAACGCGCCGGAGTCGGACGCGAGATGCTCCGAGACAGTCTGGCCGGGGTAGGGCTGGTCGAAGTTGCTGGCGGTGCGGAGATTGAGGTAGCGGTCGAGGTAGCCGCGGCGTTCGAGGGTGGTGGCGGTGGCGTTGTCCTCCATCTGCGTGGTGCAGTAGTCGCCCTGGTCGTCGGTGCGCAGCGCGGTGATGTAGTCCGCGCGGGCCGACTGCCCGGCTCCGGACCAGTAGTTGTCGCCGGTGAGCGTGTCGCAGACGGCGACGTAGGGTTCGACGCCCTCCTGGCCCGGGTAGTGGCTCCTGACCTCCTGGGAGACGGCGCTGTCGGTGAGTTCGAGGTCCTGGGTGAGGTCGTAGGCCATGTCGACCAGGTCGTCGTTCAGCCGGAAGACGGTGGTCTCGCCGCCGAACTCCTGGTAGGCGTGCGGGATGTCGGGGGCCTCCTCGGGCAGCAGGTGGTGGCCGAGGTCGTAGTCCACGACCCAGCGGGCCCAGGCGGCGAAGCCGAGGGTGCCGTTGTCCGGCGGGGTGCCCGCTATGCCGGCGGAGAGGAAGTACGCGTCGTCGAAGTCGAACCGGGGGCTGTCGAGGACGGCGCTCATGGTGGCGGCGGCGTTGGACTTGCCCATGCCGGTGGTCAGGACGCACAGGCCCTGGCTGTCGCAGCGGACCGGGCTGTAGGCGCCGGGCACGTCGACGGTGAGGGGCAGGCTCTCCTCGCGCAGCCAGGGCGCGGTCTCAGGCTCGAACATGGTGATGACGAGCACCTCGACGTCCACCTTGCGGTGGCTGTCGGACCGGTCGGGGGTGGCGGCGGTGGACGACGGGGCGACGCCGGCCAGGGCGATGACGGTGGCGAGGGAGGCGGCGGAGGCGGCGGCGCCCAGGGACAGCCGCCGGCGGCGGGTAGTGGTGGTGCGCGACATGGTGAAGGCTCCGGGGCAGTGGCTTGCGGTGGGTTGGCGCTGCGTTGCGGTCGGTTGGCGTTGCGCTGCGTTGCGTTGCGGTGGGGAGCGGGGGAACGTTCGCCCTTCTCCGCCGCGCCGACGGGAGGTAACGTCACACGGCGGAACCGTCGGTCCGCGGGATCGGCCGCAGGAGTTCAACGTTTTGTTGAAGCCTTGGGGAGGCCGATAACATCCACGTTTCCGCTACGTGAAATTCACCTTCCGCCCCTGTCGTGCTCCCCTCCTCTTCCCCCGCCGGTCGGCCGCGGGACGCCGGGACGTCGCCCGGCGCGGGCATCCTGGCGCCATGCGATGGCTGCCGCTGCGCCAGGCCCTCTGCCTGCTTCCCCTCATCGCCGTGGCCATCTGGGCCGGTCTGCACCACGAGGTGCTGACCTCCGGCGCCCACGAAGTCCTCGCCGCCGACGGATCCTGGCTGCTCGCGGCCATCGGGACGACCCTGCTGGGCTGGGTCGCCGTGTCCTTCGCGCGGCAGGGCACGGTCCACGAACGGCTCCCCGCCGGACGCCTGTTCGCCACCCAGTTCGCCGCCGGCGCCGCCAACCACCTGCTGCCGTCCGGGATCGGCGCCAGCGCGGTCAACATCCGTTTCATGAACCGCTGCGGCATCCCGCCCGCCCGCTACTCCGCCGCGCTCGCCCTGTACTTCCTCGCCGAGGGGGTCTCGCGCGTGGCGCTGCTCGGCGCGCTGCTCCTCGCGTTCCCCGAGGCGCTGCGTCTCCAGGCCCTGCTGCCGGAGCGGATCGGCCTCGGGCTCCTCGCGACGGTCGGCGTGGCCGCCGCCCTCGCCGCGGTGCTGACCGTCTGCGCGATCCGCCCGCTGCGCCGCACCGTCGGCGGCTTCCTGCGCACCGCGCTCACCGACATCCGCTCCCTGCACACCCGGCCGCGCCGGGTGCTGGCCCTGTGGGGCGGCTCCTTCGCCTTCCCGGTGCTCCAGGCCGCCGGGCTGGTCGCGGTCGCGCTCTCCCTCGACCTGCCCGTCCCGGTGGCGCACATCGTGCTCGCCTACATGGCCGCCTCTGTGATCGCCGCCATGGTGCCCAGCCCCGGCGGCATCGGCTCGGTGGACGCCGCGCTGGTCCTCGCGCTGGTCGCCACCGGTGCCCCGGCCACGACGGCGACCTCCACCGTCCTCGCCTACCGCGTGATCACCGTGTGGCTGCCGCTGCTGCCGGGCGCGCTGGTGCTGGGCGCCCTGGTCAAGCGCCGGGTGGTGTGACCGAGCGCAGCAGCCCGGCCATCGTCGCGGCGGCGGAAACGGCCGCGTCGCCGCAGCAGTTGTTGAACAGGACGTGCACCTCCTTGGCGCCCGCGGCCAGCTGCCGCACGCGCGGGATCCAGGCGGCCAGCTCGCCGGGCGCGTAACGGTGGCGGAACCGTTCCTCCTTGCTCCCCGATCCCCACGCCGGACTGCGCCCGTGGAACCGCGCCACCGCCACCTCCGGGCAGGTGACCTCCGCGACCGGCGGCATCGACGCGGGCAGCCCGCTCGCGGTGTCCACGGCGACCAGCGCCAGCCCCCGGCTCCGCAGGAACTCCAGCGTGGCGGCCCGGTGTCCCGGCGCGAGCCAGCCCGGATGCCGGAACTCGACGGCCAGCCGCACGTCGTCCGGCACCCGCCGGCGGCAGTCCGCCAGCCGCACCCGCTCCCGCTCGCCCGGCCCGAACCACGGCGGGAACTGGAGCAGGACGCTGCCCAGTCGGCCCGCTTCGCGCAGCGGCGCGATGCCGTCCAGGAAAGCCCGCCACACCTCCTCCAGCACGGCGCCCGGCAGTTGGGCCGCGCGCAGCGAGCGCTCCGGCGGTCCCTCCGGTCTCAGTCCGGGCGGCAGCGCGCCGGCCCGTGTGGGATGGCCGGTGAGCAGCGAGAACGCCTTGATGTCGAACACGAAGCCGTCCGGGGTGCGTTCGGTCCACAGGCGGCTGTTGCGCGCGGTGGGCAGGGAGTAGTACGTGGCGTCGACCTCGACGACGGGGAAACGCGAGGCGTAGTACCGCAGCCGCGCCTCCGCGCTGCGCGCCCCCGGCGGGTACCAGCCGCTGGCCAGCAGCGCGCGGTCCGTCCACGAACACGTGCCGATCAGGATGCCGCCCATGCCCGCCCGAGTGCCCCGCACCGGCCGCGCCGAACGGCCCGCTCGGCACACGTTCGGGCTAATCCCGGCGCTCATGGGCGAGTTGCGCCGGGCCCTGGGGTATTGCGGCTATGACGTCAGGTGCCGTGGGTGGGGAGGTGCGCGATGGCCGGTCGGCCGTCCGTTCGGTGGCTGCGGGCCCATCTCGGGCGGCGCGGGGGGTTCCTGTTCATCGTCGGCGCGGGCGAGCTGCTGTGGGGGCTCCAGTTCATGCTGGACCCCGCGCCCAACGCCCGGGGGCTGGCGCTGCTGACCGACGCGGCGCCGCTGCACGCCTGGTCCTGGCTGTGGGTCGCCGCCGGCGCCGCGGCGGTCCTCTCCTCGCTCGTCAAGGCCGGCCGCGACTGGGCCGGTTTCGCCGCGGCCCTGGCACCGCCCATCGTGTGGCTGGGCGCCTATCTGACCGCCGCCGTCTCCGGGGACTACTCCCGGGGCCTGTGGGTCGCCGGGTACTACGCGACGATCCACGTCGGCGTGCTGCTCTGGGCCAGCGCCACACCCGAGTTCCCGGTTCCGCAGCACAAAGGCGGGGAGAGATGAGCGAGTTCTGGACAACGGTGGCCGCGGTCGGCGGCCCGGTCGGCGCGATCGCCGGCGGCTGGTACGCCGCCCGCGCTACGCGCATGGCGGCGACCATCACGGCCGAGGCCCAGCGCAGGGCGGCGGAGGCGGCCGCGGCCCCCGAGGAACGCCGGGCCGACCTCGCGGTCATCCAGGCCAGCGTGGACAGACTCGACGCGGAGAACGCCCAGTTGAGACAGCGCCTGTTCGGCATGGAAACCCTGATCCGCGCCTTCGCCCGCTATGTCACCCACCTCACCACCCAGATGCGCGCCCACGGCCTCGACCCGGCCGAACCACCGCCCCGCGTCGAGGAGTACAACCGCACCGGGGTGTGAGCCGGGGGCGGCGGCGCGCGCCGCCGCCCCCGGCCGGGTCGCCCCCCGTCAGAGGGCCATGGGCTCACCGCCGTCCACGCGGAGTCCCGATCCGTCCGGCGCCCAGGACACCGGCAGCGGATCGGTGATCTCCCCGACGAACCCGCCGTCCGGGCCGGTGTGGCGGAAGGCCAGCAGCACCCAGCGCCCCGACCGGTCCCGCACCAGCCGCCCGCTGTAGAGCGATTCGTCGGTCAGCCGCGTCGCGCGGGCCGTGTCGTACGGGCCGAGGAGGTCGTCGGCCGGGACGCACCACACGCCGCCCCGCGCCCCGCGCTCCCGCCGCCCGGCCGAGAGTTCAGGGGCCATGCACGAGAACAGCAGCACGTGCCGGCCGTCGACGGTCTCGATCTGCGGGACCTCCAGGTGGCCGAAGCCCGCGCCCGGCCGGCTGAGCGGCGGCCCGGCCTCCCACCGCAGCAGGTCGGCCGAGCGGGCGTGTCCGATCACCCCGCGCTGGTCGGCGGGGCCTGCGGCGGCGCGAGCGGTGATCAGCATGTGCCAGCCGTCCCCGGCGGGGTCGCGGAAGACCCAGGGATCGCGCCACGCCTCGTCCGGCCACTGGGCGTCCGGCAGCCTCTCGTACCAGCGCGGGTCGCTCTCCAGCACCGGCCCGTCGCGCTTGTGCCACGTGTACAGGTCGGTCGACGTGGCCACGCCGACGCGCTGTTTGAGGCCGCCGTCGGCCGCGCTCGCGCCCGTGTAGAACATGCGCCAGGTGCCGTCGTCGGCGCGCACCACCGACCCGGTCCAGGTGGTCTTGTCGTCGAACGCCCCCGGCGGGCCCGGGGCCAGCGCGTCCGCGACCTCCTCCCAGGTGACCAGATCCTCCGAAACGGCGTGCCCCACCGTCACGTTCCAGTGCCGGCGGTCGGGATCGCCGAGCGCGCGGGATGCCTTGAGGTAGTACAGGTGGTGGCGGGCGCCGTCGTCGGCGAGCCAGAAGTCCCAGACCCAGACGTCCGGAAGCCTCAGCACGGCCGGCCCTCCCCGGTGGTGGGGCCGGTCACTCGTCCCACAGCCCGTGCTCGGGCCAGCGGCGCGGCAGGCGGGTCTCGACCGGCGGCAACTCGGGCTGCGGCGCGTGCGGTTCGAGCTGGTACCAGTACGCGACACTCGAATAGTCGTTGCCCTGCCCGTTGGCGTGGCCGTGCTCGATGGTGACCTTGATGGACTTGCTGAAGCGGACCGGGTCCTCGAAGTGGAAGCGGTACATGCTCCACAGCCCGAAGTGCTCCTGCACGCTGCTGCCGAGCGTGATGCCGTGGTACGGGCCCGCGTAGGGGCCGCTGGGGAAGCCCCAGGCGGCGTTGAAGTAGTCCTCCGTCCCGGTGCCGTGCAGCGACGGCGGCCAAGCCTCGCCGTCGATGAAGATCATGTCGTCGCCCTCGCCGGGCCAGGTGTACTCCTGGTTGCCCACGTCGAAGTTGTCGATGCTCAGCACGCATCCCACGTAGTGGCCGGTGCCGACGGCGTCCAGCAGCACGTAGTTGTCCTCGCCCGTCAGGTTCTTGCCGGGCAGGTCCCAGGGCTTGGGGTCCTTGATGTCCGAGGCGTGCACGAGCTTCTTGGTGGGCATCTCCTGCCGGTAGCAGGCGTGGAAGCGGCCCAGGTCGTCCGGCGGCTCCTCGTCGGTCAGTTCGTAGTCGACGTAGAAGAAGAGGTTCTCGACGGGCTCATCGCTCTCGTTGCGGAGCTGGATGCGGGCGCCGCTGGCGAAGGGCATCGGGAAGTACGAGTTCATCGCCGCGGCGAACGGACCCTTGGGGCCGCGCCGCGGGCCGAAGACCATGCTCAGCGGCAGTGACACGTAGTGCGTGCAGGTGGCGTGGCCGACGCCGAAAAAGTCGCCCAGCGGCGTGCGGACGCTGGGGTTCTCCTCGCCGTCCCAGTACATCTCCAGGACCAGCTTGCGCAGGTACTGCGGCGAGTAGCAGCGGGTTGTCATCCAGATGTGCTCGATGACGCCGGTGCCCTCGATCTCGGCCATGACGTAGGTCTCGCCGGGGAGGACCCTGGCGAAGTCACGGTTGCCACCGGTGCGGTCCCAGCTCGAAAACCTTTTGGACCGGCCCTGCTTGATATACGGCAGGCCGCTGAGCGGGCTGTTGGGCTGCCAGAAACGCATGGTGCGGATACCTCTCCGTGATGGTGCTGGTGGTGCTCGGTACGTGATGCGGTCGTGCCCGGTGTGGTGCGGCGGCGCGGTCAGCCCTTGACCGCGCCGAGGGTCAGCCCGGCGACGATGCGGCGTTGCAGGGCGAGGGTGAGGAGGACGACGGGGATCGAGTAGAGGGTCGCGAGGGCCGTCATCGGGCCCCACTGCAGGCCGTACTGGGTCTGGAAGTTCGCGATGACGATGGGCGTCGTCTGCGCGTTGACGGCGGTCAGCAGCAGGGAGAACAGGTATTCGTTCCAGGAGGCCAGGAACGCGAAGATGGCGGTGACCGCCATCCCGCCGGAGACGACGGGCAGCACGACGCGGATCAGCGCGCCGACCCGGCCGCAGCCGTCCACGAGAGCGGCTTCCTCCAACTCCCGCGGCACGGCCTCGAAGAAGCTCACCATCAGCCAGATGGAGAGCGGGAGGGAGATGGTGGTGTGTGCGAGCGCCAGCCCGGTCGGCGTGTCAGTCAGGGCCAGGTCGCCCATCATGTCGACCAGCGGGACGCCCAGCGCGACGGGCGGCACCATCCTGGTCACCAGCGCCGCCATGACGAACACCCGTCCGCTGACGGTGCCGAACCGAGTGACGCCGTAGGCGGCGGGCACCGCGAGGAGCAGCGAGAGCCCCGTGCTCAGCACGGCGGCACTGACGCTGTTCAGGAACGCGGGCCGCACGCCCCGGGTGTTCAGGGCCTGCTCGTAGTTCTCGACGCTCCACGTGCCGGGCAGGATCGACGGCGGCACGGCGATCGCCTCGCCCGGCGTCTTGAACGACGTGAGCACCAAGTAGCCGAAGGGGAACGCGTACAGCACGATGACCGAGATCAACAGCGCCCACAGCAGGCCGCGTCGGGTGCGCCGGGCGCGGTCGGTCGGCATCGCGGTCATGCCGGCTCCTTCCCCGGGCGCCAGATCGTGGCGACCGCGACGAAGGCGACGGCAAGCATCGCCAGCAGGTAGAGCGTGGCCATGGCGGAAGCGAGCCCCGGCTCGCCGGAGCGCACCATGGTGCGGTAGATGAGCAGGCTCAAAGTCTCGGACGCCCGCTGCGGGCCGCCGTTGGTCTGGATCGCGATGATGTCGAAGGCCCGCACGGCGTCGATGCCCCGGACGATCAGCGCCACGGCGATCACCGGCCGCAGCAGCGGCAGGATGATGCGCGTCAACTGCTGCCGGAACGTGGCGCCGTCGAGCCGTGCCGCCTCCAGGACGTCGGCCGGCACGTTCTGCAGTCCGGCGAAGATCACCAGCGTCATGAACGAGGTGGTCAGCCAGATGTCCGGCAGCGCCACCGAGAACAGCACGATGTCCGGGTCCGACAGCCAGCCGATGTCGGCCGGGTCGTCGATGATCCTGGCCCGGGTGAGCAGTTCGTTGACGATCCCGAAGTTGTCGATCAGCAGGAACCGCCAGAGCAGACCGGCCACCACGGGCGCGATCATCAAGGGGTAGAGGAACAGCGTGCGCAGCCACCGGGAGCGCTGCCCGAGGGAGTTGAACAGCAGGGCCGTCGCCAGCCCCAGCAGGAACTCCATGGAGACGACGATCACGGTGTACAGGGCCGTGCGCCAGGCCGCGTCGCCGAACTCCGGACTCCCCAGCGCGTCCGCGTAGTTGCCGAGCCCGACGAACTCCCGGGTGCCGGCCAGCGGCGCGATCTCGTAGAAGCTGTCGGCCACCAGCCTGACCAGCGGCCAGGCCACGAAGACACCGAGGAACAGCGCGGCGGGCAGCATCAGCAGCAGCGCGAACCGCCCCTCCGGCATCGGCCGGCGGCGCCCGCCGGCGGAACCGGAGTGGCCGCCGGGGCGGACAGGGCCGGCACGGCCGACAAGGCTGACACGACTACTGGACAAGGCGCTCCACGTCCTCCCGGGCGGTGGCTAGCAGAGCCGCGTAGTCGGCTCCCGAGGCGAGGGACTGCTGAAGCGTCGGGATCAGGACGTCGTCCACGATCTGCTGCCACTTGGGGCTGGCGGGCCGCGGCCGGGTCGCCCGCGCGTCGAGCGTGGGCAGCAGGGCGGCGAAGTGCTCGTAGCCGGGCCGGGCGGCGAAGTCGGAGACGACGGACTTGCGGGCGGCGAGGCCGAGGTCGGAGTCGACGGCCAGCTCGTTGTGCTCGTAGGCGAACCGGATGAAGTCGGCGGCGACGTCGCCGTTTCCCCCGGCCTCGGGTATCGACAGGTACCAGGGGCCGGGGATCGCGCCGATGCCCGCCTCGCCGCCGATCATCGGCGCCACGCCCACCTTGCCGTGCACCGGGGAGTCCTCGGGCACCATCGGGTAGGCGTGCGCCCAGAACCGCATCATCGCGGTCTTGCCCTGGTGGAAGAGGTTCTGCGCGCCGCCCCAGTCGAGTTGGGCCGCGCCCGGCGGGCTGACCCGCAGCCTGTTGTTGAGGTCGCTGGAGAAGCGGAGGGCGGCCAGGTGCTCGTCGTTGTCGATGATGACGCCGTTGTCCGCGTCGAGCACGACGCCGGGCGAGCCGGCCTGGAGCACGTGGGCCAGCCACTCGGTCTCCACCGCACCCTTGACGTCGGTGCCGTACAGGTCGGTGCCCCGGGTGAAGAACTCGGCCGTGTCCTGGAATTGCTCCCAGGTGGTGGGCGGAGCGAGTGGGTAGCCGAACCGGTCCTCGAATTCCCGCTGTTCGCGCGCGTCCTCGAAGAGGTCGGTGCGGTAGAAGAGAATCTCCGCGTTGGTCCACGCGGGCATCCCGACGAAGGAGCCACCGACCTGGGCCTCGGCGACCAGCGCGGGAAACAGGTCGTCCTGGACCGCCTGAGTGAACAGTTCGTCCAGTGGGCGCAGCACCTCGGCGAACGTCGGCAGCCAGATCGCGTCGAGGGCGGCGATGTCGAACGAGAGGCTGTCGGCGGGGAGTTCGCTGCTGAGCCGGTTGAACAAGCCGTCGTAGGGCAGCTCGATGAAGGTGACCTTGGTGCCGGTCTCCTCGGTGAAGAGCTGGGCGATCCTGGTCAGTTCCGCTTTGCCGCCCGCCTCGCAGAGGAGCCTGAGCGTGTCGGACCCGCCGCCGCCCGACCCGCCCGCGCCGCACGCGGAGGAGAGGGCCGCCGCCGCGCCGGCGGCGCCGGTGGCCTGGAGGAATCCGCGCCGGGAGAGCCGGGGGAACTGTCTGTGAATGCCTTCCATTTTCTTACTCCTTGCTCAGGGAGACGCGCCCGCCCGGGGAAGGGGGAACATGCGCCGGCTTCCTGGAATTCGCCGGTCCCCGTGAATCGCCGGGGACGGATTCCCCCGTCTTCAGGGGGTGGCGCGGAACGTGTGGTCCGCGGTCTAGTTCAGAAATTGCGCCGAGGTGGCGCTGTCGAGCACCCGGGGCGCGTGCGTGGCGGCGTCGAGGACCACGTGCATGGCGGCGACGTTGCTGACGGCGTGGTTGTTGGTGATCTGATGGCCGGTACCGGAGGCGACGAGAATGATCGTCGGGGTCGCGCCGGACGGCGTGATGTCGGCGATGATGTCGTTGATCAGCGCGCCGATGTCCGTGGAGCGGGTGAGGGCGGGGTTGGTCGAATGGGTCCACGTCGTGACGTCGTACACGGTCGGCGGCCGCGGGTCCGCGCTCGCCGGCGTGGCGTTCAGCGTGGAGAGCGCGACCGCTCCGACCGTCGCGGTCGCTCCCATGGCGGACGCCCTCAGCAGGGCTCTTCGTCCGGTGACGTTTCCTGACTCGTTCTCGCGCACGCGATGCCTCCTTGCATCCTCGCGTCGGTGGTCGTGGAGGGAGGGGTGGGGATCAGCCGGGGTCAGCGGGGATCGCCGGCGGGGCGACGGACTGGCGGCGGACGAGCGGGCACGGCATCCGCCGCTGCCTCGGCCCGTCCGGCTCCTCGCCCGAGAGCAGGGACAGGACCTGCCGGGCGGCCCACACGCCCATGTCGTAGTGGAGCAGGGCGACCGTGGTCAGACCGGGCGCCAGTCCGTCGGCGACGTGCTCCTGGTCGTCGAAGCCCACGATCGAGATGTCGTCGGGAATGCGCAGGCCCAGCTCTCGCGCGGCCCGGTACGCACCCATCGCCATACGGTCGTTGAAGCAGAAGATGGCGGTCGGCGGTTCGGGCAGGGCCAGCAACCGGGCCGCGCCCTCCCGCCCGTCGGCCGCGTTGCTGTCGGGCATCCGCGCGATGTACCGCGGATCGACGGGAACGCCGGCGGCGGCCATGGTGTCCTCGAAGCTCCGCATCCGCTCGTGCACGGCGGGCACGTCGACCGCGTCCGTGCAGTACGCGATCCGCCGGTGTCCGGCTTCCAGCAGCTCGGTGACGGCGGCCCTGACGCCGCCGGCCTCGTCGGGAACGACCCAGGCCACATCGGGCCGTTCCTCGTCCGCGGGCCGCGCGTCGAGCAGGACGAGCGGCAAGTCGTCGGGCACGGTGGGCAGTTCGACCACCCGGTGGTACATCGACGCGTAGATCAGCGCGTCCACGTTCCGCTGCACCAGCGTGCGGATCGCCGCCCGTTCGACGTCCGCGTCACCGCCCGAGTCGACCAGCAGCAGCAACCGCCCGCTCTCCCAGGCCGTGTCGTGCGCCCCGGCGAGCATGCGCCCGGCGAACGGCGTGCTGGCGACGCGGTCGGAGATGAGACCGATGGTGTGCGTCTGGTTGGTCCGCAGACCGCGGGCGACGAGGTTGGGCGCGTACTCCAGCTCCTCGGCCGCCCGGCGCACCCGCTTGCTGATCGCGGGCTTCACCCGGCCGCCGTCGCGGCCGTTGAGGACGAGCGACACGGTGGACACGGAAACCCGCGCCCGAGCTGCGACATCGCGCATCGTCACCCTGCCCACAAGGACCTCCACCGGTCACGTCAATCGTTTGCCGTGTCAATCGATTGACGGAAACGTAGACCCGTTCCCCCCCACCGTCCAGAGGGGGCGCGCGCGTTATCTTTTCGTTACCCGGGCCCGGCGCGCGAAGAGGGCGGGCCGCACCCCGTCACCAGGTGCGACCCGCCCGTTCCGGCAGGGTCAGTGACGCCCGCGCGCGGTGTCCGACGCCCCACCGAAGAGCCGGGCGACGGCACGGAAGGGCAACGAGACGACCGTGGCGAGCGCGCCACCGATCGCCCGGAGGACGTCTGCGACAGCTTTGAGCATGGCTGGACCTCCCTTGTCCGTTCGCACCGCCACGAGTTCCGCGCCCGCCGTCGGCCAAACCCGCTACGACCCCGGTCCCCCGCCACAGCCCCCGCGCCACGGACGGCGTGGATGGTCACCAGCGCCAGGAAAGGGCTCCGGCTCATCTCGGCCGACGGGGTCGACCACCGATGGTCCGTCCGCCGCAAGCCCACGTACAGCCAAGGGATTTGCCAGACACCGCTGAATATCGCGGTGCCCCTCGCCGAGGGAGCGGGCCCCGGGGGTCAGCCGTGGAAGCTCACGTAGCCGTTGCCGTCGGGGTCGGATCCGCTCTTGGTGTAGGAGTGGGAATCCGCCGCGCTGCCCGAGGACTTGTAGAGATAGATCGTGTCGCGGTCGTTGTTCCACATGAAGTTGCAGTTGTCGCGGTAGACCACGTTGTACTTGTCGGAGTCCGTGCCGTTGCCGCCGCGCAGCCGCACGTAGTCGCCGGGCTGAAGGTAGTGGTCGGCGGAGAACACGAAGCGGTTGCCGGCGGCGTCCCTGACGACGTAGTTCCTGAGGTTGACGGTCACCGAGGACGAGTAGTTCTTGATCGTCACGTACTCTTCGTCGGTGTTGCCGGAGGAGCAACTGTTGGAGTCCCGGCCGGGCGCGTCGTACTGGACCCCCCGGAGTTTCAGCGCCGAGCTGTACTCGGCGGCCTCGGACTGGGCCGGTATCAGCACGACGGCACACGCCGCGGCGACAGCCGCGACGGCGGCACGGACAGGCTTCCTCAACGAAATCTCCCCACATGTAACGAGACCGCGCACCATCCGTGTGCGGCGGAGGCAAAGGCTACCGGGGGAGTGACCACACCCCTACGGTGGGTTGCCAATCCGTTATCGAGGCTGGTCTCACGCGTCCCTGAGCGTGCGGGACCACGGCGCCGGTGGCGGCGAAGCCGGTCGCGCGGTGGTGGGGTTGACGCCTGACTGGGACAACGCGGCGCAGACGCCCCGGTCGATGCGGGCCGGGTCGGCGGGCGTCCCGTCGCCGGAACCAGTTCCCCGCGAAGTCGTCGCGCGGGGATGGTGAGGACGCACACGCGACGCCCCGGACCTCGTGCGGTCCGGGGCATTCGGGGAGTGCCCCAGGGCAGATTCGAACTGCCGACACCCGCTTTAGGAGAGCGGTGCTCTATCCCCTGAGCTACTGAGGCGGGGCATGTCTGGCTCAGTGTAGCGGGTGGTCTCCGACCGTTGCCGTCGCCGGTGGGGGGTCAGGCAGGGGTGGCGAGGAGGATCGCGAAGCGGGATTGGGGGTCCGGCCACCAGTGGGTGAGGGTGAAGCCGGAGGCCGTCAGTTCTTCCATCATCCGCTCGTGGCGGAACTTGACGGAGATCTCCGTGCACAGGTCCTCGCCGCGGGTGAAGTCGACCGTCAGGTCCAGGGGCGGAATCTTGGCCGTGTGGGTGACGCGGGCGCGCAGGCGCATCTCCATCTGTTCGGCTTCCGCGTTCCACACCGCTCGGTGGTCGAAGGCGCCGGCGTCGAAGTCGGCGTCGAGTTCGCGGTTCAGCACGCGCAGCAGGTTCTTGTTGAACGCCGCCGTCACGCCCTGGTCGTCGTCGTAGGCGCGGATCAGGGTCTTGGGGTCCTTGACCAGGTCGACGCCGAGCAGCAGCGCGTCGTCCTCCCGGGTCAGGGTGGCGCGCGTCCTGTTGAGGAACGCGGCGCGCTGGTCCGTGTCGAAGTTGCCGATGGTGGAGCCGAGGAAGGCCACCAGGCGGGGACCTGAGTCGGGGAGTTGGAGGTCCGTCTCGAAGTCGGCGACCGTCGCCGCGACGCGCAGGTCGGGGTAGTCGCGGCACAGTGACTCGGCGGCGTTCTCCAGGGCCGACGCGCTGACGTCCAGGGGCGCGTAGAGCTTCAGTGTGCCGCCGGCGGTCAGGGCGTCGATCAGCAAGCGAGTCTTCTCGGAGGAGCCCGAGCCGAGTTCGATCAAGGTGCGGGCGCCGGTGAGCTGGGCGATCTCGTCGGCGCGGGCGCGCAGGACCATCCGTTCGGCGCGGGTGGGGTAGTACTCGGGCAGGCGCGTGATGCGGTCGAACAGGACGCTGCCGTGGGCATCGTAGAACCACTTCGGTGGCAGCTTCTTGGGCTGCGCGGTCAGTCCCTCGGCCACGTCGGCGCGCAGGGTGCGGGCGAAGTGGTCGGCGGGCAGGCGGTTTTCGACCGAGATGCGATTCGGCATGAGGTCTCTCCTTCAGAGGGGTTCGATTTCGGTCGTGCGCTCGGTGGCCAACAGCAGGGAGTGGTCGGGGACTTCCCGCCAGCCGTCGTCGTCCGAGGTGGGGGCGGTGGCGACGGTCAACTCGCCGGGGGCCGGGTGGTACCAGAGCGGGCCGCCGTGGCGGGTGGCGGCGATGGTATGCCCGTCGGTGAGGAGGAAGTTGAGGCGGGCGCCGGGCCGGGCGCCGGCCGTCTGGCGGACCACGTCGGCCAGGGCGTCGCCCGGCGACGTGCCGTCGGCCAGGCGTCTGATCGTCATGATCCACAGCAGAGCGGCGTCGCAACGGGCCTCCGCGTCGAGGAGTTCGGCGGAGGACAGCGGCTCGCCCGCGTCCTCGGGCAGCAACTCCCAGTCGTCGACCCGGCCGTGGTGGCTGAACAGCCAGTGGCCCAGGGCGTAGGGCGCGACGGCGGACTCCTCGTAGCTGTTGCCCGGCGTGGCGGAACGGACCGCCGCCAGGACGGCGCCGCTGCTGATGGCGGCGGCCAGGCCGGGCAGGTTGGCATCGGCCCAGATCGGCACGGCACGGCGGTAACGCACCGGCCCAGCACCATCGTTCACCGGATACCAGCCGACGCCGAAGCCATCCGCGTTGACCGTCGGGGTGTAGGACTGTTCGTAGAGGCTGTGCGGCGCGCCGCTGATCAGCTCCGCGAGCGGGCGCGGCGGCCCGATGTACGCGAGGTGGCGGCACATCAGCGCGCCTCCTCCGCCGTGCGGCAGGTGCGGAAGCCGCAGAAGATCTGGCGGCGGATGGGGCGGTCCCAGTTGCGGAACGTCCCCCGGCAGGCGACCGGGTCGGTGCCGAACGAGCCGCCGCGCAGCACCTTGTGGGAGGAGCCGAAGAACACCTCGCTGTACTCGCGATACGGGTGCGCCGCGAATCCCGGGTACGGCTGGAAGTCGCTGGCGGTCCACTCCCATACGTCGCCCAGGAGTTGGCGCGCGCCGCAGGGCGCGGCGCCCTCGGGGTAGGAGCCGGCGGGGGCGGGCTGGAGGTGGTGCTGGCCGAGGTTGGCGTGCTCGGGGCCGGGTGGGGTGTCGCCCCAGGGGTGGCGCCTGGACTCACCGGTGGCGGGGTCGTGGCGGGCGGCCTTCTCCCACTCGGCCTCGGTCGGCAGCCGCCGGCCGGCCCATCGGGCGTAGGCGTCCGCCTCGTACCAGCACACATGCAGCACCGGCTCGTCCGCCGGCACCTCCTCCACCTGCCCGAACCGCCGCCGCAACCACGCCGGTCCACCGTCACGGAACCAGAACCCCGGCGCGGCCAGCTCCGCCGACCGCCGGTGCTCCCAGCCCCCGGGTGTCCACCAGCGCGGGTCGTCGTAGCCGCCGTCCGCGATGAACTCCTCGTACGCGGCGTTGGTCACCGGCACGGTGTCCAGCCAGAACGCCGGAACGTCCACCGCGTGCGCGGGCCGCTCGTTGTCCAGCGCCCACGGATCCGTCGAGGTGCCCATCGTGAACGGGCCGCCGGGCACAAGGACTTCGCGCGGCAGCCGCTCGGCGGCGGACGCCCGAGGCGGCGCCGGCGCACTCAGCACCGGGCACCCGGCGCGCAGTTGGTGCGTGGCGAGCATCGTCTCGTCGTGCTGCTGCTCATGCTGCGCGACCATGCCGAAGACGAAGCCGTCGCCCGGCGGGAGCGCCGCCAGCACGTCGAGCGCCTGGTCGCGGGTGACGGCGAGGTAGCGACGGGCGCGCACCGGGTCGAGGAGCGGCAACGCCGGGCGGTCGGCGCGGGGATGGCGGAAGGCGTCGTACAGGTCGTCGAGATCGGGCCGCACGGCCGGCCGGCTGCCCACGCGGCGGACCAGCCAGATGTCCTCCTGGTTGGCAATGTGGGCGAGGTCCCAGACCAGCGGTGACATCAACGAGGAGTGCTGGGCGATCAGTTCGGCGTCGCTCAGGCAGTCGGCGAGTGCCAGCGTGCGGCGGCGCGCGGTGGACAGGGCGATCCGGGCCCGTTCGCGGGGGCTGGGCGCGGCGGTCACTTCGGGGATGAGGGTGTCTTCGGTCATCGCCTCACTCCTTGGGGGAACCGGTCGAGCAGATCGTCGGCGGGACAACGGCCGCGCGCGGCGTACCGGTCGGCGAAGTCACCGACCGCGCGCCGAACTTCCGCGCAGGCCGGGTCACGGGCGAGGGCGGCCTCGGCGGCGGCGAGGCACGTGCGGACCGCCGGGCCCAGCGCGGGGTCGGCGGGACCGGCGCGGGCGGCACGCAGCCACAGGTCCGGGCGGGGGAACGGCCCGCCGCGCCCGGTCAACGGCTCGGTCGCGTCGAACGCGGCCCCGGCCGCCACCGGATCGTCCATCAGGGCGGCGGCGACGGCGAGCGGAACGATCCAGCCGTCGTCGCCCGGCTGGGCGTCGATCATCCTCAACTCCAGCCAGCCGCGCGGCCGTACGGGCGGGAAGAGGGTGCCGAGGTGGTAGTCGAGGTCGTCGGGCCCCGGCGGGCGTTCGCGGGGCGCGTCCCCGGCCGCGTCGCGCAGCCAGGACCGGAACGTCCAGCCGGCCGGCGCGGTCCAGGCGGCGGGAGCGGGGCGGCGCACGCACAGCAGCGGCGCGTCGAGAGCATAACGGGCCCAGGCGTCGCGCGGATCGTCCACCGGCTGGAGCGGGCCGTGCCCCTCGGGCGGCCGGGTGCGGCCGGGGTCGACACGCGCCCACAGGGCCTGCCGGGTGGAGACCCAGCCGGTGGGACGGCCGTGCCACAGCGGCGAGTTGGCGAAGGCCGCGATCAGCACCGGGCCGAGGCGGTGGGCCAGGAGCCAGCGGAAGCGGTAGCCGGCGGGACCGTCGGTGTCGTCGCCCGCGTCCAGGCAGACCTGGACGGAGGCGGTGGCGCACATCACGGCCCGTCCGCCCGGCGAGAAACGGTCGAAGTGCGCCGCCATCGCCCGGTAGCGCGGCTGGCCGGCCACCGGGGGCGGTGCGCGGTACGGGTCGAGGCCGTAGCCGGCGAGGACGAGGCCGACGGCGGCCAGGGCCGCCCGGATCGCGGCGAGGTCGGCGGTCGCGGCGGCGACGCACCGGGCCAGGGAGGGCGCGGGCAGGCTGCTCAGCTCGACCTGGCCGCCCGGCTCCCGGGTGAGGCGCCCGCCCCCCGGCAGCGGCCCGAGCGAGGCCAGCGCGGCGTCCACGCTCCCGGCCGGAACGGCCCGCCCGGGAGCAGAAGCGTCACGAGCATCGCGGGCGTCACGGCTGCCAGGGGCGTCACGGCCGTAGTGGCCGTCACGGGCCTCGCGGACCAGCCACTCCAGCTCCACTCCGGTGAGCGCGGGGGCCCCGAGGGCGAAGCCGGAGCGCGCGACGTGGGCTTCGGCCGCCCGCTCCCCCAGTGGTCCGGTGCGCGCGCCCGGGTCCTCCGGCTCCCCGGGCTCCTGGGCTATGACCGCCTTCACCGTCATCGTCGCCACCACCCTCCTCACGACGCGCTCACGAATCCGATTCAGCCGGATATATCCGGCCGATGGGATCACCGTAAGGCGGCGGGCGGCGGCGCGCTCCGGCTATGCCGCCAGTCGGCGCACGGCCAGCTCCGCGTAGAGCGCGGCGCCATCGGGCAACACCGCCTCGTCGAACGCGGCCAGCGGGGAGTGGTTCGCCGGGGCGGTGTCGGGGTCCAGGCCGGGCATCGTGGCGCCGAGGAAGAGCATCGCGCCCGGCACCGCGTCGATCACCCGGGAGAAGTCCTCGGACCCGAGGATCGGGTTCTCCATCGGGGCGTACCGCTCCTCGCCGTGCAGCTCGCGCACCGCGTCGGCGGCGAACGCGGTCTCGGCGCCGTCGTTGACCGTGACCGGGTACTGCTCGACGAACTCGGCGTCCACCGCCAGCCCGTGCGCCGCCGCGATCCCCTCGCACACGGCGACCGTGCCCTCGCGCAGCCGGGCGCGGACCTCGGCGGAGAAGCTGCGGACGGTTGCGTGGAACGTCGCCGTGTCCGGGATGATGTTCGACTGGGTGCCCGCGTGGAAGCTGCCGACGGTCAGGACCACGGGGTCGAAGACATCGAACGAGCGCGTGATCCATGTCTGGAGCGCGGTCACCATCTCGCACGCCGCCGGAATCGGGTCCTTCGCGCGGTGCGGGGCCGAGCCGTGGCCGCCCGCGCCCCTGACAGTCACCTCCAGCACGTTGGAGGCGGCCATCATCGGGCCGCCGCGCGTCGAGAACACGCCGGACGGCCAGGTGTGCGAGCTCACGTGGAGGGCGTACGCGGCGACCGGGCGCTCCCCCGCCGCGTCGAGCAGGCCCTCGGCGAGCATGTGCCCGGCGCCGTCCCAGCCCTCCTCGCCGGGCTGGAACATGAACAGCACGTTCCCCGCCAGCCGGTCGCGGTGCGCGGCCAGCAGCCGGGCGGCGCCGACCAGCATCGCGGTGTGCAGGTCGTGGCCGCAGGCGTGCATCCGTTCCGCCCCGGCGGCGAACGGCAGGCCGGTGCGCTCGGCGACCGGCAGCGCGTCCATGTCACCGCGCAGCAGCACGGTGCGGCCGGGGCGGGCGCCGCGCAGGACGGCGGTGACGGAGGTGAGACCGTGGCCGGTCGACACCTCCAGTGGCAGGCCGTCGAGGGCGGTGAGGACGGCTTCCTGGGTGCGCGGCAGGTCGAGCCCCACCTCGGGGATGGCGTGCAGCCGGCGGCGGAGGCGCATGAGGTCGTCGGCGAGGGTGTGGGCGTCGTCGAGAAGGTTCATCGTGGAGCGCTCCCTTCACTCAGGGGGTGCGGCGCACCGGCGCGCCCGGCGAGTCGCCCAGGTCCGGGCCGGGGCGACCGGCGCCAGGGTCCGGATCCGTGCCGGAACGCCGATCCGGGTACGTGTCGGAGCGCCGATCCGGATACGTGCCGGCACGCCGATCCGGGTACGTGGCCGAGCGCCGATCCGGATACGTGCCGGCACGCCGATCCGGCCCGCTGAGCGGGTCGGGGGCCGGGGCCGTGTCCCGGATCACGGGGACGAGGATCGTGGCGTTCCCCTCGGGCTCGGTGGCGGCCTTGCCGGCGCCGTCGCTGACCCGGATCAGCAGGGCGACCAGCAGCCAGTTGGCGACGGTGGACGAGCCGCCCTGGGCGAGGAACGGCAACGCCTTGCCCGTCAGCGGGATCAGCCCGGTCACGCCGCCGGAGACGATGAACACCTGGATCGCGAGCACCGTCGACAGCCCGGCGGCAAGCAGCTTCCCGAACGGGTCGGTGGCCGCCATGGCGGCGCTCAGCCCGCGCTGGATGAGCAGCACGTACAGCAGGATGACGAGCGTCACCCCGGCCAGGCCCAGCTCCTCCCCCACCGTGGCGAGGATGAAGTCGCTGCGCCCGGCGAAGCCGACCAGGTACGAATGGCCCTCGCCCAGGCCCGTACCGGTGAGGCCGCCGGCGCCGAAGCTGAACAGCGCCTGCGCCGACTGGTCCGAGATCAGCCCCGGCGGGCGCTGGTCGGGCGGAAGGAAGATCGCCATCGGGTCCAGCCACGCCTGGACGCGGCCCTTGACGTGCTGCTGGGTGGAGGCGACGACGACCGTGCCGAGCGCCGCCATCAGGCCGCCGAGGACGACCCAACTCGTGCGCTCGGTGGCGATGTAGAGCATCACGATGAAGACGCAGAAGAAGAGGAGCGAGGTGCCGAGGTCGCGCTCGTAGAAGAGGACGACGAGGCTGACGGCCCACACCAGCAGCACCGGGCCCGCGTTCCGGCCGCGCGGCAGGGCCAGGCCGAGGATGCGGCGGCCGACGAGGGCGAGGGCGTCCCGGTTCGTCATCAGATAGCTGGCGAAGAAGACGACGATCATGACCTTGACGAACTCGCCCGGCTGCACGGACAGCGGCCCGAGCGTGATCCACCGCTTCGCGCCGAACTGGTCGGCGCCGAAGAACGCCGGGGCCATCAGCAGCAGCATCGCCACGGCCATGCCGAGGTAGGTGTAGCGCTGGAGCACCCGGTGGTGGCGGAGCAGGACGATGGTGGCGACGAAGAGCCCGACGCCGACGACGCTCCAGATCACCTGATCGGGTGCGGCGGCGGCCGACTGGTAGTTGTCCGGCGGGTAGTGCTCGGCGTAGGCGTGGTCGAGCCGGTCGAGGAGGACCAGCCCGATGCCGCTGAGCAGAACGGTGACGGGCAGGATCAACGGGTCGGCGTGGCGGGCGAAACGGCGCACGGCCAGATGGGCGGTGAGGGCCAGGGCGCCGAGGCCGGCGACGTGGGTGAGGAGGCCGGACGGCACGTCGTCGTCCATGGCGAGACCGGCGGCGGCGTGACCGAACGCGGCGATGGCGACGGCGAAGACGATCAGGGCCAGCTCGGTGTTGCGGCGGTGCGCGATCCAGCTTCTCACCGCTGGCGGGAGCTGAGCGCCGCCCTGCCTGCCCCTGATCATGCGTGCCCCGCCCCCCTGTCCCGACGCGCTGTCCGCGCTGCGGGCAACCTACCCGTGCCCGGGTCCGTGCGTCATCAGGGTGTTCCCGGGCGGGCGGGACATCGAGGGCGGTCGCGGCGGGTCCGGCGCGGCCGGTCCGACCGCGCCCGCCGCGCCCGCCGCGCCCCCGGCGGACCTTGCCGGGGCCCTGCCGGGGCCCCGCCGGACCCGGCGAAGGCGGTCGAATGGCGCGCGGGGGTCGGGGGTACCCGGAGGCAACTAACCGAGCGTCTTGTTCGTCTTCAGGGATGTGGGAGAGATGTGGAAGAGATGTCGCGCGCACGAGGCGCACCAGGCGCACGACGCGAGCGACGCCGCCGTCTCGTATGCGACCGCGCAGGGTACCGCACCACTGGGAAAAAGATGAGCTGTCTGGGAATTCTGTCCGGATTCCCGTCGTTGATTCGTTACGGATGCGGGAGGCAAGGGGGCAGCCCGGTCCGGGCCCAGAGGGCCAAGTTGATCAGTTCGATCAGTTTTGATCATGTCGAAGGGGAGTGCACGCATGGCCACCCGTGCCGTCGCCCGGCGTCCGGACACCGATGACAGTGTCGCAGCGACGGGCAGTGTCCGGTCCAGCGCGAGCAGCGATGCCACGGAGCGCGACCTCGTCGGGATGTACCTCGACGAGATAGCGCGGACCCCGCTGCTGGACGCGGCGAAGGAAGTCGAGCTGTCTCTCGCGATCGAGGCGGGGCTGTACGCGGAGCGCATCCTGGAGGGCGAGGAGGAGCCGGCCGCGGACGGCGCCGCGGCCTCGGCCACGCCCGAGGAGCTGCGGGCGCTCGTCGCCGCCGGGGAGCGGGCGAAGGACATCTTCATCCGGTCCAACCTGCGGCTGGTCGTCGCCGTCGCCCGGAGGTATCCGCGCAGCGGTCTGCCGCTGCTGGACCTGATCCAGGAGGGGAACGCCGGCCTGGTCCGGGCGGTCGAGAAGTTCGACTACACCAAGGGCTTCAAGTTCTCGACGTACGCGACCTGGTGGATCCGGCAGGCCATCACCCGGTCCATCGCCGACCAGTCGCGCACCATCCGGCTGCCCGTCCACCTCGTGGAGGAGCTGGGCCGGATCCGGCGCGTGCAGCGCGAGTTCAACCGGGAGAACGGCCGGGACCCCGAGCCCGGCGAGATCGCGGGGGAGCTCGGTTCGAGCCCGGAGCGGATCCAGGACGTGCTCGACTGGGCGCGCGACCCGGTCAGTCTGAACATGGCGGTCGACGACGAGGGCGAGACGCAGTTCGGCGACCTGCTGGAGGACACCTCGGCCGCGTCGCCCGAGCAGTCGGTGCTGGTGATGCTGCGCCGCGAGGGTCTGGAGGACCTGATCGGCCGCCTCGACCAGCGCACCGCGGCGATCATCCGCGCGCGCTACGGCATCGAGGACGGCCGTGAGCGCACGCTCACCGAGGTGGGCAAGCAGCACGGGCTGACCCGTGAGCGGATCCGGCAGATCGAGAAGCACGCGCTGCTGGAGCTGAAGCGGATGGCGAGCGATTCGGGCTTCGACGCCGCCGCCTGACCGGTCGGTCGGCCCCTGTGAAGAAGCCGAGCCCCGGCGCCCGTTGGCGGGCCCCGGGGCTCGCCCCTGTCCGGGGCGGGGAGGGTTTGGGTGAACCCCGGGCGGCTTGTGACGCAGAACACAGGATGTCGCGAAATAAGTGGGGACGGTTTCTCCGTTTTGATGACTGTCCACGCAAGCGGGGAGGGAGTCCCCGGTTGTTCATCCGGGCGTCGTGAGGCGTCCAGACAAGGGGAGCGGCATCGTGAGCACCACCTCCACGACGACCCGTCCGCGGCTGCGCGCCGACGCCGTGCGTAATCGCGAGCGGATCCTCGCCGCTGCCCGTGAAGCGCTCGTTGAGTACGGGGCGGACGCGCCCCTGGATGAAATCGCTCGACGGGCCGGGGTCGGAAATGCCACGCTGTACCGGCACTTTCCCGATCGCAAGTCCTTGCTGTTCCACGTGCTGCTCTATGTGAACCAGCGGATCATCGAGCGGGCCCGACAGGCACTGGAGACGGAGCATGATCCCTTCGAAGCCCTGCGCCGCGTCGTCCTCGACAGCGCGGACGAGCGGGTGGGCGCTCTCTGTCCCATGCTGGGTTCCGACATCGATCCGGAAGATCCGCAGCTCGTAGCCAGCCGTGGGCGCATGCAGAAGGTGACACAGAAGCTGGTCGACCGGGCGCACGAGTCCGGTCAGCTCCGCCGGGATGTCGGTGCCGGGGACCTGCTTGTCGCCATCGCCAGGCTCACTCTCCCGATGCCGGGGGTGCGTCGCCGGAATGACGTGCTTCTCGCCCGGCGTCATCTGCAGATTTTCCTCGATGGCCTGCGGACGCCGGCCCACAGCGAACTACCGGGTCACGCGACCAGTTTGGCAGAGCTCAAAGACGAGCTCTTCCAACTGCCGCCGCCAGCCGGACGAGAGCGGCGCTGAGTTTCCCCGCTCTCCCGAGTCTTACTCCGAGCGAACCCCAATCGCTTACTCAGCCCGAAATGCAACGTGAGGTAGTCACACCTATGCCAGCGGAACATGCCGTGAGCCAGGCTCAGGGCACCCCGGACCCCAAGCGCTGGACAGCGCTTGCCTTCATCGCCATCGCCCAGTTGATGGTGGTGCTCGACGCCACCATCGTGAACATCGCGCTGCCCTCGGCCCAGACCGACCTCGGCATATCCGACGGCAACCGGCAGTGGGTCATCACCGCCTATGCCCTGGCCTTCGGTGGCCTGCTCCTCTTCGGTGGCCGGGTGGCCGACCTGTGGGGGCGGAACCGGGCCTTCGTCATCGGCCTGATCGGCTTCGCCGCCGCCTCCGCCCTCGGTGGTGCCGCGCAGAACGAGGCGATGCTCTTCGCCTCCCGCGGCCTCCAGGGCGTCTTCGGCGCGCTGCTGGCCCCGGCCGCGCTGTCCCTGCTGACCGTTCTGTTCACCGACGTCAAGGAGCGGGCGAAGGCGTTCGGCGTCTACGGCGCCATCGCCGGTGCCGGTGCCGCCGTGGGGCTGCTGCTCGGCGGCGCCCTGACGGACTACCTCGACTGGCGCTGGACCTTCTTCGTCAACATCCCGTTCGCCGCCGTGGCCGCCGTCGGCGCCATCCTGGTGATCAAGGAGCCCGAGAACGCCCGTAACCGCTCGACCCTGGATGTCCCGGGCGTGCTGCTCGCGTCCTCGGGTCTGGTCGCCCTGGTCTACGGCTTCGCCCGTGCCGAGCAGGAGGACTGGACCGAGCCGGTGACCGTGGCCATGTTCGTCTCGGCCGTGGTGCTGCTGGGGCTGTTCGGCTTCGTCGAGTCCCGCGTGAAGTCGCCGCTGCTGCCGCTGCGCGTGATCACCGACCGGAACCGCGGCGGGTCCTACGCCTCGCTGGGCGTGGCGATCATCGCGATGTTCGGTCTGTTCCTCTTCCTGACCTACTACTTCCAGATCATCCGCGGATACTCGCCGGTGAAGACCGGCCTGGCCTTCCTGCCGATGGTGGCGGGCATGATCACCGGCTCGACCCAGATCGGCACCCGCCTGGTGACCCGGGTCGCGCCCCGGACGCTGATGGTGCCGGGCTTCCTGATCGGCGCGGTCGGCATGCTGATGCTGACCCAGCTGAGCGTGGACTCCTCCTACCTCGGGCTGATCCTGCCGGCGCAGGTGCTGCTCGGCCTCGGTATGGGCACCGCGTTCATGCCGGCGATGAGCGTGGCCACCGAGCGGGTCCGTCCGACCGACGCGGGCGTCGCCTCCGCCATGGTGAACGTGTCGCAGCAGGTCGGCGGCGCCATCGGCACGGCCCTGCTGAACACGATCGCGGCGGGCGCCACCACCTCGTACTTCAACTCCCACTCCGGGTCGCTCTCCGGTGTGCAGCTGGAGTTCGAGTCGATGGTGCACGGCTACACCACCGCCATCTGGTGGGGCTTCGCCGCCCTGCTGATCTCGGCGGCCCTCGCCTTCTTCCTGATCACCAGCAAGGGCAGCCACGTCGGCCAGTCCCTCGCGGACGGTGAGGACGGCGACCTGGAGAAGGGCGCGCCGGTCCCGGCGTTCGCCCACTGACCCCGGGCGGCCGGCGCCCCGGCGCCGCGCCTCCGGCCTTCCGGCCCCCGCTGCTTCACGGCTGCGGGGGCCGAAGTGTTTCCGGATGTGTTTACTTATCCGCCACACGGTCGTAGCATCCGGACTGGAATCACAGATTCGGGCATGGAACGGGCTGAAACACAGATGTACGCACCTGAGCGGCAGCAGACGATCCTCCGGCTCGCCCGCGAGCGGGGGCGCGTCGAGGTCCTCGCGCTCGCCGACGAGTTCGCGGTCACGGCCGAGACCGTCCGCCGCGACCTGAAGGCGCTGGCCAGGGCCGGCGTCCTGCGCCGGGTGCACGGCGGCGGCATCCCGGTGGGCCGCCTCGACTTCGAGCCCGACCTCAGCGAGCGCGAGGGCACCGCCGTCGCGCAGAAGGAGCGGATCGCGCGCGCCGCGCTCACCCAGCTCCCCGAGGAGGGCAGCGTCATCCTCGACGCCGGCACCACCACGGCCGCCCTCGCCGCCGCGCTGCCCCTGGACGCCCGGCTGACCGTGCTCACCCACGCCCTGCCGCTGGCCGCGCGGCTGGTCGACCGCCCCGGCATCGAGCTGCACGTCATCGGCGGCCGGGTCCGGCACCGGACCCGGGCCGCCGTGGACGCCTGGGCGCTGCGCACCTACGGCGAGATCACCGCCGACGTCGTCTTCCTCGCCACCAACGGATTCGGTCCCGGCTCCGGGCTGACCACCCCCGACCTGGCCGAGGCGGCGGTCAAGCGCGCGCTGATCTCCGCCGCCCGCCGGGTGGTGCTGCTGGCCGACTCCCGCAAGTTCGAGCAGGAGCACTTCGCCCGCTTCGGCTCCCTGTCCCAGGTGGACCTGCTGATCACCGACGACGGGCTCACCGCCGCCGACGCCCGCGCGGTGGAGGCGGCCGGCACGGAGGTAGAACGCGCGTGATCCTCACTGTGACGCCCAACCCCAGCCTCGACCGCACCTACGAGATCCCCGCGCTGGAGCGCGGCGCCGTGCTGCGGGCGGGCGCCGACCGCGTCGACCCCGGCGGCAAGGGGGTCAACGTCTCCCGCGCGGTCGCCGCCGCCGGACACCGCACGACGGCCGTGCTGCCGCTGGGCGGTCCCGAGGGCGCGCTGCTGTCGCGGCTGCTGACCGGGCAGGGCATCGAGGTGGCCGCCGTCCCGGTGGCGGGCCGCACCCGGGTCAACATCTCGGCCGTCGAACCGGACGGCACCCTCACCAAGCTCAACGCCGCCGGTCCCGAGCTGACCGCCGCCGAGTCCGAGGCGCTGCTGACCGCGGCGGGACGGCACGCGGCGGCGGGCGCCGCGTGGACGGTGTGCTGCGGCAGCCTGCCGCGCGGGCTGGGCGACGACTGGTACGCCGAGCTGGTCGCGCGCACCCACCGGGCGGGCGCCCGGATCGCCCTGGACACCTCGGGGCCCGCGCTGATCAGGGCGCTGGCCGAGCGGCCCGACGTGATCAAGCCGAACGCCGACGAGCTCGCCGATGCCGTGGGCCGCGCCCTCGTCACGGTCCGCGACGCCGCCGAGGCGGCCGAGGAGCTGCGGGCGGCCGGGGCCCAGGCCGTGCTGGCCAGCCTCGGCCCGGCCGGGCAGCTGCTCGTGGACCGCACCGGGATGTACTTCGGCAGCGCGCCGGTCGCGGCCGTGCGCAGCGACGTCGGGGCGGGCGACGCGTCCCTCGCGGGCTTCGTCACCGCGGGCGGCACGGGGCCGGGGGCCCTGGCCGCCGCCCTCGCCCACGGCGCCGCCGCCGTGCAACTGCCGGGCAGCGCCATGCCCACCCCCGCCGACCTGCGGCCGGAGGCGGTCACTGTGACCCCCGACGTGCCGCTCGACCAACCCCTCCACCTCCCTCCCTCTCCCCGATCCCGTCCCCACCCCCGTACCGCCGATGGAGCCGTGCGATGAGCCAGTTGATCACCGCGGACCTGGTCGACCTCGACCTGGCCGCCACCACCAAGGAAACGGCGGCCCGTTCGCTGGCCGAACGGATGGCCGCCGCCGACCGCGTCACCGACCTCGACGGGTTCCTCGCCGATGTGGCGGCCCGTGAGGCGCAGATGCCCACCGGCCTGGAGGGCGGGATCGGTATTCCGCACTGCCGTAGCGCGCATGTCACCGAGCCGACGCTCGCCTTCGGGCGCAGCGCGGCGGGCATCGACTTCGGCGCCGCCGACGGGCCGGCCGATCTGATCTTCCTGATAGCCGCCCCGGCGGGCGCGGACGACGACCATCTGACGATCCTCTCCAGGCTGGCCCGGAGCCTGATGGACCCCGAGTTCGCCCAGGCCCTGCGCACGGCGACGGATCCGGGCCGCACGGCCGCCCTGATCCGGGGCGAACAACCGGACGAGGGCGAACAGCCGGACGTGACCGCGGAGACCGGCAAGGGCGCGGACCCGGGCGGGGCGCCGGCCGGACCGTTCCGCGTCGTCGCCGTCACCTCCTGTCCCACCGGCATCGCGCACACCTATATGGCGGCCGAGTCGCTGGAGCGGGCGGCGCGCGACGAAGGCGTCGAGATCACGGTCGAGACCCAGGGGTCGGCCGGGTTCGAACGGCTGCGCCCGGAGCTGATCGCCGCGGCGGACGCGGTGATCCTCGCGCACGACGTGGAGGTCCGGGAGAAGGACAGGTTCGGCGGCAAGCCGACGGTGGACGTCGGGGTGAAGGCCGCCATCAACCGGCCCGCCGAGCTGATCGCGGAGGCGCGCGGCAAGGCGGAGCGCGGCGAGGTCGCGGGCACGGCCCCGGCCGGCGCCGGGGCGCCGATGAACCGCGCCGGCCAGCCCGGTGACCACTTCGGCACGCGGCTGCGCACCTGGCTGATGACGGGTGTCAGCTACATGGTCCCGTTCGTCGCGGCCGGCGGCCTGCTCATCGCGCTCGCCTTCGCGATCGGCGGCTACGAGATCAACCAGGCCACGCCCGTCGCCGATCACTTCGTGTGGACAGAGGGCGACAGCTGGGCCGCGCTGATGTTCCAGATCGGCGGCACCTCCTTCGGCTTCCTGATCCCCGTCCTGGCCGGCTACATCGCCTACGGCATGGCCGACCGGCCCGGTCTGGTGCCCGGCTTCGTGGGCGGCGCCATCGCCGTGACCATCGAAGCCGGCTTCCTCGGCGGCCTGGTGGCCGGCCTGCTGGCGGGCGCGGTGGTGATGGCCGTCCAGCGGGTGGCCATCCCGCCGGTGCTGCGCGGCATCATGCCGGTCCTGGTGATCCCGCTGCTGTCGGCCACCGTCGTCGGCTTCCTGATGTACATCGTGGTCGGGAAGCCGATCGCGGAGGCGCAGTCCGGGCTGACGGACTGGCTCAGCGGCCTGAGCGGCTCCAACGCCATCCTGCTCGGCATGCTGCTCGGCCTGATGATGTGCTTCGACCTGGGCGGTCCGGTGAACAAGGTCGCCTATGCCTTCGCCACCGGCGGCATCGCCGTGGCGGACCCCAACGGGACCAGCCTGGAGATCATGGCCACGGTGATGGCCGCGGGCATGGTGCCGCCGCTGGGCATGGCACTCGCCACGACCGTGCGCGGCAGGCTCTTCACGCCGACCGAGAAGGAGAACGGCAAGGCGGCCTGGGTGCTGGGCGCCTCGTTCATCACCGAGGGCGCCATCCCGTTCGCCGCCGCCGACCCGCTGCGCGTCATCCCCTCCGCCATGGCGGGCGGCGCGGTGACCGGCGCGCTGACCATGGCGTTCGGCAGCACGCTGCGCGCGCCGCACGGCGGGGTGTTCGTGGTGCCGCTCATCGGCGGGGCGCTGCCGTACCTCCTCGCGATCGCGGCCGGGACGGTCGTCACCGCCGGCTTGGTCGTGGCCCTCAAGGGCAGCCGCGAGGCCGTGCCCGCCGCGTCCGGCGAGACCGGTGAGCCGGGCGGGTCCGGCGGGCGGGCCGCGCGGCGCGCACCGACGGCTGCCGCCGCCTGAGAAAAGCCGCCGGTGCCCTCGGGTACTCCCCCATTTGCCCCCGGGGGCACCGGCTTCCATCCCACCCGGCCACCGGTTGAGGGTCACCGATCGAGGGCCCACCCGGTCGGGAGTCACCGATCAGGGCCACCGGCCGAGGCCGCCTGTCGAGGGTCACCGATCGGGTGGCCACCGGCCGAGAGTCACCGATCGGGTGGCCACCCGTCGAGGACCCACCGATCCGGTGGCCACCCGTCGAGGACCACCGGCCGAGAGTCACCGGCCGAGAGTCCACCGGCCGAGGACCACCCGTCGAGGACCACCGGCCGAGAGTCCACCCGTCGAGGACCACCGATCGGGAATCACCGATCGGGAATCACCGGTCGGCGGCGGCGCTCCGCGGTCCGTACAGGTCGGAGTACGACGGGAAGAGCCCGCCCGGCGCGTCCACGCTGTCCGCCGCCAGCACGGCCTTGACCACTGCCCGGCTGAGCACGTCGGCACCCGCCGCGAGCACCTCGTTGAACGCCACGGCCGCCTCGATCGGCGTGGCCCCGGACGGCGCCGGCCGTTCGCCGGTGGCCAGGGCGAACACCGTGTCGCCATCCGTCATCAGATGCACCGGCCGCACCGCGCGGGCCAACCCGTCGTGCGCCGTCCCGGCGAGCTTCTGGGTCTGCGCCGGGACGAGCGCGGCATCCGTGGCCACCACGGCGATCGTGGTGTTCAGCGGGACCCGCTCCCCGCCGCCGAACCTCCGCACCGTCTCCCGCCGCGCGGCGGCCAGCCGCCCGGCGGCCTCGGCGTGCCGCGCCGGGTCGGGCACCCGCCCCGGCTCCCCGAACAGCGCGCCGGTGGCCGGATCGGCGGGCGAGCCGCTCGCGTTCACCGCCGCCAGCGCCGCCACCGTGACGCCGGAGGACAGCACCAGGCTGGCCGTGCCCATACCGCCCTTGAGCCCGCCGATCACCGCGCCCGCGCCCGCGCCGACGTTCCCCTCGGGAACGGCCGCCCCCGGGCCGCGACGGGCCGCGTCCTCGGCCGCCGCCCGCCCGAGGCCGGCCCCCGGGCGCGCCCGCCAGTCACCGCCACGGCCCAGGTCGAACAGGACGGCGGCCGGCACGATCGGCACCACCTGGGAGGGATCGGGTCCCGGCTGGAAGCCGCGCCCCCGGTCCTCCAGCCAGCCCACCACGCCGCCGGCCGCGTCCAGCCCGAACGCGCTCCCGCCGCTCAGCAGGATGGCGTCGACGCGCTCCACCAGATTCCTCGGGTCGAGCACGTCCGTCTCCCGGGTGCCGGGGCCTCCGCCGCGCACGTCGACCGCTCCCACCGCCCCGCCCGCCGGGGTCAGCACCACAGTCGCCCCGGTCAGCCAGCCGTCCCCGATCCGCTGCGCGTGGCCGACCGCGAGCCCGGCCACATCCGTCAAGGCGTCCAGCGGCCCGGGTATGGCCGTCATCTCCTCGTCCATGCCCCATGCGTATCACGCGCGGCACCCCTGGCCTGCGGCGTCCAGCGGACGTTTATCCGTTGTCAATCGCCAGCGGCAAGAGTGCACGGCATGTCCGAACAACGCGGCTGGGGAAGCGGCTACGGCAGCCCGGCCGATGTGCTCAGCCACACGCAACTGCTGCGCCAGTCCGACCGCGCGAGCGAGGTCCTGGCCAGGCTCGGCGTGCGTCCCGGCGACTCGGTGCCCGTGCTGCTGCCGATGTCCCTGGAGTCCGTGGTCGTGACGCTCGCCTGCCTCCGGCTGTCGGCGACACGGATCACTCTGCCCCTGGGCAACCACCGAGCCTTCGTCCGCCAGTGTGTCAACGAATCCGGCGCGACCGTGGTCGTCACCGCCGACGCCTGCCGCCTCGACGGGCAGACGTACGCCGCCAAGTCCGTACTCGACCGGGCGCTGGCCGACTGCCCGGCGGTGCGTGACGTGCTCGTGATACGGCAGCTGCCCCGGCCCGTGCCCTGGGTGCCCGGCCGGGACCGCTGGTGGCACGAGGTGCTGGCCCCGCTGACTCCGCTCGCCCCGCTCGCGCCCCCGGCCCGGCCGTATCCTGACTCTATGAGCGACACCGCGCAGCCCGGCCCAGAGCGGCCGGATCTCCTCGCCCGGCTGGTCTTCGACGACCCGCTGGAGCGCCGGTCGGCGGACGACGCCGACCACGGCTGGGGTGAGCGGCCCGCCGACGACGGAAGCGTCGGTGACCTGGCCCGCTTCATCAGCGAGAAGCCGCCGCACCACCTCTGAGCCCGCGCGTCTAGCCGCTGTCGCGCTCCTTGTCGAGCCGCCGCCCGTCCGCCTCCGCGTCCCCGGAGCGCGGCGCCCCGACGGTCGCCGCTTCCCCGGCACGACCGGCCCGGTCCGCCCGGTCGGCACGCTGGGCGATCAGCTCGTCGCGGATCTCGGCCAGCACGTCCAGCTCGGTCTTGGCGGGCGGCTGCGGCTCCACAGCGTCCTTGGCCCGGCGCCGGGCCATATACCGGGTCAGGGGCAGGATCATCAGGAAATACACCACGCCCGCGGTGATCAGGAAGGTCAGCGTGGCGCTCAGCACCGAGCCCCAGTGGAGCAGGATGCCGAGGTCCGCCTCGCCGTCGGGGTTGTCCTTGCAGGGGCCGCGCAGGCAGGACGAGTAGGCGTCCAGGTTCTGTGTGCCGAAGGCGCCCACCACCGGGTTGATCATGCCCTGCACCACCGAGTTCACGATGTTGGTGAAGGCTGTGCCGACCACCACCGCGACGGCCAGCTCCACCACGTTCCCCCGGGTCAGGAACTCCCTGAATCCGGCCAGCGTCTCCCTGGCTCCCGCCACGACGCCCTTGCTCTCCACACTCACCGCTCCGCCTCTCGCTGCCGCAGTCGCGGCACTCTCTGAGCCGCCCACGCTGCAACAGGGCACGGCGGGCTGTCCAATCCGATGGCCCCTCTGCGGTGGACTTTCCGCCCGGCTTCTCGCCCGACTTCCCGGTGGGCGCCGCGAGGGCGCCGGTCACCATCGGACGACCGCCAGGTCCGCGACGGCGGCGGCACCGGCCAGCTCGGCGGCGGTGGCAGGGGAGACAGTCAGCACGAGCAGGGCGCCGCCGCCATCCTCCGGGCCGACGGCACCAGACACCTCGGAGGCACCGGACGTGCCGGGCACCTCGGCCACCCGCGCCCGCCGCGCGACGACCCGGGCGGGCCCGGCGGCCTCACCGCCCGGCGGCGCGGCGGCGGCCAGGACGTCCACCCGGTCCCCGGGACGCAGCAGCCGCACGGCCGCCGCGTCGGCGATCCGGACCGGCGCCGAGACGGTCTCGCCGGAACCGGCCGCCGCCTCTGCCGTCCCGGGCCCCTCCCGCGCGCCGGCCGCGACGGCCGTCTCGACGCGCTCCGTCCGCCCGGGACCGGGCTCGCCCGCCGACCCGCCGCCGGGCACGGCGAGGGCCAGGGCGAGCGCGGCGGCGGCGAGCGCGACGGCCAAGCCCCGGCGCCGTCGACGCACGAAGCGGCGCAGCCGGAACCGCCCGCCGCGTGGGCACACCGGGGAGAAGTCGGGAACGGAGGGATGGGACGGCGGTCGGGACCGCGAGCCGATGGGGGCGGAGGAGGCGACGTTCATGGCACCACCGTGCCCGTTCTCGCGGAATCCCGCCCGGGCCTGTGGACAACCCGGCGCCTGTGGACAACGCGGTCACCCGGACGCGCCGGGCACCCTCCCCGACGCACCTGCCACGGCACACCCGCGACGGCACACCGGCCACAACGCACCCTCCCCGACGCACCGGCCACGGCACACCGGCTACGGCAGCTCGATCCCCAGCGCCTGCCCGGCCAGCGCGGTCGCGCACAGGCAGTCGCGGTCCTCGGGCAGCCCACGCACCACGTCGAAGAGCACGTCGCGCAGTCGGCCGATGTTCTCCGCGAAGACCTTGAGCACCTCGGCGTGCGAGACGCCCTCGCCCACCTCGGCCCCCGCGTCCAGGTCCGTGACCAGGGCCAGCGAGGTGTAGCAGAGCTCCAGCTCACGGGCGAGGATCGCCTCCGGGTGCCCGGTCATGCCGACCACGGCCCAGCCCTGCGCGGCGTGCCACCGGGACTCGGCGCGGGTGGAGAAGCGCGGTCCCTCAATGACGCACATCGTGCCGCCGTCCACCGCGTCCCAACCGCGCTCCCGCGCGGTGGCCAGCGCGACGGCGCGCCCGGCCGGGCAGTACGGATCGGCGAACGAGACATGCACGACCTTGGGCTGCCGCCCGTCCGGCAGGGGCACGCCGTCGAAGAAGCTCTGCGGCCTGCTCTTGGTGCGGTCCACGAGCTGGTCGGGAATCACCAGCGTGCCCGGCCCGTAGTCGGGACGCAGCCCGCCGACCGCGCACGGGCCCAGGACCTGGCGCACGCCGAGGGAGCGCAGCGCCCAGAGGTTGGCGCGGTAGTTGATGCGGTGCGGTGGCAGGTGGTGTCCACGGCCGTGCCGGGGGACGAACGCGACGCGCCGTCCGCCCATCTCACCGAGGAACAGCGAATCGCTGGGCGAACCGTAGGGCGTAGTGACAGTGATCTCCGTCACATCGTCCAGGAACGAGTAGAACCCGGACCCGCCGATCACGCCTATCTCGGCCCGCCCGGCGGGCGCGCCGCTCACGCTCATGCGGCGGACGCGGCCGAACCGGTGCTCGCCGAGGAGGACGAGGAGGACCCCGAGGGCGACGAGGACGACGAGGACCCGGAGGAGGAGGCCGCGGACGAGGACGACGAGCCCGCGTCGCTCTTCTTCTCGCTCTTCCCGCTCTTCTCACCCGCCTTGCCGGACGAGGAGGACCCCGCCGGGCTGGTGGAGGTCGAGGTGCTCCGGCTGTCGTTGCGGTAGAACCCGGAGCCCTTGAAGACGATGCCGACCGCCGAGAAGACCTTCTTCAGGCGCCCATCGCAGCTGGGGCACACCGTCAGCGCGTCGTCGGTGAACTTCTGCACCACTTCGAGGCCCTCGTGGCACGCGGTGCACTGATACTGATACGTCGGCACGACATCCTCCTGGCACTCATCGTCATGGAGTGCTAACGACGGTCCATCGTGCAACATTCCGGGGCCGGAAGTCCACTGCTCCCCCCCACCCACCGCGTCACGTACGTCCGCCCCGGGCATGCGGCCGGAGCCATTCCGCCAGCTTCCCGCCCCGCCCGATGGCGATCAGCCGCCGTTCCACCGCGTCCCGCACCTCGTCCGTCGTCACCACCAGCAGCTCGTCCCCGCGCCGCAGCACCGTGGCGGGATCGGGCACGAAGCTGGTGCCGTCCCTAACCACCAGTGTGACGGCGGCCTGCGGCGGCAGCCGCAGCTCGCGCACCTCCACGCCGTGCATCCGCGACGCCGCCGGGATCGACACGGACAGCAGGTGTCCGCGCAGCCGGTCGAGCGGCGCGGACTCGATGTCCACGTCGACGGCCTTCTCCCCGTCCCCGAGCCGCAGCCGTCCGGCCAGCCAGGGCAGGGTCGGGCCCTGCGCCAGCGTGAAGACGACGACGAGCACGAAGACGACGCTGAAGATGCGGTCACTGTCCTCGATGTCGGCCACCACCGGGATGATGGCCAGCACGATCGGCACGGCGCCGCGCAGCCCCGCCCAGGACAGCAGCACGTGCTCCCGCCAGGGCCGGCGGAACGGCAGCAGGCACAGCACCACCGCCAGTGGCCTGGCCACCAGCGTGAGCGCGCCGCCCACGACCAGTGCCGGCCCGAGGTCGTTCCACAGGTCGCCCGGGTCCACCAGCAGCCCGAGCAGCACGAACAGGCCGATCTGCGCCAGCCACGCCACCGCGTCCGCGAAGCCGCGCGTCGCGGGCCGGTGCGGCAACCGGGCGTTGCCGAGGACGACGGCCGCCACGTAGACCGCGAGGAAGCCGCTGCCGTGCAGCAGCGCGCCCCCGGCGTACGCCAGCACCGCCAGCGCCAGGACCGCGATCGGGTAGAGGCCGGAGGCGGGCAGCGCGACGTGCCGCAGCGCCAGCGCGCCGAGCTTGCCGACGGCGAGCCCGACGGCCAGCCCGATGGCGAGTTCGAGCGCCATCTCGCCGAGCAGCGTGTACCAGTGCTCCATCGGGTGGGCGGTCTCGGAGAAGGCGACGACGAGGATGACCACGGGCGCGTCGTTGAAGCCGGACTCCGCCTCCAGCACCCCGCTCAGCCGACGCGGCAGCGGCACCCGGCGCAGCACCGAGAAGACGGCCGCCGCGTCGGTCGAGGACAGCACCGCGCCCATCACCAGGGCCGACTGCCAGGAGAGCCCGACCAGGTAGTGGGCCGCCGTCGCGGTGACCCCGACGCTGATGGCGACGCCCACGGTGGCCAGGACGGCCGCGGTCGGGATGGCCGGGCGGATCTCCCGCCATCGCGTGCCGAGACCGCCTTCGGCGAGAATGACGACCAGGGCCGCGTAACCCAGCACCTGCGTCAGCTCCACGTCGCTGAACTCGATGCCGAGTCCGTCCCGGCCCAGCACCATGCCGATGGCCAGGTAGAGCAGCAGCGACGGCAGCCCGGTGCGCGAGGTCAGCCGGACGGCGGCGACCGCCACCAGCAGGACGAGGGCGCCGGCGAGCATCAGCTCGTTGAGACGGTCGACAGTCAGCGAGGGGTCCTCTCCGGGGGAAATTGTTGCAGCGTACAGGTAGGGCAATTCACGGCGTTTGCGGCGAATTTACCATCATATGAACGCTGCGGCCCGGGCGCGTGACTCCCCGTAGGCTCACCTCAGTGGCCGTATGTCTATGGTTGCCTCCAACCTCCAAGCTGCCCTGTGAAGGACGCAGATGCCCGCCAAGAAGACCAGGCGACGCGGTCGTCTGATCGTGATCTCGCTCGTATTGCTGCTCGTGGCCGGTCTCGGCTACGGCGCCTACTGGAGCATCAGCACCGTGCGGGCCTCCTTCCCGCAGGTCTCCGGGGAGATCGCGGTCGCGGGCATGTCCGCGCCGGTCACCGTCCTGCGGGACGGCAACGGGATCCCGCAGCTCTACGCGGACTCGGCGGAGGACCTCTTCCGCGCCCAGGGCTATGTGCAGGCCCAGGACCGCTTCTGGGAGATGGACGTGCGCCGGCACATGACGGCCGGCCGGCTGTCGGAGATGTTCGGCGAGGACCACGTCGAGACCGACGCCTTCCTGCGCACCCTCGGCTGGCACGACGTGGCCCAGGAGGAGTACGACGAGCTGCTGTCCGACGAGACCAGGGCGTACCTCCAGGCGTACACCGACGGCGTCAACGCCTACCTCGCCGACCACAGCGGCGAGGAGCTGTCGGTCGAGTACGCCGCGCTCGGCTTCGCCAACGACTACGAGCCGGAGGAGTGGCACCCGGTCGACTCCGTGGCCTGGCTGAAGGCCATGGCCTGGGACCTGCGCGGCAACATGCAGGAGGAGATCGACCGTTCGCTGCTCGCCGAGCGGCTGAGCGCGGAGGAGATCGAGGCGCTGTACCCGCCGTACCCCTACGACCGCAACGCGCCGATCGTGCGGGAGAACGGCACCGGCACCCTGCTGCCACCCGGCCAGGCCATGGCGGGCGAGAGCGGTGAAACGGACGGCACCGGCGAAACGGGGGGCACCGGCGAAACGGGCGGCACCGCGGAGACCGGGGAGACCGGCGGCACCGGAACGGCGGCAACGGAAGGCGTCGAGGGCGCGTTCGACGACGTCTCGTCCCACCTCGCCTCCGTCGCCGAGACCCTGGACGAGATCCCCGCCCTGCTCGGCACCAACGGCAGCGGCATCGGCTCCAACTCCTGGGTGATCTCCGGCGACTACACGACCACCGGCGAGCCGCTGCTGGCCAACGACCCACATCTGTCGCCCTCGTTGCCCGGCGTCTGGTACCAGATGGGCCTGCACTGCAACGAGGTCACCGCGGCCTGCCCGTTCGACGTCTCCGGATTCACGTTCTCCGGAGTGCCCGGCGTCGTCATCGGCCACAACCAGGACATCGCCTGGGGCCTGACCAACCTCGGCGCCGACGTGACCGACCTGCGGCTGGAGAAGCTGGACGACGGCAACTATCTCCGCGACGGCGAGCAAGTGCCGTACGAGACACGGACGGAGACCATCGACGTCGCGGGCGGCGAGCCGCGCGAGATCACCGTGCGCGCGACCGGGAACGGCCCGATCATCTCTGACCGCGAGGAGGAGTTCGCCAACGTCGGCGACAGCGCCCCGGTCGACTCCTCCGCCCCGGACCGGGGCGAGGGCTATGCCGTCTCACTCACCTGGACCGCGCTGGAGCCGTCCCGCACCATGGACGCCATCTTCGGCATCGGCGCGGCCGACGGCTGGGAGGAATTCCGCGCGGCGGCCCAGGACTTCGCCGTCCCCTCGCAGAACCTGATCTACGCCGACACCGCGGGCAACATCGGCTACCAGGCCCCCGGCCTCATCCCCATCCGCGGCGAGGGCGACGGCCGATACCCCGCCCCCGGCTGGGACTCGGCCTACGACTGGACCGGTTACATCCCGCAGGACCAGCTCCCCTGGGAGCTCAACCCCGAGCGCGGTTATATCGTGACGGCCAATCAGGCCGTTATCGAGGAGGGCCAGTACCCGTACACCCTCACCGACGACTGGAGTTACGGCACGCGCAGCGCACGCATCGAGGAGCTGATCCAGGGCACGATCGAGGACGGCGGCAAGATCTCGATGGGCGACATGCAGTCCATCCAGCTCGACAACCGCAACGAGATGGCCGAGGTCCTCGTCCCGCACCTGCTCAATATCGAGGTCTCCGACCCCTACGTCCGCGAGGCCCAGGAGCTGCTGGTGGGCTGGGACTACAGCCAGGACGCCGACTCCCCGGCCGCCGCCTACTACAACGCGGTCTGGCGCAACCTGCTCCAGCTCGCGTTCGGCAACAAGATGCCCAAGGAACTGCGCGTCGAGGGCCAGTGCCTGCGGGTGCGCCCGGCCGATGACTCGCAGCCGCTGGAGAACCCGGACGGTGAGGACCGGCTGATCACCGAGTGCGGCGAGCGCTCTCCCGACACCGCGCAGCCCGACGGCGGCGACCGGTGGTTCGAGGTGGTGAGGGGGCTGCTGGAGGACCCGGACAACGAGTGGTGGTCCACGCCCGCCGCCGACGCCCAGGCCGCCGCCGACACCCGCGACGAGCTGCTCGCCCGCGCCCTGCGGGACGCCCGCTGGGAGCTGACCGCCGAGCTGGGCAAGGACATCGACACCTGGAGCTGGGGCCGCCTGCACCGGCTGATGCTCAACAACGAGACGCTCGGCACGGAGGGCCCCGGCCCCGTCCAGTGGCTGCTCAACCGCGGCCCGTGGAATCTGGCCGGCGGCAGCGACGCCGTCGACGCCACCGGATGGAACGCGGCCGGCGGCTATGACATCACCTGGGTGCCGTCCATGCGGATGATCGTCAGCCTGGCGGACTTCGAGGAGTCGCTGTGGATCAACCTCACCGGCGCCTCCGGCCACACCTACCACGCCAACTACACCGACCAGACCGATCTGTGGGCCGCCGGTGAGTACCTGCCGTGGGCGCACGGCGAGGAGGCGGTCCGGGAGCGGGCCGAGCACACGCTCACGCTCACGCCGTAGCCCCGGGCGGCCCGGCCCCGGCCCGCGGCCCGCCGCGTGGTGGCCCGGCCCCGGCCCGGGACTGTACGGCTCGCCACCGGGACTGAGCCGCGCGGCCGACCGCGCGGCTCAGTCGGCCGCGCGGCTCAATCCCGGGAGAACCGGCGCACGTCCTCCGGCGTCACGACGGCGTGCACCGGCCGGTCGTGCGGCTCGCGCGGCAGCTCCTCCACCACCTCGTGCCCGTACACCAGCGCCACCAGCGCCGACTGGGCGCCCGAGGCCGCCAGCCGGGCCAGCACCCGGTCGAAGCTGCCGCCGCCCCGGCCCATCCGCACCCCGCGCCGGTCCACCGCCAGCCCCGGCAGCAGCACCACGTCCGCCTCGGTCACCGCCGCCGGGCCCAGCCGCGGCCCGGCGGGCTCCAGCAGCCGGATCCGCCCGCCGCCGTGCTCGGCCTCGACCAGCCGACCCGGCCCCTCGTACTCCGCCCAGTCCAGGTCGTCGTCCGCCAGCAGCACCGGCAGCAGCACGCGCGTGCCGCGCTCGCGCAGCGCGCTCAGCAGGCCGGTGGTGCCCGGCTCGTGCCCCATCGACACGTACGCCGCGACCGTCCCCGCCGCGGCCAGCTCCGGCAGCTCCAGCGCGCGCCGGGCGAGCGCCTCGGCCGCCTGGGCCACCTCGTCGTCCGCCATGGCGGCCCGCACCGCCAGCAAATCCCGCCTGACCTCGCGCTTCAGCGCCGTTCCGTCCTCCACGCCGCCCGCCCGCTCCCTTCACACACACGCACACGCAGGGTCATACCCTCCGCCAGATCAAACCCGCTCATAACGCGACGCACAACTCCAAAGTGCTCCGTCGCCGCAGATCAGGTGGATAAAGTGACCGCATGACGACACCTCGCCCCCGGATCAGCAAGGCTGTCATTCCCGCAGCCGGGCTCGGCACACGGTTTCTGCCCGCCACGAAGGCCACTCCCAAGGAGATGCTGCCGGTTGTCGACCAACCCGCGATCCAGTATGTGGTGGAGGAAGCCACCGCAGCGGGGCTCACCGACGTGCTCATGATCACCGGGCGCAACAAGCGTCCCCTCGAAGACCACTTCGACCGCAACTACGAGCTGGAGGACGCCCTGCGCCGCAAGGGCGACTCGGAGCGGCTCTCCCGCGTCCAGCAGTCGACCGCCCTGGCCACCATGCACTACGTCCGCCAGGGCGACCCCAGGGGCCTGGGCCACGCCGTCCTGTGCGCGGCGCCGCACGTCGGCGACCAGCCGTTCGCCGTCCTGCTCGGCGACGACCTGATCGACCCCCGCGACCCGCTGCTCACCAAGATGATCGACGTCCAGACCGAGCAGGGCGGCTCCGTCATCGCGCTGATGGAGGTCGACCCCGAGCAGATCCACCTCTACGGCGCCGCCTCCGTCGCCCCGGTCACGGACGGCGTGTTCCGGGTGACCGGCCTGGTCGAGAAGCCGGACCCCGCCGACGCCCCCAGCAACCTGGCCATCATCGGCCGCTATGTCCTGGACGCCGGGATCTTCGAGGTGCTCGGCAAGACCCCGCCCGGCCGCGGCGGCGAGATCCAGCTCACCGACGCCCTCCAGGCCATGGCGGGCGACTCCGCCCTCGGCGGCCCGGTGCACGGCGTGGTCTTCAAGGGCCGCCGGTACGACACCGGCGACCGCGCCGACTACCTGCGCTCGATCGTCCGGCTCGCCTGCGAACGCCCAGACCTCGGCCCGGAGTTCAGGTCCTGGCTGCGACAGTACGTCGCCGAGGAGATGCCGCACGTTGACTGACATCTGGTCGGTGGACGAGCACCTCGCCGACATCCTGCGGACGGTCCGGCCGCTGGACGCCATCGAGCTCCCGCTGCTCGACGCGACCGGCTGCGTGCTCACCGAGGACGTGATCGTGCCCGCCCCGCTGCCGCCGTTCGACAACAGCTCGATGGACGGCTACGCGGTGCGGGCGGCGGACGTCGACGGCGCCACCCGCACCTACCCGTCCGTGCTGAGCGTCGTCGCGGACATCGCGGCGGGCAGCGGCGACCTGCCCACCCTCTTCCCCGGGCAGGCCGCCCGCATCATGACCGGCGCGCCGCTGCCGCCCGGCGCCCAGGCCGTCGTTCCGGTCGAGTGGACCGACGGCGGCACGGGCGGCGGGCCCGTCGACTCGATGCACGCCGCCTCCGCCGTCCGGGGCGGCGGCGGTGAGGTGCGCGTCTTCCGGCCGGCCGCCGAGGGCGCGCACATCCGGGGGCGCGGCAGCGACGCGCTCGCCGGAGGTGTCGCGCTCCCGGCCGGCACGTTCCTCGGCCCGCCCCAGACCGGCCTGCTCGCGGCCCTGGGGCGCGCGACCGTTCCGGTACGCCCCCGGCCGCGGGTCGTCGTGCTGTCCACGGGCAGCGAGCTGGCCGCCCCCGGCGAGCCGCTCCGCCCGGGCCAGATCCACGACTCCAACAGCTACATGCTCACCGCCGCCGCCCAGGCCGCCGGCGCGGACGCCTTCCGCGGCGCGGCGGTCGCGGACGACGCGCCGACGCTGCGGGCGGCGCTGGAGGACCAGTTGATCCGCGCCGACCTCGTCGTCACCAGCGGCGGCGTCAGCGTCGGCGCGTACGACGTGGTCAAGGAGGCGCTGACCGGGGAGGTCGACTTCCGCCGGCTGGCCATGCAGCCGGGCAAGCCGCAGGGCTTCGGTCTGATCGGTGCCGCCCGCACGCCGCTCTTCGCCCTGCCGGGCAACCCGGTCAGCGCGTACGTCTCGTTCGAGCTGTTCGTCCGCCCGGCGTTGCGCGTGATGGCCGGTCACGACGAGAGCACGCTGCACCGGCCGCGCGTGACGGCCCGGCTGATCACGGACGCGCCGCTGTCCTCGCCCGCCGGGCGGCGGCAGTTCCTGCGCGGCGCGTACACGGCCGGGGACGGCACCGTCCGGCCGGTCGGCGGCGCCGGCTCCCATCTGATCGCGGCGCTCGCCACGGCCGACGCGCTGATCGAGATCCCGGAGAACGTGACGGAGGCCGCCTCGGGCGTGGAGCTGACGGTGGTGCTGCTCGGCTGAGCGAGGGGTACCGTAGCTGCTCATGAGCACCCCGCACCTCACCCATCTCGACGGCTCGGGAGCCGCCCGCATGGTCGACGTGTCCGGCAAGGACGTCACCACGCGCACCGCCACGGCCAGCGGCCGGGTGCTCGTCGCCCCGGCCGTGGTCGCGCTGCTGCGCGGCGAGGGCGTACCGAAGGGCGACGCGCTGGCGACGGCCAGGATCGCCGGGATCATGGGCGCCAAGCGCACTCCGGATCTCATCCCGCTCTGCCATCCGCTGGCCGTCTCGGGGGTGACGGTGGATCTGTCGGTCGCCGACGACGCGGTGGAGATCACGGCCACGGTGCGGACCACGGACCGCACGGGTGTGGAGATGGAGGCGCTGACGGCCGTGAGCGTCGCCGCGCTGACCGTGGTCGACATGGTGAAGGCCGTGGACAAGGGCGCGGTCATCTCCGATGTGCGGGTGGAGGAGAAGACCGGGGGCAAGTCCGGCACGTGGAGCCGCGGCCGATGAGTTCGCCTCCGCCTTCCCGTCCCGTCTATCGCGCGCTGGCGATCACCGCCTCGAACCGCGCCGCCGCCGGTGTCTACGACGACACCACCGGCCCGCTGCTCGTCGAAGCGCTCGCCTCACTGGACTTCGCGGCCTCCGGCCCGGAGGTGGTGCCGGACGGCGAGCCGGTCGAGGCGGCGCTGCGGGCGGCCGTCGCCGCCCGCTACGACATAGTCCTGACAACGGGCGGCACCGGCATCTCCCCCACCGATCGCACGCCCGAGATGACGCGCCGGGTCCTCGACTACGAGGTGCCCGGCATCCCGGAGGCGATCCGCGCGGCCGGCCAGGCGAAGGTGCCGACGGCCGCGCTCTCGCGCGGTGTGGCGGGCGTCGCGGGGCGCACTCTCATCGTCAACCTCCCCGGTTCGCGCGGCGGCGTCAAGGACGGCCTCGCCGTGCTGAGACCGCTGCTGCGACACGCGGTGGACCAGCTCAGGGGCGGCGACCACCCGCAGTGAACGCGAACACCTGGTCCGTCGAGCTCGTCGACGGGGACATCGGCCTCCGCCCCATCCGGCAGCGCGACCACCGCGCCTGGCGGGAGGTCAACCAGCGCAATCGCGACTGGCTCCGTCCCTGGGAGGCCACCATCCCGCCGACTCCACCGGGTCATCTGGCGCCCCGTCGGCCGACGTTCCGGCAGATGGTCAGACATCTGCGGGGCGAGGCGCAGGCCGGGCGGATGCTGCCGCTGGTGATCACGTATCAGGGGCGGCTGGCAGGGCAGTTGACGGTCGCGGGGATCACGTGGGGGTCCATGTGCTCGGCGCACATCGGGTATTGGGTGGACCGCGCGGTGGCGGGGCGCGGGGTGATGCCGACGGCGGTGGCGCTGGCCGTCGACCACTGCTTCGGCGCGCTGGGGCTGCACCGGATCGAGATCTGCATCCGTCCGGAGAACGGTCCGAGCCGGCGGGTGGTCGAGAAACTGGGTTTCCGCGAGGAAGGCGTCCGGCCACGTTATCTCCACATCGACGGCGCCTGGCGGGACCATCTCGTGTTCGCCATGACGTCCGAGGAGGTGCCGCAGGGGCTGCTGACGCGATGGCACCGGCAGCGGACGCCCCCGAAAATAAAATAGGTGTTCGAATTTAGATAACAATCCGAAGAAATGCCCAGGAGGACGTCCTGAACGCGCGACACGCCGCTCGATTTGGCAGTTGGACTCTCACAAACCCCTCTACGGTGTGAGCGTGAGCAGCAGTGGCCTCATCTTCGCAATGATCGTCGGGGCCTGGGCCGCGTATCTGGTGCCGATGTGGCTCCGCCGGCAGGACGAGCTCAACGAAGCCCGCCCCACGGAGCGCTTCAGCACCGCCCTCCGGCTGCTGACGCGCGGCAGACGCGGCGCGCCGGCGACCGAGACGGCCGCCCCGGTTCCGGCCCCGGACCCCGCCGCCGACCTCCGTGCCTTCGCCGAGCCCGTCGTGCCCGTGCCTGCACCGGCCTCGCCATCGTCGTCATCACCGTCGTCATCACCGTCATCACCGTCGGCCAAGGCCGCTCCGCCGTCGAGCGCGCGCGCGAAGGTCCTGATCCGGCGCCGCCGGACCACGATGATCCTCTTCCTGGCCTTCACCCTGGGCGGGATCTACGCCCTCTCGGCCGGCCCCGGCCACCTGTGGATCCCCCTGCTCCCCGGCGTACTGCTGATCGCGTACCTCGCGCACGTGCGTCGGCACGAGCAGCGCCGCTACGCGGTCGCCCTGGACCGCCGCCGCGCCGAGGAGGCCGCCCGCCGCCTGCGCGAGCGCACCGCCAAACCCCCGGTCCCCGAGCAGCCCGCCCAGGCGATCGTGGAGCAGACCGACCACGCGGAATGGGAGGACCAGCAGCGCCGCCGCACCCCGGCCCCGGAACACGAACCAGAAAGCTGGGACCCGGCCCCGGTCCCCCTCCCGACGTACGTGAACGCCCCGGTGGCCCCGCGCACGACGCGCGGCGTGAACCTGGACGCCCCCGACACCTGGAGCGCCGCCCGCTCCACCACGGCCGGCACCACCCCCCAGTCCCCCCCGGCCCCCCGCACGGAGGCCCAGCCCCCCCAACGAACCCCGCTGTTCGACCAGTACGCGGACGAGGACCACCGCAGGGTGGCGGGCGAATAGCACGACGAACGGATTTCGGTCCGGCGCGGCGTAGGTGCTAGTGTTTCTACGTCGCAAGGGCCTGTAGCGCAGCCTGGTAGCGCATCTCGTTCGCAACGAGGGGGTCAGGGGTTCAAATCCCCTCAGGTCCACCGGCAGGGCCGTTCACTAGACCAGGTAGAACGGACAGACGAAAGCCCCCGCTGATTCCGATCAGCGGGGGCTTTCGCGTGCGTGCAAGCAGCGAAGTACAGCAACGGGGCTACTCGGCGCTGCCGAGATGCTTGCCGAGCCTGCGCAACGCCTTCCGCGTCGCCTCGGACGGCACGTGCGTGTAGACCTCCATCGTGACCGCGATTTTGCTGTGCCGGAGAATCTGCATGGCCACCCTGGGGTGGACGTCGAGGGCCGCCAGGAGCGACCCGCAGGTGTGCCGGGTGTCGTGCAGCCGGATACGCCGCACCCCCGCCCTGTCGGCCCGACCGGCGAACTGCCGGTTGAAGTTCCTCGGCTCGATCGGCGTGCCGTAGCGGGTGGTGAACACGAACCCGGTCTCGGTCCACAGCTCGCCCGCGGACTTCCGCGCGGAGTCCTGCGCCTCCCGCCGGAGCATCAGCGCGGCCCGGCAGATGTCGGGCAGCGGCAGCACGGCCGTGGACGCCTCGGTCTTGGTCTCGTCGTGCACCAGGCGCCGCTGGATGCGCTGCAACGAGTGCTCGACGCTCAGCTCCCCCGCGTCCAAGTCCACGCTGCCCCAGGTCAGCCCGAGCACTTCCCCACGGCGGAGCCCGAGGACCAGCGTCAGCACGTACGCCGGGTAGAGCGGATCACCGGCGGCCCTGGCAGCCTCCAGGAAGGTCCGCGCCTCCTCCACGGACCAGGGCTGCGGCTTCGTCCGCCGGACCGACCGGACCTTGACCAGCCCGGCCACGTTCTTCGAGATCACCTCCTCGGTCATGGCATGCGTGAGCGCCGACCGCAGCACGGTCCGGGCGTCCTGGACGGTCCGCCGTGACGGGAACTGCCGGCAGCACTGGCCGACCGCGCAGCAGTGCCGCCGCTGGAGCGGGTTCCGGTGCTTCTCCGGCCGCTTGGCGTCCTTGCCCTGGGCGCAGCATTGGCACTGGGCCATCAGGTCGTTGATCCACTTCCGCACGTCCCGGACGGTCAGCTTGTCGAGCCGCTTCGCTCCGAGCCCGGGAGTGATGTAGAGCCGGACGTGCATCGCGTACGTCTCGGCGGTCTTCGGCTTCAACTCCGGCTGCACCACTTCCCGCAGCCAGTACGCGAGGTACTGCCCGAGCGTCGGCACAGTGGTTGCGACAGGCCCCTTGCTGGCTTCGGCGTGGAGCTTGACCCACTTCTCGTGAACGGCGGCTCTCGTCGGCCCGTAGACGTACTTGCGCTTCCTGTTCCCCTCCGGGGTGGTGACCCAGACGTAGGCAGCGAAGCCGTTCCGGTAGGGGTAGATGGAGCCTTCTCTGTTCCCGCGTTTGCCGCTCATGCCGCACGCTCCCCGGCGTCTTCGGTGGTGCAGCGCTCGACGTATTCGTCCACCCAAGCCGGGAGGATGCGGCGGTTGCGGCCGACCTTGACCGAGCGGATCTCGCCGGTCAGGACGAGCATTTTGGTCTTGGACAGTCCGAAGCCGAGCATGGCGGCGACCTCGGCGGTGGTGTGCCACTTGGGGGTGATGGGGGTCGCCGCGTTCATGCGGTTGGTTCTCCTTCCGTTCCGGGTGCGGGGGCGAGCGAGGCCGTGAGCCATTCCTCGACCGGGGTGAGTCCGGTTCCGGCGTAGGCCCAGTGGGCGAGGACGAGCGTGGTTTCTTCCGGGCCGTGCGTCTCTCCGGCTTGTACGCGTCGCTATTCGGTGCGGGCGTCGCGGAGGGCGCCGAGGGTGGTGGAGTAGGCGCGGGACTTGGTGGAGAAGTGGCCGCGGAAGCCGAGCATGTGTGCCCAGGGGCGCAGTCGGAGGTGTTCGAGGTCTTCGCGGGCGCCGAGGGTCCAGGCGGTGCGGATCAGTCGGCGTGCGTGGTCGGTGATGTCCAGGGGCGCGAGTTTGGCCAGGAAACGAAGCGGGCGGTCGAGGGTGCCGGTGGCGGTTTCGGCGCCCTTGGTGGCGTACTTGGCGATGTAGGCGGCAACGGCCCGGTCGGTCAGCTCGGTCCCGCCGTCCAGGTCGGCCGACTTGATGGTGCGGACATCGAGCTGACGCCCGAAGGCGAAGGCGTGTGCACGCCCGTCGATGACCGGCCCGGCGACGACCGCCGAGGCGGCAGCGGCGCGGATGGCGTCGGTCAGCAGCTCGGCCGAGGCCCAGCGTGGGGGCGGGGTGTGGGCACCTTCCGGGCCGTCGAGGCGGATGACGGCGTGGAAGTGGACGGCCCCGCGCCGCTGGTACTCCGCGACCTTGGCGAACGAGACCCGCGCGTGGCGGCGGAACGTCCGCTGGGTGAGTCCGGCGCGCTTGGCGATCTCGCGACGCAGGTAGATGGTGAAGCGCCGCCACAGGGCGCCCGCGTGGGCGTTCCACAGCACGGCCGCGTCGTAGTCGTACGTCTCGGGGTCCAGGGGTGTGCCGAGCCGGGCGTCGTCCTGGTCGTGGGCGGTGCCGCAGCGGCAGGCCGGGCGCCCGCTGGGCCGGTTGTGAACCGGGCCGAAGCTGGGCGCGGTGAACGTGGCGAACACCCTCGGGTGGTTGGCCACCTGGTCGGGGACGGTTTTACCACCTCGGAGTCCGGCGGTGATGAGGTGGTAGGTGTCGCGGCGGTAGGTCTCGGCGCAGGCGGGGCAGCGGGTGGCGCGGCGGTTGTTGCAGCGGGTCAGCAGGTGACCGGCGGGCAGCTCGGCGGAGTCCAGGTGCCGGAGTGCGGCGCCGATCTCGCCGGTTGCGGTGTCGAGGTGGTGTTCGGTGCGGTGTCCGGCCAGGCGTATGGGTCTGGTGCAGCCCCCGAGCCCGGAGAGTTGCCGGGCCAGGCCGGGAAGAGCGCCCGTCGTGGCGAGTTGGCCGAGTTCGGGCAGCGGGGGCGGGGTGGTGCGGGGGATGATGGGACTTCTCCTTCGCGGCTGTGGTCGTGGAAGGGGTTGGGTCCCGGGGCGGTGGATGCTTGGCGGTATCGACGCCGCCCCGGGGCCGTTGGGGACTTGCTCAGCTAGTTGTCTAGTCGTGTTGGTTGTTGATGATGTCGACGCCGTTGCGTGTGCCGGAGTCGATGAGGGGTGCGGCGATGGTGTCGGCGAGGTAGAAGCCGAACAGGGCGATGACGACGACGATCCAGGGGCGGACGCCGAGGAACTTCACGACGGCCCAGGCGATCAGGCCCAGGACGACGACCAGGGGCAGGCTGACGGTCACGGCGCAGGGCTCCGTTTCAGGCGATGGGGCAGCGGTGGGTGCGGGCGGCGAGTTCGGCGGCGGAGCGGGTGTGGTACTCGGCGGAGAAGCCGCAGCGCGGTGCGGTGCACGCGGCGGTGTGCTTTTCCCGTCCGCGCCGGTCGTTGGCGGTGCCGACCTTGACCGGGCCGATCCGGGCGAGGTTGCGGAAGCGGCGCAGCAGGGGCATCAGTCGGTCTCCTTGGTGTTCGTGCCGGTGAAGTCGTCGGTGTGGTCGGTCAGCCAGCGCCGTATCTCGGCGGCCTCTTCGGTGTCTGCGGTGCGGATGACGGGCTCAGCGACACTGATGGCTTCGCTGAGCCGGTTGGCGCGGGTGAGCTGGGCGGCGCGCTGGAGTGCGCGGAGGGTGGACGGGCGCATGGTCGGTTCTCCATGTCAGGTGAGGCGGGCGGCGATGGCTTCGGCCAGCGGTGCGGGGATGCTGAGCCGGGCGCGGAGGGTGGGGGTGTCGATGGGGGTTCCGGTGCGGGCGTGGTGTTCGGCGGCGACTTTGCGGGCGTGCGCGACCAGGCCATCCGGTACGGGCAGCGCGGGCGGGATCGGAGTTGGCACGGCGGCTTGCACCTGGTCCCCGGTCTCTACGGCCCGGGTCTGTTGGGCGGGTTGGGGTGTGTGGGCGAGGAGGGTGCCGCCGAGGAAGGCGATGGCCGGCCATCCGGCGACGAGGATGCGCAGCCACACCGGCACCGCTTCCAGGTCAAGGAGTCCGGCGGTGGCGATGTTGGCGCCGAGCGAGGCCGCGAGGGCGATGAGGAACCAGCACCACCCGGCGGCCTTGGTCTCGCCGGTGCGGAGGCGTCGCCAGGCGGCGACCATCAGCAGGTCCACCGAGACGGGGTAGGCCCAGGCTTTCCAGCCGTCCTGTCCGGCAGCGGCGGCAAGGTCGTGGATGTGGGCGAAGGACAACGCGGCGGCGATGACCGCCTGGACCAGCACCGCATCCACACGAGCCAGAAGCATGCGCACGGCTCGGAGCACCTCCTTCTTGTTGCAGGCATGGCAGGGGTAGGGACACGGCGCGAAGACGGTCACGCCGACCGGTGCGAAGGGGGAACGCGGTTCAGTCCGCCGAGACGGCCGGGGCCATGGGCTGGAAGGGCTTGAGCGCGGGGATGTCCGGCGCGAGGTGGGCGAACTCCCGGCAGCGTGCCGCAGCTTGGGCCAGGGAGAGGTAGGGGGTACGGATGCGGGACCAGCCGCCGGAGGTATCCCCTGCGACCGCGAGACCGGGTCGTTCGGGTGGGATGGCGCAGGCGGCGGTGACGGCTTCGGGGGCGATGTCGCCCAGGGCCATCTTCGCGGAGGCTTCGTCGTTGACGCGGTGGCAGACGCGGCCGGTCAACTGGGCGCGGAGCATGGTGGCGCCTTTGCCGAGTTCGGCGCCGAACCGCTGCCCGCACACCTCCAGATAGATGCCAGCGGCGCGGCCGAGCTGTGCCAGGCGCACGAGTTGGGTGACCATCTCGTCCCGCTTCTCTTCGTCCTTGCGTGTGGCGGTCAGGAACAGTTCGGCCACTTCGTCGATGAACACCACGACCGGCACCGGCCGTTCATCCTCCGGCAGGCCCCACACATCGGAGGTGATCTCGCCGTCCGCCACCTCCGGTGGGATGTTCTGGCGGGCGCGTATCAGGTCGTAGCGCTCCTCCATCAGCCCGACCAGCACCGGCAGCAGCTCCCCCGCCTGTTGCGGGTCGGTGGCCAGGGCGGACAAGCGCGGGGCGAACGGCGCCAGCTCCACCCCCCGCTTGCAGTCGATCCCGACCAGGGCCACCCGTTGCCCGGCCAGACCGGAGAGCAGGTGCCGCAGGTACATGGACTTGCCCGACAGCGTCGCCCCCAGCGTCAGTGCATGCGGGACGGTTCGGTAGTCGCGGACGAACGCGGTGGCGTCTTCACGAAGAGCGACCGGTACCCGCAGGAACCCGCCACCGGTCTTGCGCGGCATCCGTACGCGGTTGAGGACGTCGAAGCCGACCAACCGCAGCTCCACCACACCCGGCTTCACCTCCGACACATACACGGCGTGCACACCCCAGGCATGCCGCAACCGCTCGGTCGAGGCCGCAACGTCCGCGACCTCCTGCCCCGGAGCCAGCCGCAGCCGGACCCGCAGGCCGGTCGAGGTGGGACGGACCATGCCCCGGCGGGGCGGAACCGGCCGCACCTCACGCCGCGTCGCCGCACGCACGGCCAGCGCCCGCAACCGGGATGGAGGCACGGTCAGCCCGCACGCCTCCATCACCGACCCGTACGACCCCAGCAGCCGCGCGGCGGACACCGGGAGGCCGACCGCCGACCAGAACACGTTCGGGTAGCGGTGCCGGGCGTACACGGCGCCGCCTCCCGCAGCGGCCAGTGAACCGCCCGCGCCCAGCAGGTTCAGCAGCTCGGACATCAGTGTCAGGCCCCCGCCGTGACGGGGAACGCGGCCGTGGTCACGGCAGCGGCCCGGAACGCGATGCCGTGGCGCTGCTGCCCGTTGAACACCGACTCCCACGGCCGGGCGACCAGGCCCGGCAGGGCCACAGGGGCGCCGAGCACGAGTCCTTCGGAGACGCCGGACTCGGGGATGGTGACCTGGACGAGCGAGGATTCGCCGTCCTGGATGTAGACCACGCTGATCCGCATCAGCGCCTCGCCGCTCACGGCATCCTTGGCGATCTCGCCGGTCTGCCGATCACGCACCTTCGGCGCCGGTTCCTCGGTGAGGAGGATGGTGGCGGTGGAGGTCTCAACTCGAATGGAACGCAACGGAACTTCTCCCTCGGTGAGGTTGCGAACCGCCGCAACGAGCCAGCTAGTCATCTAGACAAGATTCGTCACGACGGTTCGGCGTGAGTGGTGACGGCTTCAGTGTGCCACACTACTCGAACACTCGTCTATACGAGTAGGAGAGAAGGTGCGTACGAGTCGCGATCTGGGACACCCGTTCTCACCCGGCCAGGCCCGACCTGTCAGGTCGCGGGAAGCTGGTAGGCGAGCACGTAGGCATCGGCCGCCATCACCGTGTCGCAGACCTCCACCGGCCGCCCCTCCGTGTCATAGGCCGTCCTGATGAGGTGGATCACGGGGACACCGGCGGCGAGCCGCAAGGTCTTGACCTCCAGCGGGGACGGCATCCGGGCGCGGATCTCCTCCTCGAAGTGGTCGAGCCGGTGCCCCAGCTCTTCCAGCCGGGCGTAGATGCCGCCCGGTCCGGGGTTCGGCTGGGCGATGGGGGTGTTGCGGGCCAGGTCCAGCGGCAGGAAGGAGGCGGCGAACTCCACCGGCCGGCCGTCCAGCAGGTACCGGCGGCGCCGGGCCAGCACCTTGCGCGGCCCGCCCAGTCGCGCGGAGATATCCTGTGTGGGCCGCTCCTCCTTCACTTCCAGGCTGTCCACCTCGGGGCGGCTTCCCGCGGCTTCGGCCTCCACGGTGAACGCGGACTTGCCCTGCTCGCGGTGGCGCCGGGCGAACCGGTCGGAGGCCAGCCGACGCACTGGCGGGCGCGGCCGGACGAAGACGCCCTTCCCGTGCTCGGAGTGCACCAGGCCCTCACCCTGGAGGACCGACAGCGCGTTGCGGACGGTCATCCGCGAGACGCCGTAGTGCTCCACCAGCTCCGACTCCGAGGGCAGCTTGGCACCCTCCTTGAACCGGCCCTTGTCGATCGCCTCGCGCAGTTGGTCCGCGATCTGCCGGAACACCGCCCGGTCACTCGTGGAGTCCAGCGCGCCCAGCACGCCGGAGGGAAGACCTGCCATATCCGGTTACTCCTTTAGGTATCTAGACGAGAAGCTGACTGGAGTTGCTACGGTGAGAGAGCCTAGCCATCCCGAGGGATCGAGAAGCGCGTGAGTACCCATCGCCCGCACTCCGTGAGCGTCGCCGGAGTCATCATCGACGGCCAGGGCCGCGCCCTGCTCATCCAGCGCCGCGACAACGGCCACTGGGAGCCGCCCGGCGGCGTCATCGAACCGGGCGAGACGATCCCCGACGCCCTGGCGCGTGAAGTCCTCGAAGAGACCGGCATCAAGATCGCCCAGTCCCCCGTTCTGACCGGGGTCTACAAGAACATGACCGGCCTGATCGTCGCGCTCGTCTTCCGCTGCGAAGCAGCGGACGGCCATCCCGCCACCGGGCCGGAGACCAAGGCCGTGCGGTGGGTTACCCGCGACGAGGTGAACGAGCTGGCCGACGAGGCGTACGCCGTGCGCGTCCTGGACGCCATGGACGCAGCCTTTCCGCCGGCCGTCCGCGCCCATGACGGCGTGAAACTCGTCTAACACAAGCCGACTGTCCATAGCCGCCTACCAGCAGAAAGGAACTTGTATGCACGAGTATATGAGCAGGGTGCGAGTCTGGGTAGTCACCTGTCCCGGCATCCCCCAAGAACTCGCCCGCGCCCGCCGCTTCGTCCGCGAGATCTTCCACAGCGAGCCTTGGGCGGACGACGCGGCCCTGATCGTCACCGAACTCGGCGCCAACGCCATCACCCACACCGACAGCGCCAAGACCACCTTCCGCCTCCAGATCACCCGCAGCCCCCAGACGGTCACCATCTCCGTCACCGACAACGGAGGCACCGCCACCACACCCCACGTCCAACACCCCGCCCCCGACGCCCAGCACGGACGCGGCCTCGCACTCGTCACCGCCCACGCCACCACGGTCCACATCCGCCGCGACCACACCGGCCACACCGTCACCGCCGAACTCGACATCAGCGACAGGACTCCACCGACGCCATGACCGATGACACCCGCCACCTGGCCGACGAAGCCGAACGGCGCTACCGCTACGAGATCACCTCAGCCATGAACACCGTGATCCGCGCCTGCCGCCACATCCTCAACACCAGCGCCTACGCAAACACCTGGGCCCCACCCGACCGAGGCGCGACCGCGACCCAACTGGTCTCCACCGCCCGCTACGACGTACTCAGCAAGCTCCAAACCGCCATAGACCAGGCCGAAGCCATCGCACGAATCATCGACGCCAGCCCCGAACGGCCACGACCACGACGCCGAAGCGAGTAACAACCTTCTCTACGACTTCAAGGCGCCGCGCATCCGCGCGGCACGCGCGGCAGCGGCGGCCCCGGGCCGCCGCTCCTGTCTCCGCCCCGCTCCGCCCCAGGCCCACCGGCCGCGCAGCACTCAGGCGCGCCCCTGGCTGCGGCGAAGGGGGTTCGTCGTGGCTGGGGGTCGGCTCCGCGGCTTTACGCACCTGTCAGGCCCGGGACCCGCGTCGGGCAAGGCCAGGGGGCCACTCGGGCACAAACGCGGGCAGGACCATCCTGCCCGAGTCGCCGACCAGCGTACGGCCCCCTGACCATGCCCGACCCCAACCCCGACAGGACACCGCCCAAACCCGCTCCACCGACCTCGTAGATGCCCGCCCACGGAAACATCCCAAAGCTACCCGCCATCACGAGCACAGTGCGTAGGATCTGTTCACTGAGCTGGACAGGGTGCGGGAACCTAGTTCCCGTGACCACGCGATCGCTGCGACCAGGGGGATGTGTGGAGCACAACGTTTTTCTCGGTTACTCAAAGAACCCTGCGGAAGTCCGTCAAGAAATTCTGCACGCCTCCGATGTGATCAACAAGTCCGGATTTGCTGAAGCCCAAACCTGGGAAGCGATTCCAGCAACCGGGCGCCTGATCATCGAAACGGTCCTTCGCGCCATTGATGACAGCACAATCTGCCTTTTCGATGTCACCACCCTCAGCGAGAATGTGCTCTTTGAAGTGGGCTATGCCTTCAGCCAGCGAAAGCACCTCATGCTTTCCGTCCATAAAACACCCAAAGCCCAGCATACTTGGCGCTCATTTGACATTTTCTCCACCATTGGCTGTATTTTCTATGAGACAGGCGGCGAGCTCGCCTCTAAGTTCATGACAGGAATGGCAGCCGCCAGCGAAAAGACGCTATGGGATGACGTCTCACAAGCACTGGACGGGCATAATCGAAATTCACTATTCTATGTGCCTACCTATCACACGTCGGAAGCCGAACGGAACCTCCGAAGGATGGTGGGAAAGGAAAGGGATCTAGGAACCAAGGTAACTATTGCAGACCCCGCAGAACAAGGATTTGCACCATTGGCGTGGTACGTAAACGCCGTCTATTCATCTTCTGCCACCTTGCTGCAGATTTCGGGTGAGGGACACGATCGGAATCGACTACATAACGCTCGCACCGCATTCATCGCCGGACTGGCGCGAGGCCTAAACCGCCCCCTCCTAATTATCGTGGACGAGGAGTATCAGGGCCCGGTTGACTATAAGGATATTCTCTACACTTACCACAACAAAAAGAAGCTTTCAGAAAAATTCAACGAGTGGCTCGGCAAGGCTTTCGAAATCTGGAAACGTGAAAATACGCAGGCCACCTCACTCGAAATCCCTAAGGTGGAGATCGCCACCGAGCTAAGGGAACTAAAGTTCGGTGACTACGTCGCAGAAAATGAGAGTGATACGCTCGACGAGTATTTCGTAGAGACAGCAGAATACGAAGCAGTATTGCGTGAAAATAGCGTCGTTTTTGTCGGCCGGAAGGGAATGGGCAAGTCGGCGAACATGATTCGAGCCTCTCAGGTATTGGGGGATGACAGGCGAAATTTGGTTTGCTTGATACGGCCCACCAACTATGACCTAGATGGCCTGGTCGATGTCTTTCAGTCGATAGGCGGTGACGGAAATCAATCCTTTCTAGTTGACAGTTTTTGGCGATTCCTGCTCTACTCGGAGATCGCGATTACCGCTGTGGCCGCCGCGGAGAGGCTTCCGGCTGGCATCAGCGCCGGCACCTCTATTGCCCATCTGCGTGACTATCTGGCCCAGAATGATATCTCCGATGAATTCTCTGTCCGCCTGGAGAAGGTAATCGATGGTGCACTCGCAGAGCTGAAGGAGGAGCCGGGTAGCACCATCCAGAAGCAAAGGGAGCGCATCGCTCAAGTCCTACACGGCAATATCGTTGGCAACCTTAGGCGACTCCTCGGAGAAGCTCTAAGGGATCGTCACCGTGTAGCACTGCTTTTGGATAATCTCGACAGCGCTTGGACGAGGTCAGGACAATTGCAATCTCAAGCAGTGCTGCTAGTTGGATTGCTTGGTGCTGTAAGTCGCATCGCAGAAGACTTCCGGAAAGAGAATAATCGCCTTCAGTCCGTCAACGTCACGATCAGCGTTTTCCTGCGCTCAGACATTTATGACGAGGTGATTAGAGAGGCGCGCGAACCGGACAAGATCAACACTAAGAGAATCGACTGGAATCAGCCGGAGCTCCTGAAGCGAGTGATTGATGAGAGGTACCTTTCAGCAAGGCCTGCGGGTACTTCTCCTGACGAGCTGTGGCAGAGGTTTTTCTGCGCTGAAGTCGATGGCACGCCAACCCTGGAGCATATCCTTGCAACCATCCTGCCTCGTCCCCGGGATCTAGTCTACTTCTGCAAGGCAGCCGTACAGAATGCCGCCAATGCGCGACATTCTATGGTCGACGAGAGCGATATTCATGAGGCAGAGAAGACGTACAGCAAATTCGCCGTCGACGCTCTTCTAGTCGAGTATGGCTCTACCATAGGACACCTTGAAGATGTTATCTATGAATTTACTGGCAGCGAAGATACCCTGTCTCACTCCACGGTTCTTGAGCTCATCTCTAACGGTCTAGACGGAGGCGACAGCCGAGCTGCAGAGGAGTGCCTAGAAGGTCTCCTGAAGATTTCCTTCCTGGGCATCGAAGTTCGCGATGGTGAGATTTGGTACCCGGAAAGAGCCGATCAGTTGCGTAAGGCGAAGATACTGGCAGGCAAAACCTCGCGCCGCAGAATGAGAGAAGAGCGCTATCAGATCCACCCCGCTTATAGGAACTTCCTGGAGGTGGAACGCTCGGCCTAGGAAGGGGCTGTTTATTGGACTGTCGTAGTCGTTAGCGAGCGCGAGCGCGGAGAGAACATGTCGGACGCCCTTGATGAGCTCCGTAGTGCTGTATGGAACCCGGAATTCCCCCTCGGCTCTCCCCTGACAGGGAGTCAGGATTTAAGCCACCAGGTCCTGTTGGAGCAGTACAAACTCTACGTGGAAATGACGGACAGGATGAGTGCCCGTCGCGCTTTGACCAATTCCTTCTTCCTAACGATTAACTTGGCTGCACTAGGGGCTGTGGGTTCACTAGCCGCCAAGTATCCAAGAGATTGGAGTGAAATCGTTGCGGTTACCGCTGCACTTGCCCTGATAGCTGAGTGCTTTGTGTGGTTCTATACACTTCGCTCCTACAGGCAGCTAAGCAAGGCTAAGTACACGGTGATTGAAGTTCTTGAGGAGAAACTTCCCTCTCGCCCATACTCGAAGGGGGAATGGGGCGCATACATCAGATCAGGGAAACAAGGGAAGTACTTTCGCCTGACAAGCGCAGAACAGATGATGCCGCTAATCTTCGGTATCAGCTACTTGGCCACCCTTTTTTATTTGTCGAACAAGTGATGAGCCGTCCATCTCCCTATTGAGCGGGAACCACGGGGGAACGGCGGGAACCAGGTCACCGATTCAGGTAGGACCCGTAGCCGCTCCACCTCAGGCGATCCGAGCGCCAGTCCGTCGACAACCCAAGCTTCCCAAGCCCAGGTCAGCCTGGGAGTCATCGCCGGAGCACACAAGCCGCAAACTCATGATGGCGACCCGACGTGGCTCGCAGTACAGCAGTGGAGTACAGCAACCAGCGCGACGGTCACCGTCCCACATCGGCTCCAGGCGGCTCGCTGACCGGTCCGGCAGACCTCAGCGACCGCCACGCCCGTAGTTCGCAACGAGGGGGTCAGGGGTTCAAATCCCCTCAGGTCCACCGGCAGGGCCGTTCACGAATCCAGGTGTGAGCGGTTGACGAGATCCCGTCCGATCGGATTGATCGGGCGGGATCTTGGCGTTTCCAGGGCGTGTGCGAGGAGTGGACGGGGCTCGCGTGGGCGCGTGCTCAGCGGTGCGGCTCGGTGAAGACCTCGATAGGGCACCGGGCCCGGCCGGCACGTTCGATTCTGGCATCGCTGGTGATCAGTGGAACTCCGAGTCCTTCGGCCAGGGCCACATAGGTGGCGTCGTACGGCGACAGGTTGCTCCACAATTCGCGAACACGCGGCAGCACCGGCATGTGCTCCATCCTTCTGATGGGCAGGAGGGTGAAGGAGTCCCAGGCCACGTCGAGTTGGGTTGCAGTCAGCTTTCCGCCGCGGTGACGCCCACGCAGCGCCGAGGCGACCTCGACATCCAGCAGGTACGGCGCGGCCAGACGCTCCGATTCGGCACGCTTGCGCACCGCCTCCCCCACGGGACCGGCGTCTGCCACGAGGTGCACGACAGCGCCCGCGTCCACCACGATCACGTGCGCTCACGTCCCGACTCGATATCGGCCAGCACCTCGCTCGTAGACAGCCGCGCGGTCACCCGCTCCCTGATGCGGGCAATGACGTCCTCGGTAGCCGGGGTGGCCGCCTCCTGCTCCAGCAGTGTCCGGGCGTATGCCTGAAGAGACTGCCGGTTCCGGGCGGCTCTTATCTTGAGCTCGGCGAGCGCGTCGTCGGACAGGTCCCGGACGTAGAGAGTAGCCATGCGATAAATCTAGTCGCATTGCTTGCAAAATGCCAGCAAACTACAGCCTGCGCGGCCGTGCCCGCCGAGAAGCAGACAACGGGACCCACGGAGAGCTCATCACACAGCGCCTACCCGATTCAGGTCGCAGCCGAGCGTGGGAAACGATCAAGGAAGAGATGGGAAGCGATCTTGAAACCCCCGGCATGGCGCTGGTCAGACCCACTCGTGAACACCCCACCGGCAGGGCCGTTCACGAATCCAGGGGTGAGCGGTTGACGAGATCCCGTCCGATCGGATTGATCGGGCGGGATCTTGGCGTTTCCGGGGCGTGTGCGAGGTGGTGTCCCGGTCCGCTGTGGCTGCCCGCCTCGCCTCGCCTCGCTCCTGATGTCAGTTCAGCGGCTTACCGAAGGGATGTACTATTTGCCTATAAGCTTTAGGCAAATCAGAATAGGCTAGGGCAGAGGGAGAGGAAGGGTATGGCACGTGTAGGACTGACCACGCAACGCCTGGCACAGGCGGGAGCCGAACTGGCTGACGAGGTCGGCTTCGACCAGGTCACGGTCTCGGCCCTCGCCAGGCGGTTCGATGTCAAGGTCGCGAGTCTGTACTCGCACCTGCGGAACTCCCAGGACCTCAGGACAAAGATCGCCCTGCTCGCTCTGGAGGAACTCGCCGACCGGGGCGCTGCCGCCCTGGCCGGGCGGGCCGGCAAGGATGCCCTGACCGCCTTCGCGAACGTCTACCGCGACTACGCCCGGGAGCACCCCGGCCGCTACGCCGCGGCCCAGATGAGGCTCGCCCCGGAGACGGCCGCCGCCAGCGCCGGCGGCAGGCACGCACAGATGACCCGGGCGATCCTGCGCGGCTACGACCTTTCGGAGCCGGACCAGACGCACGCGGTCCGTCTGCTGGGCAGTGTCTTCCATGGCTACGTCAGCTTGGAAATGGGGGGCGGGTTCAGCCACAGCACCCCGGACACACAGGAAACCTGGTCACGAGTCCTGGACGCCCTCGACATCCTGCTGCGGAAGTGGCCCGCGCCCTGACCGGGGCCCTGACCCGCGCCCTGACCGGCCGGAGGCCCCCGCCTGGGCGCGCACCGGCGAAGCCGCACACACCAGACCATTGATCAACAGGTTGAGACCATGGACACCAAGCACCACTGGATCGCCACACCCGTCACCGAGGACTTCCTGCGCGGTGCCCTCGCACTGGAGCGCACCGAGCGCGGTGTGCTGCCGCATCGGCTGCCCGCGTGGGCCCGCGCCCAGTGCCCGGACTGGCAGCTGGCCATGGCGGAGTCCCAGCCGTCGGGCGTGCGGCTGGTCTTCCGCACCCGGGCCACCGCTGTCGAACTGGACACGCTGCCCACCAAACGGGTCTACGTGGGTGTCCCGCCGCGCCCGGACGGCGTGTACGACCTGCTCGTCGACGGCCACCTGACCGGCCAGGCCGGCGTGACGGGCGGCAACACCCTGGTCATCGACATGACCACCGGGACCGCCGAGCATCAGCCGGGACCGGTCGGCACCCTCCGATTCACCGGCCTGCCCGACCGTGTCAAGGACGTTGAGGTCTGGCTGCCGCACAACGAGACCACCGAGCTCGTCGAACTGCGCACCAACGCCCCCGTCGAGCCCACACCGGCTGGGGGCCGCAGGGTGTGGCTGCACCACGGCAGTTCGATCAGCCACGGCTCCAACGCGGCAAGCCCCACACACACGTGGCCCGCGCTGGCCGGCGCCCTCGGAGGCGTGGAGCTGATCAACCTGGGCCTGGGCGGCAGCGCCCTGCTCGACCCCTTCACCGCCCGCACCCTGCGTGACACCCCGGCGGACCTGATCAGCGTCAAGCTCGGCATCAACCTCGTCAACGCCGACCTGATGCGCCTGCGAGCCTTCACACCGGCCGTGCACGGCTTTCTCGACACCATCCGCGAGGGACACCCCGCCACGCCGCTCCTGGTCGTCTCACCCCTCCTGTGCCCCATCCATGAGGACACCCCCGGCCCCAGCGCCCCGGATCTCGGCAGCCTCAGCGCGGGCGAGCTCACGTTCCGCGCGGCGGGCGATCCCGCGGAACGGGCCGCCGGGAAGCTGACCCTCAGCCTCATCCGGGACGAGCTGGCACGCGTCGTGAAGCAGCGGGCGGCGGACGACCCGAACCTGCACTACCTCGACGGTCGCGACCTCTACGGAGAGGCGGACTTCGCCGAGCTGCCGCTGCCCGACCAGCTCCACCCGGACGCCGCCGCCCACCGCCGCATCGGCGAACGATTCGCCGCCCTGGCCTTCGCTCCCGGCGGCCCGTTCACTACCGCGTCCGCCTGAGACACCCACGTCCTGAGTTGCCCCCGGGAGGAGCGGAGCCGACGGCCGTGGGAGGGGCACACGATCAGCCGTCGGGCGGGCCGCCGTACCGGACGGACGAAGGCGGCGGACCACGGACGTCCATCAGCGAGGCCGGGTGGCGATGCCGCCCTCGGTGGGTGGACCCGGTTCGGTGTCCGGGTGGGCGGTGTCGCCGGCCCCGGAGGAGCGGTCGTCCGGATCATCGTGGTGAGGTGCGCGGAGCCGCGTCCGCGGGCGGTGGCGTCCTCAGCCCGCCGCCGCCCGGTAGGGGCGGAAGAACGAGCGCGGCTCCTCCGCGCAGGGCTCGGACTCCTCGAACGGCGCGAAGTGCCCACCGCGCGCGGGCTCGGTCACGCGCACGACGGCGGATACCGGCGCTCGGGGGCGGGCCCGCGCTTCGACCCCGCACTCCGCCCGAACTCGCGGTCGCCTTGCCCCGAGGTGTCCCGCCGTCCCCTCCCTGGAGCAGTCGGCGGGCCTCGCTCGTGCTCCACGGTACGGTGCTCGACAGGGGCGACGGGATCGTGCCGCCGGCGGCGCCTGGTGGCCACCGGGCTGCTGGAATGGGGTCGTTCCCGCATGAGCGGCGGCGGTCAGCGACAGGGAGGACCCATCATGGCCACCACTCCGTCCGGCCCCCCGCGGGACGATGCCCAGGACCGTGTACGCGGTGCCATCGCGATCCTCCAGGGCGATCTGGCCCGTTCGGACAGCCAGGCCAGCCTGCTGCTGGCCCTGACCGGGGCCGCGCTCGCGGCGCTGGTCTCGGCGGTCGCGAGCCTCGACCTGTCCGCTCCCGCCGTCGTCGCCGGAGCCCTCAGCGCCGTCGCGCTGCTGACCGCGATCGCGATCCTCCTGATCGCGGTGCGCCCGGATCTCAGCGGCACCGGCTGGACGACCTGGCCCGGGCTGAGCGACGAGCAACTGCACGACCGGCTGGCGACGGGCCATCTGGTGGAGCACGCACGGCACATGGCCACGCTGGCGGTGCGGAAGTTCCGCCGCATCCGCGCGGCGGTCGACTGCATGCTCGTCGGGCTCGCGCTGCTCGCCCTCACCTCGTTCCTCGCCGTGACGGACTGACCGGCGAACGGGACTATGGCGTTCGGAATTTCGTCATCCGGTGGAGAACACGGGCGGTCCGGACCGCCTTTCGGATCGCGCGGTTGCGGCGGAGGGAGGGGGCCTTGAGGGGGGCGCCGCCGGGCAGGTCGAGGGCGGTGAGGCGGCGTCGTTTGAAGTAGCGGTGGTTCTCGGCGAGATGGGATCGCAGCCAGGCGGTGGCCTCGGGGCGGAGGGCCGGATAGCGCGTGGGCTGCATGCAGTAGCCCACCGTCCGGATCAGGGAGGTGAATTCCGGCGGGGGCGCGGTGGTGCCGGGGAGTTCCAGGTCGGGGAGGAGGGCGTCGACGATCGTCAGGGGGACGCGGTTGCTGTTCTCGTAGGGGGCGACGCGCTCAAGGAGCAGTTCGGTGCCGACGCGGGCCGTCGGGATGCCGAACAGGGCGGACGCGGTCATCAGGGCCGTGGAGAAGCAGCCGACGACCAGGCGGGGGCGCAGGTGGGCGAAGAGGGTCTCGGCGAGGAGCGGGGTCTCCAGGACGGTCAGGTGGACGCCGAGTTCGTCCGCCGTCCGTTCCAGGGTGTCCGCGATCCGGGCGGGGGCCGTGGGGTGCGGTTTGAACAGGACCGATGTGTGGCCGCGGGCGGTGGCGCCGCGCAGCATGCGCGCGTGCAGGTCCTCCTCCTCCGCCTCGGTGATGAGGCCGAGCGCGGAGAGGTACTGGCCGAGGAGGATCGCGGTGGGCGGCGGGCCGGGGGGCAGGGCCCGGTCGACGGCGGCGGTGCCGGCCTCGCCGATCGCGGTCAGCACGCGCCGGAAGGAGTCGCCGGGGATGGCGACCGGCTCGACGTCGTACTCGCTCAGCAGCAGCGGGCGCAGTCCGGGCACCAGGACGGGGTGGAGGAGCCGGCGGATCCGGCCGCTCACGGCGGGCGGAAGCGTGTCGCGGGTCGGCCCGTAGCTCATCAGGCCGTCGGCGTAGATGTCGATCGGGGCGTCGGCGAAGATCGTGGCGAACGCGCGGGACGGGTTGACCTGGATGGACTCGCAGGCGATGGCGACCGGCTTCTCGCCCAATTCCCAGGCGGAGCGCAGCATCTGTTCCCACATCCCGGCGTCCTCGGGGCGCGGTGACCAGTCGGCGGGGTGATGGGGGGCGATGATCGCGTTCCAGGAGTGGAGCGCGTCGAACTCGCCGGCTATCGCCTCGAATCCGGTGATCCGGTCCAGGGGCACGGTCAGTTCGGGGATGCGGGCGGTGTTGCCGACCACCAGCAGGCGGCGGTGGGCGCGGGGGGCGCCGAAAAGTCCGGAACGGATCGCGGCGGCCAGGGTGGCGGCGCCGTACTGGGTGGTCGCGAGGAAGATCTGCGTCATCCGATGACGCTCCGCCTGCCGCCGTGCAGCCTGCGCAGGGTGTGGGCCCGGTCCGCGTTCATGCCGGCGAGAACGGCGTTGAGGTGTTCGTGGGGGATGCGGCGCAGTGCCTGGGCGCTGAGCTCTTTGAGGCTGCGCTTCACGGACCGCTCCAGCCGCTGGGTGTTCGCCAGGTGGTGGAGGATCACGGCGCAGTAGTTACGGATGGCCTTGGGGCGCAGCAGGTCGGCCTCGTGGTCGTGCTCCAGCTCGGCCAGGACCTGGTCGAAGGCCCGGAGGAAGTCGAGCTGCCGCATATCGCCCACCTGGGTGAGGGAGGTGGTGATGCCGCGGCGGTAGAAGACGCCGTAGAGGCTGGGGACCAGGTAGGAGTCGGCGCGCCGGTGCAGGTTCCAGATCCAGGGGCGGTCCTCGGCGGTGTGCAGCCCGTCGGGGAAACGCAGCAGGCCGCGGTCGAGCAGTCGGCGGTGGTAGACGCCCGCCCAGGAGTAGGGGTAGTCCACCATGGTGGCTCTGTGCACGGGGAGGATGGACTCGCGCGGGCTGAGCGGAACGTTGCGCCGCGCGGCCGGGGCACGCCAGAGCTTCCGCCGCAGGCCGGTGACCCGCACGTGGTCGGTGCGCACGAAGTCCACGTCGTGGCGCTGGATGACGTCGAGCAGCTTCGGCAGGTAGCCGCGGCCCAGCCAGTCGTCCCCGTCGAGGAAGGTGATGTAGCGCCCGCCGGCCTCGTCGAGCCCCCTGTTCCGGGCCGAGGCGGGGCCCTCGTTGTCCTCCTGCCGGAGCACCGTCGCGCGCTTGCCGAGCCGGTGCGCCGAGGCGCGGAGGGCTTCGGCGGTGCCGTCCGTGGAGGCGTCGTCGACGAAGAGGAATTCGAAGTCGTCCCGCGCGTTGTTGGCCAGGCTGGTCACCGCGTCGGCCAGGAAGGGGCGGACGTTGCAGCAGAGGATGATGACGGAAAGCGACAGTTGTGTAGCCATGGGTCACCACTGGGTGTGCGGGAAACTCTCCGGGCTCGCCCTTGTAGCTGACCACGGCCCGCCGTCCGTCGCCAGCCGGCCGACCCACGGGTGGGGGTCGGCGGGGCGCGATGGTGGTGCCGGTGCCGGTGCCGGTGGCGGCGGTGGCGGTGGCCGACGGGGGCGCCGCGGGCTCGACCGGGGTGCCGGTGATCGATCCCCTGCCCTGGCCGTGCACGGCGGGGGGCAGGGGCGCGATGGTGGTGGCGGCGGTGGCGGTGGCGGTGGCGGTGGCGGTGGCCGACGGGGGCGCCGCGGGCTCGACCGGGGTGCTGGTGATCGATCCCCTGCCTGGCTGTGCACGGCGGCGGGCGAATGTCCCGTGGTCGTGGGGAACACCTTCGTCTACCGCGACGACAACCATGTGAGCGCGGCGTACGCGGAGGCCGTCGCGCCCGTGCTGGGTGACCGGATCTCCGGGCTCCTCGCCCCGGGGATCGTGAACTCCCGCCCTGGGGACGGTTGATGGCTTGAGACCGTCGGTGAGGTTCTGGCCAATTCCTGGCGTGCGGGTGACGTGCGGAATGGGGTCGGGTCGTGTGGAGAGCGCGAGGTGGGGGCGGTTGGGGCGGCTGGGACAAGTGGCCCCGGACTGGCCGGGAATGACGGGAGACACGCCCGCGCGCCCGCTCCCCGGCAACCGCGGGGGCGGGTGGGGGGTCGTAGGGGGTGAAGCTGCCGCCGAATTCGGTCGGTGACGGCATGGGGGACTTACACGGGGATCGAACGTGACCGACATCATCGACCACACGGCTGTCGAAGGACCGGAAACCGGCGAGGAGAGCAGCTCGCCGGAGAGCGGGGCGACCGTTCAGGAAGCGTTAGTGGACCAGGTGGGCGGACTCACCCCGTTCCTGGACGCGCTGCGGATTCCGCCGACGCTGCGCCCCGGGCGCGAGCAGATGGAGATCGCGCTGCGATCGACCTGGGTGCGGCTCCACTCGGAAATGGCGCCGACCCATGTCTGGACGTACGAGGGGTACTTCCCCGGGCCGACCATCGAGGTGCGACGCGGGCAGCGGATCCGGGTCGCCTGGACCAACCTCATCGACGGCCCGTATCCCGCGGCGGCGGGGGTGGCTCCGCTGGTCGACGGCGGGCTGCCGGCCAGCGCCGTGCCCGGCCGGGGCACCGACTTCACGGAGACGAAGGAGGTCGCCGACCTCCCGGCCTGGATCGTCACCCACCTGCACGGCGCGGTCACGGGCGGGGGCAACGACGGCTGGACGGAGAACGGGGTCCCGCGCGGCGACGCGCAGCTGTCGGAGTATCCGAACGACCAGCCCGCCACGGCCCTTTGGTACCACGACCACGTGCTGAACGTGACACGCTGGACCGTCTTCGCGGGGCTGGCCGGCATGTACCTGGTCCGGGACGAGGAGGAAGAGGCACTGAACCTGCCGAGCGGGAAGCACGAGATCCCGCTGGTGCTGGCCGACCGCAACTTCGAGTTGGGCGGCGACGGACAGCCCACCGGCGAGCTGCTCTACAAGGTGCCGAGCCTGCCCTTCCCGGACCCGGAGTCGGGCGAGAGCATCACCATTCCCTTCACCGGCCCCTACACGCTGGTCAACGGCGTGGTGTGGCCGCATCTGGAGGTCGAGCCGCGCTGGTACCGGTTCCGGCTGCTGAACGGCGCGAGCGCGCGGACGTTCGACCTCGTGCTGCTCGACGAGACGGGGCAGCCGGTGCGGGGCGCGATCAAGCAGATCGGCTCCGACGGCGGGCTGTTGCCCCGCGCGGTCCCGGTGGACTTCGACGCCGCCCTCCCCCGGTTGAGCGTGGCGCCGGCCGAACGCATGGATCTGCTCATCGACTTCAGGGCGCTGCGCGGCAAGACGCTGCGGCTGGTGAACGTCGGCCCGAACGTCGCGCCCGGCGACGCGGACCCGGTGGGCAACGTGCCCTTCCCGCAAGTCATGGAGTTCCGGGTGGGGGCCAAGGCGGTGCCGGACCGGTTCGTGCTGCCCGGTGTCGTCTCCTCCTCCTTCCGTCGGCTGGCCCACGACACGCCGCACGGACACCG